>JAGBNH010000104.1 GCA_017634475.1 Eubacterium sp.
GCCAAAGCCATAAGTCCGGCGGCGATCAGAATGATGGGGCCGCCCTGAAATGCCTTCGGAACATTGTTCCGTTCCATCTTCTCCCGGATGCTTGCCAGGATGGTGATGGCCACCGCGAAGCCCACTGCAGAGAAGAAGCCGTTCAGGATACTCATTCCCACAGAAAGCTTATCCTTCATACTGCTGATGGCGATACCCAGAACCGCGCAGTTGGTGGTGATCAGCGGAAGGTATACGCCCAGCGCCTTATACAGCGAGGGTACCTTCTTCTTCAGGAACATTTCCACGAACTGTACCAGTCCTGCAATGATCAGGATAAAGGCGATGGTGTTCAGGTACTCGATCTCCAGCGGGACCAGTACATAATAGTAGATCAGGCTGGTGACCGTGTTGGCCAGGGTCATAACGAAGATGACCGCTCCTCCCATTCCCGCTGCGGTTTTCGTATTCCTGGAAACCCCCAGGAAGGGACAAAGCCCCTGAAACTGCACCAGCACCACATTATTCACCAATGCTGCCGATATGGCAAAGAGGAAAATGTTCATTACTTCTCCTCCTTTCCGTCAGATACCGCAGCGGGCTTAACCTGCTCTGCTGCCGTTTTCTCCGCCTTGATCACGGAGCTCTCCCCGCACTCCTCCCGGGCGATCTGCCGTCCGGCACAGGAAAGATTGGTACAGCCGGCGCAGGTGTCGATCCTGCGAAGCTTCGGCTTCTCCCCCTTCTTCTTCGCCTTACGGATGGCAAAGGCGTTGATCCCTGCGATGATGAAAGCAAGCACGAAGAATGCTCCGGGGTTAGAGGTAAATATGGCGATGGGATCCCACAGATCCTTTGTCACAGCCATACCGAAGAAGGTTCCGGCCCCGAGAAACTCCCGGATAATACCGATGGTGGTAAGTCCTACCGTGAATCCAAACCCCATGCCCAATCCGTCGAAAATGGAGGGAAGCACCGGATTCTTGGAGGCGTAGGCCTCAGCTCTTCCCAGGATGATACAATTCACAACGATGAGGGAGATAAATACTCCCAAACTGTCATAAAGATCCGGTGTATAGGCCTGCATCACGAAACTGATCATGGTCACAAAGGACGCAATGATGGTGATGTAGGCAGGGATCCGCACCTTGTCCGGGATCACCTTCCGCAGGGCCGAGATCATGAGATTGCTCATGGTGAGCACTGCCGTAGTGGCAAGTCCCATTCCCAGACCGTTGATGGCGGTGGTAGTGACAGCCAGTGTGGGGCACATACCCAACATCTGAACGAAGGTAGGATTTTCTTTAATGACGCCGTTATACAGACGTTCCAGGCTTTTATTCATCTGAATCTCCTCCCTTCCTATTCTCCACCGGTCAGACGGTCCGCATCCAGAACCGCATTTACCGCCTTAGTTACTGCCTTCGAGGTGATGGTGGCACCCGTAATGGCCTGGATCTGGGAATCCTTCTCCGGCGCGGTCTTCACCACGGTGAATTCCTCCACATCCTTACCAGTGTACTGGGCGGTAAATGCCGGATTATCCCGGGCTTCCATACCCAGTCCGCTGGTCTCGCCGATGGATAGCATGTTCACTCCGGTCACCTTGCCGTCCTTTATGCCCACAGCCATCCGGATATCTCCCGCATAGCCCTCATGGCTGGTGATGATCCAGATCCGCCCGATGCAGGTTTCCCCTGTCATGGCGTCCGTACGGCTTTCCAGTGTCACTCCGGAATACCCCAGAAGCTCCAGCGCCGCATTTACATCATCGATACCGGATACATCCGAAAGCCCCAGCTTCTCCCAGTCGGCCTTCTCCGTATATTCCTTATAGTTCTCTCCTTCGGGCATAACGGTCCTGAAGGATTCCTGTTTCTTCTTCTCCGCCGTTTCGGCAATGGGATCCTTGGTCACTGCATAAACCAGGCCAAGTAGTCCGCCGGCCATGGCACCGATCAGGGTAATGGTCACCACTACTCGGAGCATGCCTTCCTTACTCTTCTTCGCCTTCACCGGATTTCCTTCTTCATCCAATGTGACCGGCTGAAGCCATCCGCGATTTTCGGAAAGGGGCTTCTTCTCATATCCGGCGCCGAAGGATCTGGGCTTCGTAAACATTTCGATCATGGGAACCAGCAGGTTACCGAAAATGATGGCATAGGAGACACCCTCCGTGCTGCTGCCGAAGATCCGGAAGCAGAAAGTGAGGATACCGAGAAGGATACCGTATACCACCCGTCCCTTACCGGTAATGGGGGACGTGGTATAATCCGTAGCCATGAAGCAGGCACCCAGTACCAGTCCGCCGCCGCAGAGATGTGCCGCGGTAAAACGGGTGAGGTCCCAGACTTCCATCTCCTGAGTCAGACCATAGATCACTATGCAAACCGCAAAGCTTCCCATGTAAAACACGGGGATGGTGGGCCTGATCACTCTCCGGATCACCAGATAGACCGCGCCGATCAGAAGGGCTGCCGCTGAGGTCTCGCCGATGGTCCCGGCTTCCACACCCAGGAACATGTCCCATACACCTACCGCGTTCAGCCCCTCATTCTTCAGCACGGCAAGAGGGGTGGCCGTAGTGACAGCATCCAGTGTGAACCGCGTCATGGGGCCTACAAAGGACAGCACCAGGAAGCATCTTGCCGCCAGGGCGGGATTCATAAAGTTCTGTCCGATGCCGCCGAAGAGCTGCTTCACCACAACAATGGCGAAAAGACATCCCAGGATCGCCATCCAGAAGGGCAGGGATACCGGAAGGTTCAGCGCCAGCAGAAGTCCCGTTACCGCTGCCGACAGATCCCTTACCGTATTCTTCCGCTTCATGGCGAGCTCCGAGAAATACTCGAATACCATACAGGAAACCACGCAGATCAGGATCATCAACGCCGCTCGTGCCCCGAAATTATACACACCCATGGCCGAGGCCGGGAGCAGCGCGATGAGCACATCTCCCATGATGGAGGTGGTACTGTTCCCGCTCCGGATATGGGGCGAGGCAGAGATCTGCATGAAATGTTGTTTTTCTTTATTTGTTCCGGCTGTTCCGGTCATTTCCTTCACTTGTTCAGCCATGCCCTACCCCTTCTTCCTGTTCGCCAGAACCTGTTTCCTGGTTCCTGCGATGGTCTGTGTCAGATGTCGCTTCGCAGGACACACGAAGGAACAGCAACCGCATTCGCAGCATTCCATTCCGTCATGCTTAAGGAAGCCCTCCACATCTCTTGCTTCCGCAAGATCCGCCAAAAGGTTCGGCTGAACCCTTCCGGGGCAAATGGATACACATTTGCCGCACTTGATACACTGACTCGGCGTGCTCTCCGCCACCGCATCGCGGCTGAGGGTAAGGATCGCCGACGTTCCCTTCACCACCGGAACATCCAGGGAGTACATGGCCTTGCCCATCATGGGGCCGCCGGAGATCACCTTCGCCGGATCCTTCGTAAAGCCTCCCGCTGCTTCGATGAGCTCCCGGTAGGAGGTACCCAGGGGAACGATGAAATTCTGCGGTTCAGCGATGCAGTCGCCGGTCACCGTGACCACTCTGGAGATCAACGGTCTTCCCAGCACTACCGCTTCGTAGATGGAAATGATGGTGTCCACGTTATGAACGATGCAGCCCGCATCCGCCGGCAGCATGCTTGAGTTTACATAACGCCCGGTATTGGCATAGATCAGCTGTCGCTCCGCACCCTGGGGATACTTGGTCTTCACCTTGTTTACCCGGATCAGGGGCTCATCCTTCGTTTTCTCCCGAAGGAGCCTTATGACATCCGGCTTATTATCCTCAATGGCAATGATGCCCTGGGCCCCGTCAAACAGGCTGAGGACGATCTTCAGACCCTCCACCACCTTCTCCGGTTCCTCCAGCATCCGCCGGTAATCCGAGGTAAGATAGGGCTCGCACTCTGCCCCGTTCACCAGGATGCAGTCGATATCCTTCTCATTCTTGGGGGAGAGCTTCACATCGGAAGGGAAGCCTGCTCCACCCATTCCCACGATCCCGGATCCCCGGATGATCTTCAGGATATCTGCCCTGCTCAGTTCCTTCAGCGGTCGGACATTTGCGCTATAGTCCACCTCTTCGAAGAGGCCGTCGTTCTCGATGATGATGGAATCCACCATACCGCCGCCGGGAACCTCGCGTTTTTCAATGCTTTTCACTGTGCCGGAGACCGCAGAATGAATATTAGCCGAGACAAAACCTCCTGCCTCGGCGATCAACTGCCCTGCAAGAACGCGGTCACCTTTTTTCACCACGGCCTTTGCAGGCGCTCCGATATGCTGGCTCAGGGGATAGACCGCCTCACCTTGCGGTATGTAGGCTTTGATCTCCTTATCCTTCGTCAGTTTTTTTCCGTCATTCGGGTGCACACCACCCCGGAAGGTAAATCTCGGCATGCGTTTCACTCCCTTACCGTACATTTCAACATATGGTATAATTTTAACCGATTTATGCCGGTTTCGCAACAAGATATTGACCGGTATTCGTCACTCCAGAGGAATCCTGCGGATCAGTACTCCGGCCAGAAATCCGATCACCGCGCCGGCCACTGCCCCCACCGGAAGCAGCACCGCCAGGATGCTCATGACGCTCCCGCTCTTCAGCAGGAAGGCTGCGGCAACGCACTGGCCGATATTGTGAAAGCTTCCTCCCAGAATACTGACTCCCATGGCGGAGAAAGGCTTCAGGGGCTTCGCCAGGATCATGGCGGTCATACTGAATACCGCTCCCACCAGGCTGTAGATCAGGGTGGTTACATTTCCGAAGAGCAGCATGGAGAGGATGATCCTCCCCAGAGTAACAAAGCCTGCGTCTATGGGGCCCATCTGATAAAGCACGAAAATGGTCACAATATTGGCCAGCCCCAGCCGTATGCCGGGAAATGCCCAGAATACCGGCACCAGGCTCTCCAGGTAGGAAAGCACCAGGGCCAGGGCCATAAGGCAACCACGGAGTGCGATCCTTTTATTCTGTCTCATCACGCACCTCCACGATCAGCTTATGGGGAAGACAGATGATGGTCTCCCCGGAATTCCTGATGGCCGCATGCTTCGCACAGAGCCTGTCCGGGCAGTCCGCTTCCGCTACACACACTTCATTGTTTTTGATCCGAATGGTATTGTAGCCGTTCCCGGTCTTCACCACTTCCTCCCGGTCCTCCGACAGAGAAAGGGTGAGGCGGGTCTCTCCGTCCACCGTTACCACCACCGTATTTCCCTTAGGGGCAAGGAAATGTACAGCCAGCCAGAATATCCCAGCGAAAAGAAGGATCCCCAAAAGAAGCAGCAGATCAAAACGCGTTGGCTTTCCGCCGGATCTGCTGCCCTTTTCTCTGGAATCGTTCTCCGGTTCTTCTTTTTTCGTCACTTCATCCACGTTGTTTGTCCTCAACCGCTTCGTACCACTCCAGCAGCTGCTCCTCCAGCTCCTGCTGGCGGTTGGTCATTTCCGTAAGCAGAGCCACATTGGTTCCGTTGGCGGGATCGTTCAGCTTGCTGCTGATCTGATCCAGCTCCTCCTCTGCCTGAGCGATCTGCTTCTCCAGCTTCCGAAGATCGCTGGCCCGCTTCCGCTCCGCTGCATAGGCTTCCTTCCGCTGCAGATATTCCTCCTTGCTGTTTCCGCCGGTTTCCCTGGCATAGGACTCAGTGGAAACGATGGAGAACCCATCCCGGGTCATGGACTGGTTCGTATCCGCATAGGGATTGTTCCCGTTCTGCAGCATGAACAGCTTATCCCGGTTCTCCTCGAAATCATCATAGTTCCCGGGGTAGCTGGTGAGCACCTTATGCCTTAGCTCCAGCACCCGGGTTGCAGTCTGATTGATAAAATACCGGTCATGGCTTACGTACAGCACCGTTCCGGTATAGCTTCTTATGGCGTCCTCCAGGATCTCCTTGGAAGGGATATCCAGGTGGTTGGTGGGCTCATCCAGGAGCAGCAGGTTAGCCGGCGACAGCATGAGCTTTGCCAGGGAAACCCGCCCCCGCTCTCCACCGGAAAGATCGCCGATCTTCTGGAACACCTTGTCCCCTGTGAACAGGAAGGCCGCCAGCACATTCCTGATCCGGGTATTGTTCATTTCCGGGAAGGCGTCCGACATTTCCTCGAACAGGGTCTTATCCATGGAAAGGTCCTGGTTCTCCTGATCGAAATAGCCCATCCGGACTCTCGCCCCCAGGGTGACGGTTCCCGCATCCTTGGAAAGCTTTCTGGCCAGGATCTTCAGGAGGGTGGTCTTCCCCGTGCCGTTCCCGCCGATCAGCGCCACATGCTCTCCTCGCTTGATATCTATTCCCAGCTCCTCAAACAGCTTATTGTCACCATAGGCCTTCTTCAAATGCTCCGCAAAGAGCACATCCTCACCGGATTCCGTCACCGGCGTCAGGCTGAAACGCATTTCCGCATTCAGCTCCTGGGGCTTCTCGATCCGGTCGATCTTATCCAGCATCTTCTCCCGGCTTTCCGCCCGCTTGATGGACTTCTCCCGGTTGAACTGCTTCAGCTTGCGGATCACATCCTCTTCGTGTTTGATCTCCGCCTGCTGATTGAGATAGGCTTTCATCTCATCCTGACGTTTCTTCTCCCGGTGCTCCCGGTAATAGGAATAATTTCCGCGATACAGGGTGGAACGTCCCAGTTCGATCTCCAGGATCTGGTTGGACACCCTGTCGATAAACAGCCGGTCATGGCTCACCACGATAACTGCTCCGGGATAACCGGAGAGAAATCCCTCCAGCCAGGAAATGGATGGCATATCCAGATGGTTGGTAGGCTCGTCCAGAAGGATCACGTCCGGATGGGAAAGAAGGAGCTGCCCCAGGGCGATCCGCATCTTCTGCCCACCGGACAGGGACTGGATGTCCCGGTCATAATCCGACTCCGCGAAGCCCAAACCCTTCAGGACCCCGGTGATCTCACTCTCATAGGCGTAACCGTTCTCCCGGTCATATCGTGTGGACAGACGATTGTAGGTCTCCAGCACCTTCTCCAGCTCCTCCCCCTCCAGGTGCTTCATTTCCTCCTCCAGCTCCCTGAGGCGCTGTTCCATGCGGATCAGATAGCCCTTGGCCTGTTCCATCTCCTGATAGACTGTATTTTGGAAGGAAATATCCTGGTGCTGGGACAGATAACCGATCCGTATATCCTTTGCCCTGACCACCGTTCCCTCATAATGCTTATCTTCACCCAGAAGGATCCTGAGAAGGGTGGTCTTGCCTGCACCATTCACACCAACGATGGCAAGCTTATCCTTCTCTTCGATATGAAAATTGATATTCTTTAAAACCTGTGTCTCCCCAAAGGATTTGGAGACGTTCTGACATGCTAAGATCATGTTGCTTCATGCCCTTCGTATTTTGTATGTGTCTGTAAATATCTTTAAGCTCTGCATGCTCTATGTATCACTGCATTTTGCCTGCTGTCATATTCTTTCCAGAGCTTCCCCGATGGTCCGGACATAGATCAGCTCACAGTTCAGATCCGGGATTCCGGACACGGGGCTTGCCTTCGGTAAAATGATCCGCTTATAGCCCAGCTTGTCTGCTTCCTTTACCCGGGCCTGTATGCTCTGGACTCCCCGGATCTCTCCGGCCAGACCCACCTCACCGATGATCACCGTATCATCTCCCACCGGACGATTACGGAAGCTGGAATAAATAGCGGAAATGATCCCCAGATCCGAAGCCGGATCATTCACCTTCATTCCTCCCGCGATGCTGACATAGCAGTCACAGCCGGACAGCACCACGCCGCCCCGTTTCTCCAACACTGCCATCAGAAGATTCACCCGGTTATAATCCACTCCCACGGAGGTTCGTCTGGGCATATTGAAATTCGAGTCGCTGACCAGGGCCTGAAGCTCCACCAGCACGGCTCTGGTCCCTTCCATGGTGCTCACCACCACAGAACCCGGAGCCTCCACCGGACGTCCGGACAGGAACATCTGGGAGGGGTTGGAAACCTCCGCCAGACCGGTCTCCGTCATACTGAAAACGCCGATCTCGTTGGTAGAACCAAACCGGTTCTTCACTGCCCTGAGCATCCGAAATCCGGAATTGTCGTCTCCTTCAAAATAAAGCACCGAATCCACCATATGCTCCAGGGTACGGGGACCGGCCACGGTTCCCTCCTTGGTCACATGGCCCACGATAAATATGGCTACATCCAGCCGTTTTGCCAGCTGCATCAACCGGGTGGTCACTTCCCTTACCTGGGTCACACTTCCCGGTACATTGTCCAGCTCCGGCACATACATGGTCTGAATGGAGTCGATCACCACCACATCGGCATTGACCTTCTCGATCTGTTCCTCTGCCGTGGCCAGGTTCCCGTCGGACAGCAGCATCAGCTTCTCATGATAGGCTCCCAGCCGGACGCCCCGCATTTTGATCTGGGACAGGGATTCCTCCCCGGACACATAAAGCACCTTCACCTCATCGGAAACCAGGGACTTGCACATTTCCAGAAGAAGGGTCGACTTGCCGATGCCCGGATCTCCTCCCACCAGCACCAGAGAACCGCGAACGATACCGCCGCCCAGTACACGGTCCAGCTCCCCGATATTGGTGAAGATCCGGCTCTCCTGTGCCGAGGTTACCTCCGTTATGCTTACGGCGTGGGGTTTCTCCCCTGCCGGTTCATTTCCTCTTTTTTTCGATACCGTGATCTTCTCTTCCGCAAAGGTATTCCACTGTCTGCAGCCGGGACACTGTCCCATCCATTTCGCGGATTCATAACCGCATTCCTTGCAGAAGAAAACCTGTTTTTCTTTCATAAGCGCACCTGTATAAAAAAGAAGACGGTCTCCAAAAACCAGCATCTGGTCATACGAAGCCGTCTCCTTTATCATGAATTGTTATGATTAATCTACTGCCTTTTCGATCACGAAATCGCTCTTCGCATTATCCTCAAGAGAAGCGGAAAGGATCAGCTTGCCACCGAGATTGGTCTTCACCTTGCCGGAATAAACCTCATCCTTGTAGATCCTATACTCCTGCTCCGGCTCAAGCTCAAGCGTGATCTGCGCATCCTGATTCCCCTCGATGGAGAAGGTGATCTTCTCTGCGGATGCAAAGAATTCATGTACGGTGGTTCCCGGTACGGACTCATAAACAAAGGATCCGTTCTTCTCCAGCTTGGTGATCTCGTTAAAGGTCTTTACCTTGTAACTGTCACCCATATACATGAAACCATCCTTCTTGGTCTTGGTTTCCAGTGCGTAATTACCGAAGCTAAGGCCTCCATCTGCTTCTTCACGGATCAGCTCATCAATAACAGCCATTTCTATAAACCTCCTAAAAAAATGCACACGCCGCAGTGTGAATTCATTATAGTATAAATCCAAACCATTTTCCATAATAACCGAAAGAATTTTTGCGGTTATTTTCCGGTTCTCGCTTTGCTCCTTTTTTCCGGTTTCGGAGCAGTTTCCGACCTGCCCTTCCGGATGACGGGTTTACCGTCCTTAACGGAAATGGACACCTTATCTCCTCTGGAGACCTCCCCATGGAGCACTGCCTCCGCCAGAAGATCCTCCACCTGGGACTGTACGGTCCGGCGCAGAGGACGGGCTCCGTATTTCGGATCGTAGCCCTTCTCATAGATGAATTTCTTCAGGGTATCACCATAGGTGATCCGGATATCCAGATTCTCCTTCGCACGCTTCGTCAGATCCTTCAGCATCAGCTGTGCGATATCCTGTACATTCTGCTTCGACAGCATATGGAACACGATGGTCTCATCCAGACGGTTCAGGAACTCCGGACGGAACAGACGCTGTACCTCCTCCATTACACGGTCCTTCATCTGGTTATGCTCATATTCCTCCGTATTGTCTGCGGTCACAAATCCCAGATTCTTCGGCGCCACGATCCTCTCCGCTCCCGCATTCGAGGTCATGATGATGATCGTATTCTTGAAATTCACCGTTCTGCCCTGGGAATCCGTGATCCGTCCGTCATCCAGCACCTGCAGCAGGATGTTGAATACATCCGGGTGAGCCTTCTCGATCTCATCGAAAAGGAGCACGCAATAGGGCTTCTTCCTGACCTGTTCGGAAAGCTGTCCGCCTTCGTCATAGCCCACATAGCCCGGAGGAGAACCGATCAGCTTGGATACGCTGTGCTTCTCCATATATTCCGACATATCCACACGGATGATGGAATCCTCGTCGCCGAAAAGCGCCTCCGCCAGAGCCT
Source organism: Eubacterium sp. (assembly GCA_017634475.1). Lineage (GTDB taxonomy): Bacteria > Bacillota > Clostridia > Lachnospirales > Lachnospiraceae > Eubacterium_Q. Next base: position 10,186 of record JAGBNH010000104.1, read on the forward strand.
TGGAGAGCTCTGTCTTACCCACACCTGTAGGTCCCAGGAAAAGGAAGGAACCTATAGGTCGCTTCGGGTCCTTTAATCCCACTCTTCCCCGACGGATGGACTTCGCCACGGCAGTCACTGCCTCTTCCTGTCCGATGACCCGTTCGTGCAGAGTCTTCTCCAGTTTCACCAGCCGCTGCTGTTCCGACTGGGTAAGCTTCGCCACCGGGATCCTGGTCCAGAGGGAGATCACCTCTGCGATATCCGACTCCGTTACGGAAAGTTCCGGCTTTTCGACATTCTTATCGGTTTTATGATGTTTTGTCTGCTTAGCGTTCAGCTTCTCGATCTTCTTCTGGATCTCACCGGCTCTTTCGAAATCCTGCTGAAGCAGGGCTTCCTCCAGCTCATTTTCCAGTTCCCGAAGCGCATGCTCCGGTGAATCAAAGAACATGGGAACCTGATTTGCGGACATCCGCTTTCTTGCCGCTGCCTCATCCAGCAGATCGATGGCCTTATCCGGAAGATACCGGTCGTTGATATACCGTTCGGAGAGCTGAGTTGCCGCAACCCGCGCCTCCGGCGTGATCTTCACTCCGTGAAATGCCTCGTACTTCGGCACAATACCGTTCAGGATCTCTATGGTCTCCCGGGTGGTGGGCTCTTCCACATAGATCGGCTGGAACCGCCGTTCCAGAGCCGCATCCTTTTCAATGTATTTCCGATACTCCGCCCGGGTGGTGGCGCCGATCACCTGGATCTCGCCTCTGGACAGTGCGGGCTTCAGGATGTTGGACGCATCCATGGCACCCTCTGCCCCACCGGCACCGATGATGGTATGGAGTTCGTCGATAAACAGAATCACATTTCCGGCACGGACCACCTCCTGGATGGTGCGTTTGATCCGTTCCTCGAATTCACCGCGGTATTTGGAACCGGCTACCATTCCCGTAAGGTCCAGGCTGACGATCCTCTTATCCTTCATATCCTCCGGAACCGCGCCCGAATTGAGAAGCTGAGCGATGCCCTCCACGATGGCGGTCTTGCCCACACCGGCTTCACCCACAAGGCAGGCATTGTTCTTCATTCTCCGGGTAAGCACCTGCATCACCCGCTGCAGCTCGTCCCGTCTGCCGATGACCGGATCCAGCCTGCCGCTCTCCGCTTCCCTGGACAGATCCCGACTGAACTGATCCAGGGTGGGGGTTGCAGACATATTCTTCAGCTTACCGCTGATATAGGCCTGATAGGTCCGCTCCGCATCCTTCTCCCGGATACCGTCAGCCACCAGGATATCGATATACAACGACTTTCGATTGATCTTCATGGCTTCCAGCATCTGCGCAGCCGCAGATTCCGGATGGGAAATGATGGCCAGCAGGATATGCTCGGTTCCGATCCGGGCCACTCCGTAACGTCTGGCCTCTTCTCCCGCATCCCTGAGGATCCCTTTGGTCTTCTCAGTCATCATTTCGCCGTTATCTGCTTCTTCAGCCTCCAGCAAAAGCTGCCTGGCCTGGCTCAGCATCTGCTGAAATTTCCCGGCGGTAACGCCATTCTTCACCAGAACCTTCTCAGCCACGCCCTTATGTACACTCAGCAGGCCGAACAGGATGTGCTGACTTCCCACAAAGCCGCTGTTCATCTGTTTTGCTATTTTTTCCGCCTCCCGAAGCGCCTGTTCGGCCTCAAGAGAGTATTTATCATTCATGCATTTATCCTTATATCTTTTTCTTTCCGGTCACGCCCCGGTCATTTCCTGCCGATGGCCTATCGCTTTACGCCTCGTCGATGGCCTTTCCGATATCATGGCGCATATACTTATTATCGAAGCTCACCCATTCGGTTGCCTGATAAGCATTCGCTCTGGCTTCGGTAAGGGTCTTGCCGAGGGCGGTAACTCCCAGTACACGGCCGCCGTTCGTCACTACCTGTCCGTCCTTCAGCGCACTGCCGGAATGGAAAGCGAAGTAGGAATCCTGTCCCTTGAACTTCTCCAGACCGGTAATGGGATAGCCCTTCTCGTAATGCACCGGATAGCCGTCCGACGCCAGCATTACACATACTGCCGCATTGTCCTCGAATTCCAGATCGATCTGATCCAGTGTTCCGTTCACACATGCCTCCATCACCGTAAGCATGTCATTCTTCATCCGCGGGATCACAACCTGGGCTTCGGGATCACCGAAACGTGCGTTGAATTCCAGAACCTTCGGTCCGTCCGATGTCAGCATCAGCCCGCAGAACAGAACGCCCTTAAACTCTCTTCCCTCGCTCCGCATGGCGTCGATGGTCTTCTGATAGACATGCTCCCTGCAGAAACGGTCCACTTCCTCGGTATAGAAGGGGCTGGGTGAAAATGTACCCATACCGCCGGTATTCAGTCCTGTATCTCCATCCCCTGCCCGCTTGTGGTCCTGTGCGGAGGTCATGGGACGAATGGTCTTGCCATCAGAGAAGCAGAGAACGGAAACCTCACGGCCCGTCATGAATTCTTCGATAACGATCTTATCTCCGGCGCTTCCGAACTGCTTATCCACCATCAGGGTCTTCACGCCCTGGATGGCTTCTTCCCTGGTCATGCAGATCAGAACGCCCTTACCCAGTGCCAGGCCGTCTGCCTTCAGCACGATGGGGATCTTCGCGGTCTTCAGATATTCCAGCGCATCCTCCGGATCGTTGAATACCTCATATGCCGCGGAAGGAATATCGTATTTCTTCATGAGATCCTTGGAGAATGCCTTGGATGCCTCAATGATGGCCGCATTCTTCCGGGGACCGAAGGTGGGGAAGCCTGCATCCAGAAATGCATCCGCAACGCCTGCAGCAAGGGGATCATCCGGTCCTACTACAACGAAATCCACTGCCTTTTCCTTTGCAAAGGCCACCAGCTTATCCGCATCCATCACGGAAATGTTCACGCATTCCGCCAGTTCGGCGATACCTGCATTTCCCGGTGCCGCATAGATCTTATCCACTCTGGGGCTCTTTGCAATAGCCCAGGTAATGGCGTGCTCTCTTCCGCCGCCGCCTACGATCATTACTTTCATTTTCTTTCTCCTTTTGAATCATTTTCCATATGTCAGGAAGACAACCGTCCCAACGCGATCATGTTGATGGCCTGGGGCAGAAGCTTCCACTCCGCCTCCTCCATGATCCTTCTCTGCAGTTTTTCCGGCGTATCTCCCGGAAGGACATCTACTGCCTTCTGCAGGATGATGGGACCCGTATCCGTTCCCTGATCCACGAAATGTACCGTTGCCCCGGAAACCTTAACGCCTCTTGCCAGAGCCGCCTCATGTACCTTTAATCCGTAATAGCCCGTACCGCAGAAGGACGGGATCAGGGACGGATGGATATTGATGATCCGCCGCTCATACTTAGCGATCATTTCCGGCGGGATTATGCAGAGGAACCCTGCAAGCACGATGAGCTCCGGCTGATAGCGGTCAACCGCAGAAAGAAAGGCCTGATGAAAGGCCTCTCTGTCCGGGAATTCCTTCGGACTGACAACCTCAGCGGGGATCCCCGCCTTTTTTGCCCTTTCCAAAGCATAAGCACCCGGGTTATTACTGATCACGCCGACAAGCTCTGTATTTTCGATGGTTCCGTCAGCGACTCCGTCGATGATCGCCTGAAGGTTTGTTCCTCCTCCGGAAACCAGGACCAAAACACTCAGCATTTTTCTTACTCCTAACTCAATATTTTTACATGGTATAACCCAAAGATTCTTCGCTTCGCTGCGAACGCCTTCCGTTGCCTTGCCCGCGCAGCGGGCACGGCACGAAAGGCTTAGCACTAGACGAGGATCACGCCGCGGTCTGCAGCAACGGTCTCGCCGATGATGTAAGCCTTATCGCCTTCATCCTGAAGAGCCTTTACCGTCTTGTCCGCATCCGCAGGATCCACTGCAAGTACCATACCGAGACCCATGTTGTAGGTATTGTACATCATCTGCTCCTCTACCTTGCCTTCCTTCGCCATCAGGGTAAAGATGGGCGGGATCTCGTAGCTGTCCTTCTTCACTCTGGCTGCGATCCCTTCCGGGAGCATACGCGGGATATTCTCATAGAAACCGCCGCCGGTAATGTGGCTGGTTCCCTTTACAACAACCCCTGCTTCCTTGATGCTGCGAAGAGCATTTACATAGATCCTTGTGGGAGTCAGCAGGTTTTCGCCTAATGTCATCCCCAGATCCGCATAATAACGTCCCAGGGACTTTGCGGACATATCGAAGATCTTCCGTACCAGGGAAAATCCGTTGGAATGTACGCCGCTGGAGGCGATCCCCACCAGAACATCGCCGGGCTTAATGGATGCGCCGGTGATCATTTCCTTCTTCTCCACAACACCTACGGCGAAACCGGCCAGGTCATACTCATCCTCGGGCATCAGTCCCGGATGCTCAGCGGTCTCTCCGCCAACCAGCGCTGCCCCTGCCTGACGGCAGCCTTCCGCAACGCCGCTTACGATGGTGGCGATCTTCTCCGGATAGTTCTTGCCGCAGGCAATATAGTCCAGGAAGAAAAGCGGTTCTCCGCCGGAGCATGCGATATCATTTACACACATGGCCACGCAGTCGATTCCGATGGTATCATGCTTATCCAGAAGAAAGGCAAGCTTAACCTTGGTTCCGCAGCCGTCGGTTCCGGAAAGCAGTACGGGTTCATCCATTCCCTTGATCATCGACAGATCAAATGCACCGGCAAAACCGCCGATCCCACCCAGTACTTCGGGGCGCTGCGTCTTCTTGATGTGTTCCTTCATCAGCTCCACCGAGCGGTATCCTGCCTCGATATCAACACCGGAATTCTTGTAATCCATTTTGTTTCCTCCATAAAATGTATTTATAGTATGTTAATTATTACCTTATTTCTGCTCCTTGATCACATTCCTTCGCTTCTGCTTCTTGTTCTCATAGAGCTTCTCGTCCGCCTGGATCATCAGATCCTCCACACTGATCTTGGCGGTGCAATCAAAGGAGATGAGTCCTATACTGCACTCAATATAGTAGGGCTTCCCGGAGGTGCTGTTCAGTAGATCCTCCTGCTTCTTCAGCTCTTCCTTCAGCTGATCCACCGCATCCCGGCTCACGCCGATGGCACAGACGGCGAATTCATCACCGCCGATCCTGGCGATGGCCGCCTCATCCGGCATGGCGCTCTGCAGGTTCCCGGCAATGGCCCGGAGGGCGAAATCCCCTTCCTTATGGCCGAAGACATCATTTACCTGCTTCAGGTTATCCATGTCCACATAACCGATGACTGCGGGAAGATCCCTGCATCTTCTCTCCCCTACCATCTGCTGCGAGATCTCGAAGAAGCCGCGGCGGTTATACAGTCCGGTGAGAGCATCCGTTACGGACAGATGATTCAGAAGATCATTCTTCTCCCGGATCTCATTCATGCTGGATTCCAGACGGTTCTGGATGGCGATCTGCTGCCGCATCAGGTCCATGAATTTCATGGATGTTCCCAACTGAAGAGAGGTGGAATATACACTGCTGAAGTTCCCCATATCCGTTTCTCCCACGAAATTTCCGTGAAGCACTTCGTTGGTGAAGATCGGGGTAACGATCAGAGTATGTCTTCTGTTATTCGGCGTATACTTATTGTGGAAGATCATGGAGGACGGAAGGATCCGGTCATCTCCCTTAAATACAGTGATCTTCCCATCCAGAGCCGCTGCCTGGAACAGCAGGAAATCCGGGATCTCCCATCTTCCGTCCGGCATCTGCCGGGCCGGTGTATCATACAGATAGATATATGCGCTTCTGAAACCGCTGATCTCATACAGGCGCTGCATGATCATACTGAACGCCTTTCTCTCGTTTCCGCTGGAGATCAGCGTATCTCTGGTGATATAAATAGAGCTCCACACGCTTTCCTTCTGCTTATGTACTGTCTCGATCTTCTCTCTGGAGA
>JAGBNH010000105.1 GCA_017634475.1 Eubacterium sp.
AGATCTCCGGAAAAGAGAAGGAAGTAAAGCTCTCTCTGGGAATGATCGATGAGGCAAAGCGCACTCTGGATAAGATGAACGCTGACTATGAGCAGTCCATTTCCAGATTCGAGGAATTGAAGAATGCTGCCGAGGATTACCGGAATCAGGCGGAAGAGTTTAAAAACCGCGCCGAGGAATTAAAGGATATCACCGAGGAATATAAGAATGCGGCACAGAATGCAGCACAGCGCGCCGGTGAGTATGCCGAGATCGCTGAGCTTGCATCCGGGAGCATTTCCGTTGGAAGCGTAGCAGCTGCGGCACAGCTTTCCCCAGAGCAGGCTGAGGAACCGGAAGAGGAATATGCAGAAGAGACTGCTGAAGCAGAGACTCCGGAGGTTGCTGAGGAAGAAACCGAAGAGGAATACGCTGAGGAAGAGTCTGAGGAATACGACGAGGAAGAAGCTGAAGAAGAGTCCGAGGAATCCGACGAGGAAGAAGCTGAAGAAGAGTCCGAAGAGGAATATGCCGAGGAGTCTGAAGAATACGATGAGGAGGAAGCTGAAGAGGAGTCCGAAGAGGAATATGCTGAGGATGAGTCTGAAGAAGATTCCGAGGATGAAGATCAGGAGGAAGACTTCGGGGATCTTGCAGGAAAAGACTTCTCTTCAGAAGAAAACGATTACGGAGATCTGGCAGATGCACGTTCCGTCGGAAACGGCAATGTCAGCGTAAATGTAGAGGATGAGGATGAGGTGTTCGGAGAAGAGCTTCGTGCCCTTACCGGTGCAGACACCGTGATCCGTAAGTATGAGCCGCTCCCGGATGAAGCAGAGGAATCTAAAGACTCCGAAGAGGACGAAGCTGAGGAAGAATACGAAGAGTCTGAGGAGGAATCTGAAGAGGAAGAGTCCGAGGAATCCGAGGAGGATGAAGAACCCGAGGAATCCGAAGAGGACGAAGCTGAGGAAGACTTCGATTATGATGACGAATTTGATGATGAGGATGATGATCTTCGTCCCATCGAAACCCTGGATCAGATCATCGATCGTGAAGGCATCGATCTTTCCTACGGCGATCCCAGGGAAAATGTGCTGATCCTCTACAATGCGGGTCTCAGCATCATTGAGATCTCAAAGGTCCTGAAAATGGGCGTAAGTGATGTAAAGTACATCATCGACAGCAATTCAGCGAATTAGACCTGAAGAGAGGAGAGCATAATGAAGAGAAAATATCTGCTCAGAGGAATCGGTATCGGGTTGATCGTTGGAGTCCTTGTGGGCTATACCGCATTTAAAACCGGGGATTTTACAGAAAGACCACAGGAACAAAGTACATCCTCCGCCACGGAGGCCATCACTACCGAGAAAACCTCAACAGAAAAGATTAGCACGGAAGCTCCCACAACGGAGCTGATCACGGAAATAACCACAACGGAGCAGGCTACGGAAAACCGGACTACGGAACAGATCACCGAGAAGCCCACTACCGAGCAGGCCACCACGGAACAGGTGACGGAGCCCGTAACGGAGATCGTGACGGAGAAGCCTACTACCGAGCTGATCACTGAGGAACCCATCACGGAGGAGCCTACCACGGAGAAGGTCACCGTAGAACCTGTTACGGAGAAACCGGTGGAAGATAAGGCGTCCATCACCGTCATCAAGGGCATGAGTTCCGACCGGATCGCAGAGCTGGTTCAGGCTGCCGGTGTGATCGATGATTACAGAGACTTTGACCGCTGGCTTAGCGTAAATGGATATGACCGTTCTCTCAAGGTAGGTACCTTTGAACTTAAGAAGGGTATGAGCTACGAGGAGATCGCCAGGATCCTTACAGGAAAGTAATATGGCTGAGATATTGAATACAATCGAAGACAGCATGAAGCTTAGCGCCGCAGATCCTGCGGCGCTTATTGCAATGAGCGGTGGTGTGGACAGCTCCGTGGCGGCAAGGCTGGTCAGTGAGACCGGGATGCGGAGCATGGGCTGTACCATGCGGCTGTATGAAAATGATATGGTGGGCATGGATCTGCTGGATACCTGCTGCAGCCTGAAGGATACCCGGGATGCAAGGGCGGTATGCGAACGACTGGGGATCCCCTATCAGATCTTTCATTATGAAGCGGAATTCCGGGATAAGGTAATCGAACCCTTTGTGGCAAGCTATGAACGAGGAGAGACGCCCAATCCCTGTATCAACTGCAATAAATATCTGAAATTCAATCGTCTGTATGAGAAAGCCCGGGAGCTGGGCTTTACCCATATCGTTACCGGTCATTATGCCAGGATCTGCCGGGAAAACGGACATTTCTATCTGAAGAAAGCGGTGGATCGGAATAAGGACCAGAGCTATGTGCTCTATGATCTTACGGAAGAACAGCTGGAGCGCACACTGTTCCCCCTGGGAGATTACACCAAGGACCAGGTTCGGGAGCTGGCTCTTGAGATGCAGTTTGTCAACGCCCGGAAGAAGGAGAGTCAGGATATCTGCTTCGTGCCGGATGGGGATTATGCGGCCATGATCCGCCGGTTCCGGAAGAAGAAATATGAACCGGGCCCCATCGTGGATACCTCCGGTAAGCTTCTGGGAACCCATGAAGGCATCATCGGCTATACCGTGGGACAGCGGCGGGGACTGGGAGTGCCTGCGGACCGGAGACTCTATGTGGTCAAGGTGGATATCCCCAACAATACCATCGTTCTGGGAGATAATGCAGATCTGTTCCATCGGAGCCTTTTTGTCCGGGAATTCCACTGGATCACCGGTGAGCTTCCGAAGACAGAGATCCGTTGCAGGGCGAAGGTCCGTTATCGTCAGGCGGAGCAGCCCGCCACCCTGATCCCGCCGGAGAAGGAGGGCGGTGTGGCACAGCTTATCTTTGATGAACCCCAGCGGGCCATCACTCCCGGACAGTCCGCGGTTTGCTATGCGGAGGATACGGTTCTCGGCGGAGGGATCATTCAGGGGACAGAAGTAACCTACCCCACATTTTTAAAAAATGTGTTGACATAAGCTATCTGCAGGTGTTATATTCTTTGAGTATGCCGCTCAACGAGAGTTTAAGTGTCTTCGGACCACCGTAGTTGGCGAGTCTTTAGAGATAGGAGGTAGATTCCCTATGTATGCTATTATTGCAACCGGCGGTAAGCAGTACAAGGTCGCAGAAGGTGATGTGATCCGTGTAGAGAAGCTTGCTGCAGAGGATGGCGCTGAGGTTACATTTGATGATGTGATCGCAGTAAGCAGTGATGACGGAATGCTGTTCGGCGATGCTGTAAAGAGCGCTGAGGTTAAGGCAACCGTTGTTAAGCAGGATAAGGCTAAGAAGGTCATTGTATATCGTTACAAGAGAAAGTCCGGATATCACAAGAAGAACGGACACAGACAGCCTTATACCGAAGTTAAGATCGATTCCATTAACGCTTAATCAGTTTTGGAGTTATCCATGATAAACGCAAGGTTTTATCAGAAAAACGGCAGATATTTCGGCTTTGCGGTGCAGGGTCATGCGGAGTACGCAGAACCCGGTGAGGATATCCTCTGCAGCGCCGTATCCGCTCTTTCCATTAATACCGTCAATTCACTGGAGAGACTTACCGGTGACCGGCTGGTGGTTAAGGAAGAGGACGGAAGGCTCTATGTAAAAGTGCTGGGAAATATCAGCCATGAGAGCCATATTCTGATCAAGTCCCTGAGTATCGGGTTGTGCGAGATCTACAAGGAATACGGCGACGAGTATGTGCGGGTCTATTTTAAAGAACTTTAAGAAAGCCGTGCATGCCAGGATTAAATTGAATAATCAATATTGAATAGGAGGTAAGTGACGTGCTGAAGATGAATTTACAGCTCTTTGCGCATAAAAAGGGTGTCGGCTCCACCAAGAACGGTCGTGATTCCGAATCCAAGCGCCTTGGAGCAAAGCGTGCAGACGGTCAGTTTGTTAAGGCCGGAAATATTTTATACAGACAGCGTGGAACAAAGATCCATCCGGGACTCAATGTAGGACGTGGCGGGGATGATACCCTGTTCGCATTGACAGATGGAGTCGTTCGTTTTGAGCGTCTGGGAAGAGACAGAAAGCAGGTTTCTGTTCATCCGGTAGCTTAATCATCGAACGATGGGAGAGATGTCTTTTAAACTCGGATAGAGTCCAAAAAGGAGCTTTGTAGATTGCAAGGCTCCTTTTTATTTTAGAAAGAGGTTATCTATGTTTGCTGACAGAGCGAAGATCTTTGTCCGTTCCGGAAAGGGCGGCGACGGACATGTATCCTTCCGGCGGGAGCTGTATGTTCCCAACGGCGGACCGGACGGCGGAGACGGCGGAGACGGTGGAAATGTGGTGTTTGTGGTGGATCAGGGACTGAATACCCTGACAGATTTCCGGAACATCCGAAAATATAAAGCCGGTGACGGAGAAGAAGGACGGAAGAGGAACTGCCATGGTGCCAACGGTGCGGACGTGGTGCTTAAGGTCCCTCCCGGAACAGTGATCCGTGATTTCGAAACCGGTAAGGTGATCCTGGATATGGCGGACCGTACCGATCCGGTGGTGCTCTTTAAGGGCGGCCGGGGCGGCAAGGGGAACAGAAACTATGTGACCAGTGTCATGCAGGCGCCGAAATATGCCCAACCCGGACAGCCGGCCATTGAAAAATATCTTACCCTGGAGCTTAAGATGATCGCGGATGTGGGCCTGGTGGGATTCCCCAGTGCCGGGAAATCCACGTTGCTCTCCGTAACAACAAATGCCAGACCGAAGATCGCGGAGTATCATTTCACAACTCTTTCTCCGAACCTGGGGGTAGTGGATCTCCCGGATGCGCCGGGCTTCGTCATGGCGGATATCCCGGGGATCATTGAGGGTGCCTCCGAGGGCGTGGGACTGGGCTTCGATTTCCTTCGTCATATCGAGCGTACCCGTGTGCTGGTGCATGTGGTGGATGCTGCGGGAACGGAAGGCAGAGATCCGGTGGATGATGTCCGAAAGATCAACGAAGAACTGAAGAAGTACAATGCAGAGCTGGCTTCCCGGCCCATGATCCTTGCCTGCAATAAGCTGGACCTTCTGGATGAAGAGGAACGGGAGATCGCCATGCATTTCCTGCGGGAGGCTTTTGAAGATCAGATGGTGAAGATCCTGCCCATTTCCGCCATAACCAGGGAAGGGGTCAGGGAGCTTCTTTATACCATCTCCGACCTGCTGAAGGAGCTGCCCAAGGAGAAGATCGTCTTCATGCAGGAGATCGATCCCGATTCCTTCCGGGAGACGGAGCAGCTTTCCTTTACGGTTTCCCGGTCGGAGGAAGAAGAGGGGGCCTTTCTGGTGGAAGGACCGAAGATCGAACGTATGCTGGGCTATACCAATCTGGAGGACGAGAAGGGCTTTTTGTTCTTCCAGAAATTCATGCGGGAGAACGGGATCCTGCAGCAGCTGGAGGATCTGGGGATCCAGGACGGGGATACGGTCCATGTCTACGGACATTCCTTTGACTATTATCATGACTGATTTTTATTATTGAAAAGAGGAAGAGATGAACACAAAAGAACGCGCATATTTAAAGGGACTGGCCATGGAGCTTACGTCTGTTCTTTCCCTGGGAAAGCAGAGCCTTACACCGGAGTTCACCCAGGCGGTGGACGAAGCCATCACCAAGCGGGAGCTCATTAAGATCAATGTACTGAAAAACTGCATGGATGATCCCAACCAGCTTGCGGCAACTCTTGCCGAGCGGACCCACAGTGAGGTGGTTCAGGTCATCGGACGTAAGATCGTGCTGTTCCGTCAGAATCAGGAGAATCCCAGGATCCTCCTTCCGAAGAAGGCAGCGAAAAAGGTCTGAACCCTTGTGCAGATATCCGGATAAAGGAGAGTCACGATATGGATATGATCTATCAGGAGGAGCAGGCCGGGAAGCCGGCGAAAAAGGGAAAGGCCATATTCGGCGGGAGCTTTGATCCCATCCATCTGGGGCATCTTGCCATTGCCGAAGCTGCTTTGGATCAGCTCCCCGTGGACGAAGTGATCTTTATGCCCACCAAGCTTCGTTATTATAAAAAGTCCGGAAGGGTCTCTTCCGATGAGGCGAGATATGATATGCTCACCCTTGCGGTGAAGGACCGGCCGGGAATGTCCGTATCCCGCCTGGAGCTGGATACGGCAGAAGAAAGAAACTATACCGTGGATACCCTGGCAAGACTTTCCGTGGAGCATCCGGATTGGGAGATCTTTTTTATCCTGGGAGGGGATTCCCTGGCCTATATCCATACCTGGAGGCAGGCCCGGATCCTGCTCCGGGAAGCGATATTTGCCGCTGCGGTAAGAGACGATGTGGACCGGGAGAAGCTAAAAGCTCTGATGGAAGGGCTGAAGGAGCGTTTCCCCGGTTCAAGATTTGCGCTTTTGGAGATCGAACCAAACCCTCTTTCCTCCACGGCGATCCGAAGGGCAGCGGCCGAAGGTGAGCCCCTTACGGGGATGGTTACGGAAGAGGTGGAAATGTACATCCAAAGGAACCACATTTACCGACAGGTTCCCGAAGAGCAGGATTGATATGGGGAGGTTGTTATGGAACGCGAAGAAATGCTGATCTATCTGAAAAAGAAATTGACACCGAAGCGGTATGTACATTCCATCGGTGTGGAATATACGGCTGCCAATATGGCCTTTGTTCACGGCGAGGATGTTCAGCGGGCCAGGATCGCCGGGCTGCTGCATGACTGTGCGAAATGTATCCCGGTGGAGGACAAGCTGACGAAGGCGATCAAATTCGGCATCCCGGTATCGGACTCAGAACGGGATAACCCGGATCTTCTCCATGGCAAGCTGGGGGCGTATTATGCCGCCAAAAAATGCGGAGTGTCGGATGCAGGGATCCTTTCCGCCATTTCCTTCCATACCACGGGTAAACCGGAAATGACCCTGCTGGAGAAGATCATCTTCGTGGCGGATTATATCGAACCGAACCGCCGGATGATCCGAGAGCTTCCGGAGATCCGGAAGGAGGCTTTTACGGATCTGGACCGGTGTATCCTTCATATCCTGAAGAATACCCTGGATTATCTTAAGGAGGGCGATACGGTGATCGACGATCTTACGGAGGAAACCTATCGTTACTACAGTGCATTACAGAAGGAGACGACATGTTAGGATCAAAGGAAATGATAGATATCGCGGTAAAGGCGATGCAGGAGAAAAAGGGGATCGATATCGTCTCCCTGCATGTGGGGGCCCTGACCTCCATCTGTGAGGATTTCCTCATCGTCAGCGGAAACAGTGTGGCCCAGGTCGATGCCATCTATGATGCGGTGGACGAGGCTCTGGGACGGGCCGGTGCGGTCATGCGGGACCGGGAGGGTTCCTCTGCCGGCGGATGGATCCTTCTGGATTATTATGATCTGGTGATCCACATTTTTACCCGGGAGATGCGGGAGTTCTATGATCTGGAGCACACCTGGAGAGATGCTTCCTGTACACGGTATAAGGGCTGAATTTTCGTTGACACGTTATTCGCCATAGCTTAAAATAAGAAGTTAAGGGCGGCTTGCGGACTGACTCAGATCCTAAGGAGACGCGCAGCCGGTGAAGATAAAATAAACGGGGATCTATATGGACAAATCATTTTTGCGTAGCAGAAATACGGCAGACATTAACCGGGTATCCGCCCGGTGTCTTCGCGTTGTTGTCTATTTCCTTCTGGTCTTTTATGCGTATCTTCTGATCATCCGTGATTATAATCCGGCCATCCTTTCGGTAAGCTTCGGCATTGCCGTGATCTTTGCCCTTATCCCTACCATTCTGGTTTCCGTATTCAAACAGGAAGAGAAGAAATATACCCGGCATGTGGTGATCTGGAGTATGGTGATCCTGTCAACGGTACTCATCACGGAGCTTAATACCTCTGCATATCCGTTGCTGCTGTTCCCCCTGTTCCTTGCATCGCTTTATTATAACCGGACCTTTGTTCTGTATGCGGCGCTTCTTTCCTCCGCCGGACTTCTTGCTTCTGCCGTTTTTCAGATCAAGTTCCCCGAGCTTACCATTAACCCTGCATTTCATGAATTTGATACGGATTTCCTGCTGACCATCATTCCCTTCCTCATGATCGAAGCCACCATGGCGTTCGTGGCCTTCTTTATCGTGGACCGGAATTCTCAGATGATCGATAAGTATATCGATACTGCCGTGACCATGCAGGAAAATGAGAACTATCTGATCTATGCTTTCTCCGAGATCAGCGAGAATAAATCCAAGGAAACCGGAGAGCATATCAAGCGAGTTGCTGAATATATGCGGGTGCTGGGGCTGGCCTCCGGCTTTGATCCGGAATACTGCGATAAGCTTGCCGCCGGGGCCATGATGCATGATATCGGAAAGCTGATGATCCCGGAGGAGATCCTGGATAAGCCTTCGAGACTTACGGATGAAGAGTATCAGATCATGAAGAACCATGTGCTGTACGGTGAAGCGCTCCTGAAGGATTGCCCGGGAGAGATCATGCGGATCGCTTCCACACTGGCCAAGGAGCACCATGAACGCTGGGATGGCGGTGGTTATCTGGGCATGAAGGGGCAGGAGATCGCCTATATCTCCAGACTCATCGCGGTTTGCGATGTGTTTGACGCTCTGACATCCAGCAGGTCCTATAAGCGAAGCTGGACGGTGGATCAGGCCTATGAGGAGATCCTGAAAAACAGCGGGAAACAGTTCGATCCGGCAGTGGTCCGGCTGTTCATCAACAACTTTGACAAGTTTAAGGAGATCCACAGACGGATCCCGGATAAAAAGCAATATTTTTAAGAAAGCGGAATTAGACTTATGTATCGTGTCATGAATGAATACCTGGCAAAGGTGAAGCTTACCATCGATCAGCGTTTTTCCAGGGAAACAGACCTGTTCCTGGCGGATTGTCCGGAAGTGATCAAATACTGTATCAACGTGAATTACAATAAATATGTGGTGGATGTGCATCTGAAGGATTTCTCCGTGGATGCGGCGGACCGGTTGTTCTGCCAGCTGGCCTCCAGGATCGCCAATCCCTATTCCCATATGTCGCTGCGTTATAATGAGGGAAATTGTGTTCGATATCGCTTCGTGACCTGTAATGAGGAAAAAACCGCTTTTTATATGGACCTGGTCCTGTCTTAAAGAGAAAAGAGCCTGCAAGGCTCTTTTTTTAACGAAAATCTCGAAAAAAAGAGAACATTTGTTTGCGTTTATGAGGGAAACGTGATAGAATAGCTGTAAATAAACATTTTCAAAGGAGATGAACACATGCGCTATTCCGCTTCTGGTTCAGAGCTTAGCTCGGATTCGAATAAAGAACGACTTTCCGCCAAGCAGGCGGAGATCCTGGAATTCATCAAGAAGAATATCCTGTCTAAAGGATATCCGCCTTCGGTACGGGAGATCTGTGATGCGGTGCATCTGAGTTCTACCTCTTCCGTTCATTCCCAGCTGAACAAGCTGGAGGCAAAGGGCTATATCCGCCGGGATCCCACGAAACCCCGTACCCTGGAGATCGTGGATGATGACGCCTTCAATCTGTCCCGGAGAGAAGTGGTAAATGTACCCCTGGTGGGCCGGGTGGCAGCAGGAGAGCCGCTTCTTGCAGTGGAGAATATCGAGAATTATATCCCGGTGCTTCCGGAATATCTTCCCAATGCTCCCACATTTATGCTCAGGGTCAAGGGCGACAGCATGATCAATGTGGGGATCTATGACCGGGATCTGCTCATCGTGGAAGAGACTCCCTCTGCGAAAAACGGAGACATCGTTGTGGCCATGGTGGATGAAGCGGGAGGCAGCTCCGTCACGGTGAAAACCTTCTATAAGGAACTGAACCATATCCGCCTTCAGCCGGAGAATGATACCATGGATCCCATCATCGTTCCCGACTGCAAGATCCTGGGAAGAGTAGTGGGCGTTTTCCGTATCCTCAGATGATGGGGTGTGTCCGGTTTTATCCATGAAAAGCGTTCCCCTTGCGAGCCTTCCGAAGGCATGGGGACCTCTATATTTTAAATCATACAAAAGTTCTGTCTTTCCGGGTGAAATGACGGATCCTGTTCCGGTTCTTCGGGACAAGATTCCTCAAAACCCTTGGGATCACAGGACTTTTTTTGTCAGAAAAGCAGTTGATTATTGTTCCGACTTGTTTTATCATGTAGATACTTATGTTTATCCGAAAATGGGCATAGAAGTGTCCAAAGCAGGGTAAGCATCTGAAAGATCAATGTTTTTAGATCGAAGGATTTCGATTGAAGGAGAACCGTAATGAAAGAAACTCTGCTTCATACCCCCGAGGGTGTGCGGGACGTCTATGGCGACGAGTGTCGGAAAAAGAATCAGCTGTTAAGGGACATTCATCATGTTCTGCATCTGTACAGCTACCATGATATCGAGACGCCCAGCTTTGAATATTTTAATATCTTCAATATGGACAGAGGTTCTGCGCATTCGGACGAGATGTATAAGTTCTTTGACCGGGACAACCGTACACTGGTCATGCGCCCGGATTTTACCCCCAGCGTTGCCCGCTGCGTAGCCAAGTATTATGCGGATGAGGAGCTTCCTGTACGTTTATGCTATTCCGGGAAGACCTTTAAGAATACGCTGCTGCATCAGGGAAAGCCCAGCATCGTTACCCAGATCGGCTGCGAACTGGTCAATGACGCTTCCTCCGCTGCAGACGCGGAAATGATCTCCTGTGTTATCGATTCCCTGAAGGCGGCAAAGCTGACGGATTTTCAGATCGCCATCGGTGAAGTGGATTTCTTTAAGGGACTGATGGAAGAAGCGGGAGTCAGCGCTGAGGAAGAAGAGGTCATCCGGGATTTCATTCAGATCCGGAATTTCTTTGGCCTCAGTGAATATGTGGAGCATCTGGATCTTCCCGATCATACCAGGAAGGCCCTTTCTACTTTTGACCGGCTGTTCGGCGGCCTGGAGGCTCTGGATATGGCAGAAACCTTTACCCGGAGCCGGAGAGCGCTGGAAGCCATAGAGCGTCTTCGCAAGGTGTATTCCGCCATTCGTCTTTACGGTTATGAGGATTATATCAGTATCGATCTGGGCATGCTGAACGGATATGATTATTATACCGGCATCGTTTTCAGCGGTTATACCTTCGGTACCGGAGATGCCATCGTTAAGGGCGGAAGATATGATGATCTTCTGCAGCAGTTCGGTAAGGATGCACCCTCTGTGGGCTTCGCCATTGTGATCGACGAGCTCATGTCGGCCCTTAACCGTCAGCAGATCGGACCGGACAGCCCGGTGGACCGGGTGATGGTGATCTATCCTGTGGAATATCAGGAAACGGCAGTTTCTCTTGGCAGGTCCTTAAGGGAGGCAAATGTGAAAACGGAACTGATCCGGAAGTCCACCCGACACGCCCTTACCGAGTATCTGGCCCATGCGGACAGAAACCGGGTAAAGATGGTGTATTTCTTCCTTTCCGAGAACCGGGTGCTTTGCTGTGACCGGATCAACCGGACCCAGGAGGAAAAGAATTTGACCGATATCCATGAGGAGGATTTTTAATCGATGCGTTATCTGACCTTTGCCCTGGCAAAAGGGCGTTTGGCGAAAAAATCCATGGCTCTTTTCGAGAAGGTGGGGATCTCCTGTGAGGAAATGAAGGATCCTGATACCAGAAAGCTGATCTTTACCAATGAAGAGCTGGGACTCCGGTTCTTCCTGGCCAAGCCCAGCGATGTGCCCACCTATGTGGAGTACGGCGTTGCGGATATTGGCGTAGTGGGAAAGGATACCCTGCTGGAGGAAAACCGGAATCTGTACGAGGTCCTGGATCTTGGATACGGCAAATGCAGGATGTGTGTCTGTGGACCGGAGAGTGCGGGAGAACTGCTTAAGCGGAATGAGATCATCCGGGTGGCTTCGAAGTATCCGGTTATCGCCAAAAACTATTTTCAGAATAAGAAGAATCAGAGCGTGGAGATCATCAAGCTGAACGGCTCTGTGGAGCTTGCTCCTATCGTAGGACTGGCGGATGTGATCGTGGATATCGTTGAGACCGGAAGTACCCTTCGGGAGAACGGACTTACCGTTCTGGAAGAGGTATGTCCTCTGTCCGCCCGGATCGTAGTGAATCAGGTAAGCCTTAAGCTGGAGCATGAGCGGATCCGGAAGTTCCTTACGGATGTGAACGAAGCGCTGAAAAAAGAGAATCAATAAATGGAGGACAGGATCATGCGGATTATGGATTTGACTCCGGAAAACCGGAAAAATATACAATCCTTTATCAAGCGGACCACAGATGATTACGGTCCCTATGAGAAAACGGTAAAGGAGATCGTGGAAGCCGTACATACCCGCGGGGATGCGGCACTCCTGGAATATACCAGTAAATTTGACAAGGCAGAGCTTACGCCGGAGACCATGAAGGTCGCCGATGCTGAGATCGAGGAAGCCTACAGGCAGGTGGATCCGGCCCTCCTTTCCGTCATCCGGAAAGCCATCCGGAACATCGAGGAATATCATGAGCTGCAGAAACGAAACAGCTGGATCACCACCAGACCGGACGGAAGCATCCTGGGACAGAAGATCTCTCCCGTAGAGTACGCCGGCGTCTATGTGCCCGGCGGAAAGGCAGCTTATCCCTCTACGGTTCTGATGAACGTGGTACCCGCCAGAGTAGCGGGGGTTCCCAATATCGTCATGTGCACTCCCTGCAACAAGGAAGGGGTGGTTTATCCCAATACTCTGGTTGCAGCAAAGGAAGCGGGAGTGACCGACATTTATAAATGCGGAGGAGCCCAGGCCATCGCCGCTCTTGCCTACGGTACGGAGACCATTCCGAAGGTGGATAAGATCGTCGGCCCCGGAAATATATTCGTAGCCATTGCAAAACGGGTGGTATTCGGCCACGTAAGTATTGATTCCATCGCAGGCCCCAGTGAGATCCTGGTGCTTGCGGACGATACACCGGATCCGAAATATGTGGCTGCCGATCTTCTTTCTCAGGCAGAGCATGACGAGCTTGCATCCGCGGTGCTTGTCACCACCAGCCGTAAGCTGGCGGAAGAGGTGGATCAGTGGGTCGGCAGGTTCACAGCCGAGCTGGAGCGTAAGGACATCATCGAGAAGTCCCTGGAGAATTTCGGCTATATCTTCATTGCGGAAAATATGGACGACGCCATCGATGCGGCCAACTCCATTGCACCTGAGCATATGGAGATCCTGACGAATGATCCCTTCGGGACCATGACCCGGATCAAGAACGCCGGCGCCATGTTCCTCGGCGAGTATTCCTCCGAACCTCTGGGAGATTACTTCGCAGGACCTAATCACGTGCTTCCCACCAACGGGACAGCCAGATTCTTCTCACCTCTGGGTGTGGACGATTTCATTAAGAAGTCCAGTATCATCAGCTATTCCAGGGAAGCTTTGCAGCCGGTCTATAAAGATATCATCACCTTCGCACAGTCCGAAGGCCTGACGGCACATGCGAATTCCATCCGCGTAAGATTCGAGGACTAATGTCATTCTGAGCCGCAAGGCGAGCGCACCTTAAGCGCGCAGCCTGCGAGGGAAGAATCTCAGAGAGGAGAACATATGGATAACAGAAAAGGCGTGATCAGCCGTACTACCGGCGAAACCGACATCACCGCAGTCCTTGACCTGGACGGCTCCGGTGTGGCAGCGGTGGATACCGGTATCGGTTTCTTTGATCATATGTTGAACAGCTTTGCAAAGCACGGTTTCTTTGATCTGAGTCTCTCTGCCAGGGGAGACCTTATAGTGGACAGCCACCATACCATCGAGGATACCGGTATCGTACTGGGTAAGGCCATTAAGGATGCTTTGGGCGATAAGGCCGGGATCCGGCGCTACGCCTCCTTTGCCATGCCCATGGATGAGACCCTGGTCCTCTGTGCCGTGGATCTGTCCGGCAGACCGTATCTCTCCTATGATCTTGAACTCACAACACCGAGAGTGGGGTATTTCGATACGGAAATGACCAAGGAATTCTTCTATGCCGTTTCCTATGCTGCGGAAATGAACCTGCATTTGCGTCAGCTTTCCGGCAGTAATAACCATCATATCATTGAAGCCGCATTTAAGGCTTTTGCAAATGCACTGCATCTTGCAACGCGGATCGATGAACGCCTGAACGGAGATATTCTTTCCACGAAGGGCTCGTTGTAATCAGTTGAGAAAGGGGCATACCATTATGGAAAACAGACTGATCATTCCCTGTGTAACCAAGGAAGATCCGGTTACCGAAGCAAAGTTTTATAATGATACCGGTGCCGACGCCGTTGCATTTTTTGACAGCGAGGCCTCCAGGGAAGGGTTGGAGAAAAATATTCCCGTGATCCGGGAGATCGCCAGAGCCATTGATATTCCCATCATCGCCTGCGGCGGTGTCCGCCGTCTGGAGGATGTGAAAAAGCTGCTTTATGCCGGCGCCTCCAAGGTCTGCATGAAGTCTGCACCTCTGGAAAATATCGGTATCGTACGTGAAGCCTCCGACCGTTTTGGCTCGGAGCGGATCATCGTTACCATCGATCTGACCGAATGCGAAGATCCCATTGCCTATGGGAAGCTTCTGAAGGAATCCGGCGCGGGAGAACTGCTTCTCCTGCATTATGACCGTCTTCCGGATTATCCGGAGATCGTCCGGCGAATCCGTCGGGAGGTGGGACTTCCGGTGATCGCTTCCTCCTACAGCACCGAGGGCGACGAGATCGCTCAGCTGCTGAAGGATACCCAGGCAGAGACCATCAGCCTCTACAATCTGCAGCAGCATGACGTGATGCAGATCAAGCAGGCCTGCCGGGCTGCGGAAGTGGAAGTGAATCTCTTTGAAAGCTCCATGGATTTCTCCGAATTTAAGACCGATGAGAAGGGTCTGGTTCCCTGTATCGTTCAGGATTATAAATCCAAGGAGATTCTGATGATGGCCTATATGAACAGGGAATCCTTTGAACAGACCATCCGTACGGGAAGGATGACCTATTTCTCCAGAAGCAGACAGCAGCTTTGGGTTAAGGGCGAGACCAGCGGACATTTTCAGTTCGTTAAAGCCCTCTCCATTGACTGTGACAGGGATACGATCCTGGCCAGGGTTTCCCAGGTGGGTGCAGCCTGCCATACCGGCAACCGGAGCTGCTTCTATACACCCCTGGTGGAGAAGGCTTATGATGATACCAATCCGCTGACCATTTTCGAAGATGTATATCAGGTGATCGCGGATCGCAAAAAGAAACCGAAGGAAGGCTCCTATACCAATTACCTCTTCGATAAGGGAATCGATAAGATCCTGAAGAAGTTTGGCGAGGAAGCAACAGAGGTGGTGATCGCCGCCAAGAACCCGGATACGGAGGAGATCAAGTACGAGATCTCCGACCTGCTCTATCATATGATGGTGCTTATGGTGGACCGGGGAGTGGCCTGGGAGGATATCACCCAGGAACTTGCGGAAAGGAGATAGTCCATGGGTGCAGTATTTGCTGAATTAGGAACCTATGCCATTAAATTTGTGGTATTTCTGATCCTGGCCATATGTGGTTTTTTCGCCGGGACAAAATGGAGGAAGGCCAAGGATGAAAAGGCTGCAAAAGCTGACATGAAGGCCGAAACGAAGGAGGAAGCAAGAAAGTGAAGAAGTATGGCGTTAATGAACTGAGGGAAATGTACCTCTCCTATTTTGAGAAGCAGGAGCATCTTCGGATGAAGAGCTTTTCCCTGGTACCGCATAATGACAACAGCCTTCTGCTGATCAATGCAGGTATGGCACCGCTGAAGCCCTATTTTACCGGGCAGGAGATCCCGCCGAGAAGGAGGGTCACCACCTGTCAGAAATGCATCCGTACCGGAGATATCGAAAATGTGGGAAAGACCGCGCGTCATGGTACATTTTTCGAAATGCTGGGAAATTTCTCCTTCGGTGATTATTTTAAGCATGAAGCCATCAAGTGGTCCTGGGAATTCCTGACGGATGTTGTAGGACTGGATCCGGACCGTCTGTATCCGTCCATCTATCAGGATGATGATGAAGCCTTTGATATCTGGAACAAAGAGATCGGTATCGCACCCGAGAGAATCTTCCGTTTCGGTAAGGAAGACAACTTCTGGGAGCATGGCGCAGGTCCCTGCGGTCCCTGTTCCGAGATCTATTATGACCGCGGAGAGCGATTCGGCTGCGGCAAGCCCGGTTGTACCGTAGGCTGTGACTGCGACCGTTATATGGAAGTATGGAATAACGTATTTACCCAGTTTGAAAATGACGGCAAGGGCAATTACGAAACCTTAAAGCAGAAGAATATCGATACCGGTATGGGACTGGAGCGTCTGGCGGTGGTGGTTCAGGATGTGGATTCCATCTTTGATGTGGATACCATCAAGGCCATCCGGGATAAGGTCTGCGAACTGTCCGGCGTGGCTTACGGTTCCAGGTATGAATCCGATGTCTCCATCCGTGTGATCACGGATCATATCCGTTCCGTAACCTTCATGGCTTCCGATGGTATCATGCCCTCCAATGAAGGCCGGGGATATGTAATGCGTCGTCTGCTCCGGCGGGCAGCCCGTCACGGCAGGCTTCTGGGCATCAAGGGAGCATTCCTCCATGATGTGGCAGCAACGGTGATCGAGAACTCCAGAGACGCATATCCGGAGCTGGAGGAGAAGAAGGCACATATCTTTGCTGTTCTCGGAAAGGAAGAAGAGAATTTCAACAAGACCATCGATCAGGGCCTGGGAATTCTCGCAGACTATAAGAAGGAAATGTCAGTCGCCGGCGAGAAGCAGCTGTCCGGAGAGAAGGCATTTAAGCTCTACGATACCTATGGCTTCCCCCTTGATCTCACCAGAGAGATCCTGGCTGAGGAAGGGATCACCGTGGATGAAGAAGGCTTTACCGCATGCATGGAAGAGCAGCGTGTAAAGGCCCGTACCGCACGTAAGGTATCCAACTATATGGGTGCAGACGCAACAATATATGAACAGTTGGATGCAGCCATGACCACCACCTTTGACGGTTATGACAAGCTTTCCTCCGAGGATACCATCCTTGCCCTTACCGCAACCTCCGAGGACGGTGCCACCAGACTTACGGATAGCATTAATGAAGGCGAGATGGGCTCCGTGATCGTAGCAAAGACTCCCTTCTACGGCACCATGGGCGGTCAGACCGGCGACAGCGGAGTGATCAGGACCGAGAACGGTACATTTATCGTACAGGATACCATCCATGTAGCCGGAAGCAAGATCGCACATATCGGTTACTGCGAGAGCGGTGTCATCGCTGTGGGTGAGGTGGCTCAGCTTGCTGTTGACGCAAAGCGAAGAGGGCTCATCTGCAATAACCATTCCGCAACCCACCTGCTGCAGAAGGCACTGAAGACTGTGCTGGGCGATCATGTTGAGCAGGCAGGTTCTCTGGTGGAGGACGGAAGACTTCGTTTCGACTTCACCCACAATCAGGCCATGAGCGCTGAGGAGATCGCAAAGGTAGAAGAGATCGTCAACAAGGAGATCGCTGAGGATCTTTCCGTAGTGACCAGGATCATGGGCCTCGAGGATGCCAAGAAGACCGGTGCCATGGCACTTTTCGGCGAGAAGTACGGCGAAGAGGTCCGTGTGGTTTCCATGGGGGATTTCTCCATCGAGCTTTGCGGTGGTACCCATGTTCCCCATACCGGTGTGATCGGTACCTTCAAGATTCTTTCCGAGCAGGGTATTTCCGCAGGCGTACGCCGGATCGAAGCCCTGACGGGGGAAGGTGCATTTGCATATTATAAAGAACTGGAGAAGAAACTCCATGAAGCAGCGGCAGTGGCTAAGACCGAGCCGGACCGTCTGGTAGCCCGCATCGAGGGTCTTCTTGAGGAAGTAAAGAAGCTGACACAGGAGAACCAGAAGCTGAAGGCTGAAGCAGCAAAGAGCGCGGCCTCGGATGTTATGGGAAATGTGGTAAAGGCAGGAGACCTTGCCATCCTTCCCGTATCCCTTACGGATGTGGATATGAATGAGCTCCGGAACCTGGGAGATGAGTTTAAGGCGAAGCTCGGAAAGTCCGTAGTGATCCTGGCGTCCGCTGCCGGAGAAAAGGTGAATCTCTTGGTCATGGCCAGTGATGATGCGGTTGCTGCAGGTGTCCATGCAGGAAATATCGTGAAGAAGATCGCGCCCATGGTTGGCGGTGGCGGCGGCGGACGTCCGAATATGGCCCAGGCCGGCGGTAAGGATGCATCGGGCATCGAGGCAGCTCTTAAAGCAGGCGTGGAAGAGGCAAAAGCACAGGTGGGATAATAACAGTCCCGTCTAAAATAAGCGGATAGAGACATAAAGGAAATAGAGACTTAAAGAAAAGAAAGTGAGGGTATACATGAAACTGAAGAAATTGACTGTAGTTTTAGGATTAACACTGGTTGCAGGGGCTTTTACCGCCTGCGGAGGAAGCAGTACGGCAACAACACAGGCTCCTGCAGCGAATACGGAAGCTGCTCCGGTTGCAACGGAAGCGCCGGCTGCCGGCGTTACCATCGCATCCACTGAGACATGGGGCGATTATACCGTTGGCGTTCCCGAAGGCTGGGAATTCAAGAAGGGGTATTCGCTGAATGAGGATGACACCACCTGCTGTTCGGTAAAGAAATCCTCTTTCAAGTATTTTGACTTCAATATGGAGAAAGAGAATATCTATCTGCAGAAATACGAGCAGAACAAGGCTACCTACACCAACGAGCAGACAGATGTATCCGGCAAGTACGGTGACATCGAATGGACGGGCTTCCAGTATAGTGACGGTGCAGGCGGATTCGGCTTTGAGCTTCATGCAAAAGTAAACGGAAAGCCGGTTCGTGTATCCAGTGCAGGCTTCAAGTTCGACAGTCAGGAAGCAAAGGCGGTTTTGGAGACGCTGAAGATCAAGTAACAAAGCTTTCGATAAAATGGGGACGGTAAGAAAAGCATTTTCCCTGCATTTTAAAGCAGGAACGGTTTTTTAACCAGGGAGGAGGTTACAAATGTTCAGTGATGGTAAGATCTGGGTGGGTGTAAATGATGAAGGGGAACGGATCAATCTGTTCCCGGCTTTGGCTAACCGGCATGGCCTGGTGGCAGGCGCTACAGGTACCGGTAAGACGGTTACGCTGAAGGTTCTTGCGGAAAGCTTTTCCGCCATGGGCGTTCCTGTATTTATCGCTGATGTAAAAGGGGATATCGCAGGTCTTGTAAATCCCGGATCTGACAGTGAGGACATGCAGAACCGGATCCGGAGATTTGGTCTGGATGAGGCTGGATTCAGTTTTCAGGGAAGCCCGGTGACTCTCTGGGATATCTACGGAAAGAACGGTGTGGCACTTCGCACCACCATTTCCGAAATGGGTCCCATGCTCCTGGGCAGACTCATGGATCTCAATCCGCTGCAGACAGATATCCTGACCATTGTATTTAAGATCGCCGATGATGCCAATCTGCTGCTCATCGATACCAAGGATCTGAAGGCCATGCTGAACTTTGTATCCGAGAATAACAAGGAGTTCGAGGGACAGTACGGTAAGATGAGCCCCACATCCATCGCAGCCATCATCCGTGCCCTGACGGCACTGGAAATGGCGGGGGCAGATCAGTTCTTCGGTGAACCGGCCCTTAACATCATGGATCTCTTCTCCCAGGATATGGGAAAGGGAATGATCAATGTCATTGACAGCAGCAGTCTCATCAACAACACGAAGCTTTATTCCACATTCCTGCTGTATCTTCTGTCTGAGCTTTTTGAGCGGCTTCCGGAGGTAGGAGATATGCCGAAGCCGAAGATGGTATTCTTCTTCGACGAGGCGCATCTTCTCTTTAATGACGCTCCCAAGGCCCTTCTTGAGAAGATCGAGCAGGTAGTGAAGCTGATCCGTTCCAAGGGCGTAGGCGTATACTTCTGCACCCAGAACCCCAAGGATATTCCCAACGGTGTTCTGGCTCAGCTGGGCAATAAGATCGAGCATGCGCTCCATGCCTATACGCCGGCGGATCAGAAGGCGGTAAAGGCAGCTGCGGATTCCTTCCGGCCAAATCCCGCATTTAATACCTACGAGACCATTCAGTCCCTCGGAAAGGGTGAGGCAGTAGTTTCCTTCCTGGGTGAGGACGGTGTTCCGGGTATGGCCCAGAAGGTATATATCCTTCCCCCGGCCTGCAGCTTCGGTGCCATCGATGATGCGAAGCGTGACCAGGTGATCAAGGGAAGCATGCTGTACAGCAAGTATTACGAGGCCGTGGATCCGGATTCCGCCTATGAGTTCCTGGAGCGCCGGGGCATTGAAATGGCTGAAGAAGCGGAGCGGGCAAGGGAAGAAGCGGAAGCTGCAAAGCAGGCCGCTTTGGAAGAAAAGGAAGCTGCAAAACAGGCGGCCCGGGAAGAACGGGAAGCCCAGAAGGCTGCGGAGCGTGCGGAACGTGAGGCCCTGAAGGCGGAAGAAAAGGCAAGAAAGGATGCGGAACGAGAAGCAGCCAGGGCGGAAGCCGAGAAGCGCCGTGCCCTGAAATCCGTGGGAAATACCATCACCGGAACCGTTGGCCGTGAGGTAGGAAAAACCGTGGGAAGCTCCTTCGGTAAATTCGGTAAGACCCTGGGTGGAAATGTGGGTGCAAGCCTGGGTAGAGGGATCTTCTCCACTTTGTTCGGCAGGAAAAAGTAGACCGGCTGAAAATTTCATCAATGATGTGGTGGATGACACTTGACATATACCGGAGTTTATGATTTAATATTCGGTGTGCGTTTCGTTTTTCGTACGCGCGGATTCCACAACTGGAGGGAGGGATAAAGATGTCGAGCGTAACTGTTAAGGAGAATGAGTCTCTGGATAGCGCACTTCGCCGTTTCAAAAGAAACTGCGCAAAGGCAGGTATTCTGCAGGAAATCCGCAAGAGAGAGCATTACGAGAAGCCTTCAGTAAGACGGAAGAAAAAGTCTGAGGCTGCAAGGAAGCGTAAGTTCAATAAATAATCAGATTAATCAGCACCTCGGGATTTTCCTGGGGTGCTTTTTGATTATTTACCTATGGAGAGGAGTTGCAATGGGATATAAGGAAACCGAGGTCTCGCTTCCTGCGGGGAGCATGCAGACCGTATTTGGTCAGTTTGACCGGAATATAAGGAAGCTGGAGCGGGCCTTTGATATCAGCTACGTGGTACGGGAGGACCGGCTGATCCTTTCCGGAGAAGAGGTTTACGTGGAAAAAGCCGCTTCGGTACTGGATGATCTGGGGAAGATGGCGGCAAAGTCCCAGGAGATCACGGAGCAGTCTGTGGATTATGCCATATCCCTGGTGATGGACGAACGCTCCGAACGGCTCAGTGATCTGGATCGGGATGTAATCTGCCACAGTGTCAGCGGCAGACCGGTGAAGCCCAAGACCTTCGGCCAGCGGAAATATGTGGAAGCCATCGATAAGAATATGATCGTCTTCGGTACCGGACCTGCCGGAACGGGGAAGACCTATCTGGCCATGGCAAAGGCCATAACCGCATTTAAGAAGAATGAGGTGGAGCGGATCATCCTGACCCGTCCGGCCATCGAAGCCGGGGAGCGGCTGGGTTTCCTGCCGGGAGATCTGCAGTCCAAGATCGATCCCTATCTCCGGCCGCTGTATGATGCCCTCTACGATATCATGGGAGGCGAGCAGTTCACCAAGAATATGGAAAAGGGACTGATCGAAGTGGCACCCCTGGCCTATATGCGGGGACGGACGTTGGATAATGCCTTTATCGTTCTGGATGAGGCCCAGAATACCACACCGGCCCAGATGAAAATGTTCCTTACCCGTATCGGATTTGGATCCAAGGCCATCATCACCGGGGATGCCAGCCAGAAGGATCTGGCCCAGGGAATGGCCAGCGGACTGGATGTGGCGCTGAAGGTGATCCGCGGGATCGAAGGCATCGAGGTATGTGAGCTGACATCCAAGGATGTGGTACGTCATCCGCTGGTGCAGAAGATCGTGGAGGCCTATGAAATCTACGATAAAAAGCAGGAAAAGCATACTGCCGGACTTCACAACACCCGAAAAAAGGTGTAAAATAAATAAGTTATCTTCACTTAAATCTTTCGTTTGTTCAGGAGAATACGCATGTCAGTTTTCATTACCAACAAGTATCAGGCTATGACGGATTATCCCCTTTCCCGGCAGGAGCTTAATGATATCGTAAAGGAGATCGTTGAGGAATCCACTTCCTACGTGAACTGTCCCTATGAGTGCACGGTGGAAGTGACCTTTACCGATGACGAGGAGATCCATCAGCTGAATCTTGAGACCCGTAAGATCGACAGTGCAACGGATGTGCTTTCCTTCCCCATGCTTACCTTTGACGATGAACCCGGAGATCTTTCCTTCCTGGATTCCGTAGAGTATGTGGATTCCGAAGATGAAGAGATCGAATACGAGGATGATGACGAGGAGGAAGACGAAGAGTCGGATGAGGACTCTGAGGACGACGAAGAGGAAGAAGAAGAGGAAGACGACGAAGAAGACGACGAAGAAGAAGAGTTCGTGCAGAAGCACGTGGATTACTTCGATCCCGATTCCGGCGAGCTGCTTCTGGGAGATATCGTGATCTCTCTGGATCATGCGAGAGCACAGGCTGAGGAATATGGTCACAGCCTGAAGCGGGAGATCGCTTTTCTTACGGCCCACAGTATGCTGCATCTCTTTGGCTATGATCATGTAAATGAAGATGACCGTATCCAGATGGAGAAGATGCAGGAGGAGATCCTGAGTCAGAAAGGATATACCAGAGATGCTGCTGAACCGAATGACTGACCGAAGAACAGGTCAGAAGAAAATGATCCGCCGGATCAGCATAAGGAAACAGATGAGCCTGTTTGCCCTCATTCTCTGCATTTTGCTGAGCGGATGCGGGAAGACTGGCGGATCCGGGACGAATGAGGACGGGAAACCTGAGCTGCCCCAGCAGGAGCTTACAGTAGGGGAGACACCGCTTCTGCATAGTCCTGTGGGTATCATCATGATCAAGGACGATATGGTGAAGAATCCTCTGAACGGACGATGGATCGACAAGAAGTATGCCGGGAAACGTCCCATCGCGGTACTGTTCGAAAACTCCTGGAGTGCCATTCCCCAGTACGGACTTTCCTATGCGGACATCACCTATGAAATGTATGCGGAGGATGGGAACACCCGTCTGATGTCCATTATCACGGAATATGACCGTGCGGAGAAGTTTGAACCCATCCGGTCCGACCGGCATTATTTTGACCGGAAGGCAGTGGAATATGATGCGGTCAATGTATTCTTCGGGGCGTCGGATTACGCCAATGACAATGACCTGTATGGCAACCAATATCCCTATCTGGATTTCATCGATCTTATCCGGGATCCGGGACTGAACCGGGATACCGATCGATATGCGCCGCATAACGCATACACCGTTCCGGGGCAGATCGATCAGCAGATCGAAGCCAAGGGCTTCAGCAAGACCCATCGGTCCTATTATAATAACGGCCATAAGTTCAATGACGAGTTCACGGAGCTTAAGAACGGCGCAGTGGCCGAGAAGGTGGAGATACCCTTCGAGAATAACGAGCCATGGTTTGAATATGATGCAGAGGACCTGGTCTATTACCGGTATCAGTATAGCGGCACCCATTATGATTATGACGCCCGGAGGCAGCTCTGGTGCACCAATATCCTGATCCAGCTGGTGACCTATACGGATCTGCCGGGTTACGAGTCGGAGGGGCTTCAGGATATAGACTGGACGGGCTCCGGAGAGGGCTTCTACTGTACCGGCGGACGGTCTGTCCCCGTTACATGGAAATATGAGAATTATTCCACCAGATGGTATACCGCCAACGGGCAGGAACTGAAGATGAATCCGGGCAAGACCTGGATCGCTGTATGCAGGGACTCCGATAAAGAAAAGATCGTTTTCTCAAAACAGGAAGAAAAAAATGAAGAAGAACAGTAAGACAAATCAGGATCAGGGCTATGTATATGACGCCTGCGTGATCGGGGCCGGTGCATCCGGCCTCGTTTGCGGAGCCGTGCTCGCCCGCCGCGGGATGAATACCCTGATCATCGAACAAAATAAAAAGAGCGGCAGAAAACTCTATGCTACAGGTAACGGCAAATGCAATCTGGCAAATGCCGTTATTTCTGATTCTGCGTACTATGCCAACGGCTTTGCCGGATCCGTGGTGACGGAAGGCTCGGCCCTTTTGCTGCACCGATACCTGGAACAGGCAGGGATACCCCTTACGGAGAAGAACGGCTATTACTATCCCCAAAGCCTGCAGGCTTCCAGTGTAGTATGGGCTCTTACCGATGGGGCAAAGCTGGCAGGCTGTGAATTTCAATATGAGACAGAGGTATACGGTATAGAGCGTACACCTGAAGGAGGATTCCTTCTTAAGACCCGAACAACCGGGAAGGATGCCGGGGAAGAGGGAACTGTTCTCTGCAACCGTCTTGTCCTTGCTATGGGCAGTCCCGCTGCACCCCATCTCGGTTCCGGAAAGGAAGAGGTGATAAGCACTCTTCTGGAGGATCTTGGATTGGGATATCAGCCCTTTGAACCCGCTCTCTGTCCCCTGGAGGTGGCGGAGGATGTGAGCTCCCTGGCGGGCGTACGAGTCCGGGCAAGGATCAGCATCGGTCTTGCCATGGATCGTCCGGGCTTCGGGGAGGATCTTATGGAGGAGGGAGAGGTGATGCTCACGGAATACGGCCTCTCCGGTATCGTGATCTTTAACATGTCCACCATGATCCAGAAGGGGGAACAGGTTTCCGTGGATCTTCTTCCTCTTTGGGAGGATGAAGGAAAATGGCTGGAATTTGTCCATGCCCAGGAAAAGAAACGGACCCTTTTCGGTATACTGAACGGAATGCTTCATGAAAAGCTCTGCCGCTATTTTATTGAAAAGAGGTTTGAGGAGAAGGCTGCAAAACGGCCGGTTTCCACATTTTCCGATGAGGAATTACTGGATCTCTTCCGAAACCTGAAGGACTGGAGACTGACCGTTACCGGAAAGAAGGCGGATATGGGACAGGCCTGCCGGGGCGGCGTGCTGACACAGCTTCTCAGCCCGGATACGCTGCAGGTCAGGCAGGATCCCCGGATCGCTGTTACCGGAGAGCTTACCCAGGTGACGGGCCGCTGCGGAGGCTACAATCTGATGTATGCCCTGATCAGCGGGATACGGGCCGGACAGAGACTGTAGCAGATGAAGCGAAGAATACCCAAGCTTACGGAGGAAGAACATGCTCCGCATACAGAATATCAAACTACCCCTGAACTATAAGGAAAAGGATCTCCGGAAGACCTGTGAAGATCTGCTTCGGCGAAAGGATCTTCCTCAGGTGGTGATCCTGAAACGTTCTCTGGATGCCAGAAGAAAAGAGCAGATCCATTATCATATCACTGCCGGCGTCACAGGGCTTTCCCGAAGGGAAGAGGAACAGATCGTAAGAAGAGTTCACAATAAAAATATTATGTTAACAGAACGGAAGGAATACCATTTCCCCTACAAGGGAAGAGAGGGTATTCCGTCCCCGGTGATCATCGGAACAGGCCCTACCGGTTACTTCGCAGGTCTCGTGCTTTCCGAGGCCGGTTTTCATCCCATCCTTCTGGAAAGGGGAAAGCCTGTGGAGGAACGAAAGCAGGATGTGGACCGTTTATGGGAGGAAGGGCAGCTGAATACGGAAAGCAATGTGTCCTTCGGTGAAGGGGGCGCCGGTACATTTTCCGACGGGAAGCTCTATACCGGGAATGCCGATAAGGACGGGACACAGAGCTTTGTTCTGGAGACGTTTTACCGCTTCGGTGCGGATCAAAGGATCATCTATGATGCAAAGCCCCATATCGGAACAGATGTGCTTTATACCATTATGCAGAATTTCCGGAAAACGATCCGGGAAGAGGGCGGAGAGATCCGCTTTCAGCACCGGGTAAAGGATCTGCAGCAGCTGGAGGACGGCAGCTGGCGGATCAGTGTGGATTCACCGGAGGGGGAGTATGCACTGGATACCGGGGCGGTGATTCTGGCCATCGGTCACAGTGCCAGAGATACCTTCGGCATGCTGAACGCCAAAGGATTTTCCATGGAGAAGAAACCCTTCGCCATAGGGCTTCGTATGGAGCATCCCCGGTGTCTCATCGATCATGCAAGATACGGCGATGCCATGGATTGTCTCCCGGCGGCGGATTATAAGGTGACCTATCATACCGCGGATGGAAGATCCGTTTTCTCCTTCTGTATGTGCCCCGGCGGGTATGTGGTAAATGCCTCCACGGAGGAAGGCGGCATCGTGGTGAACGGCATGAGCTACAGTGGTCGGAACGGAGAGAATTCCAACAGCGCCATCGTGGTAAATATCCTGCCGGAGGATATCCCCGGCGGATCCCCCATGGACGGGATCGCTTTTCAGAGAAAGCTGGAACAGGCATTTTACAACGAAGGAAAAGGCGCGATCCCGGCGCAGCGTTACGGGGATTTTTGTCAAAATGTACCGACGGCTTCCTTTACCGGGGTTGAACCCCGGATCAAGGGCCGCTATACCACCGCAAATCTAAGGAATTGTTTACCGGAAGAGGTTTCCCGTGCTATAATGGAAGCAGTACGGGACTTTGAACGGGAGATCCCGGGGTTTGCCCTTCCGGATGCGGTGCTTTCCGGGATAGAGAGCAGAACTTCTTCCCCCGTAAGGATCCTTCGGGGAAAGGATCTGATGGCCCAGGGAAGACCCGGAGTCTTTCCCTGCGGGGAGGGCGCCGGATATGCGGGAGGTATCACCTCCGCAGCCGTGGACGGCCTTCATGTGGCGGAAGCGGCAGCAGGATATCTGTTATCTGCAGATGAACAATAAACATTTGATTGAAAGGTTAAGCAGCAATGAGCTCCATAGAATATACCAGAGAGAACTTAAAAGACAGATTAAAGGAGAAGCGGCGTATCGTCATCAAGATCGGCTCCAGTTCGCTGGTGCATAAGGAAACCGGTGAGGTGGATTTTATGCGGATCGAGAAGCTGATCCGTATCCTCAGTGATCTGAAGAATCAGGGAAAGGATGTGGTGCTGGTTTCCTCCGGCGCCATCGTGGTGGGTTGCAAGACCCTGGGTCTCAAAAAACGGCCGGAGGTGCTTTCCATGAAGCAGGCCTGCGCCGCCCTGGGACAGCTGGAACTGATGATGCTGTACCAGAAGCTGTTCCTGGAGTACAATCACCGGGCAGCTCAGGTACTTCTTACCTTTGACGTTATTTCCAATCAGGAACGCCGTATGAACGCCACCAATACGCTGAAGCAGCTGCTGGATCTGGACGTGATCCCGGTGGTCAATGAGAATGATACGGTGGCAACCGAAGAAATCGAGTTCGGTGATAACGACACCCTTTCCGCCATCGTGGCATCCCTGATCGACGCGGATCTGCTGGTACTCCTTACGGATATTGACGGACTCTATACCGACGATCCCCGGAAGAATCCGGAGGCCAGGAAGCTTTCGGTGGTGGAGCGGATCGATGATAAGCTTTTATCCATGGGAAAGAATACGAACACAGGATACGGCACCGGAGGAATGGCCACAAAGCTTTCCGCCGCACGAATCGCTACGGATTCCGGAGCGGATATGGCGATCTGCGAGTCCACGGATCTGGAGATCATCCTCCGTCTTCTGGAAGGAGAGGATGAGGGAACCCTGTTCCTTGCCCATAATGATGAGAATTTCGACATCACGGATTTCATCATCAATAAGAAATATCTGAACCGGTAAGCAGCATGCAGAGCGGGTTACAGAACAAAAAGGAGATCCGAAAAAGGATCCGGGAAGCGAGGAACTGCCTGACAGAGATGGAAGTGGAGATCCGCTCCGATTTCATCTGCAGGAGGATCCTGAGCCTTCCGGAGTATAAGGAAGCGGAAAGCGTGCTCTGTTATATGGCCTTTCGGAATGAGGTTGACCTTAAATATATTATGTCAACTTCGTGGCAGGAAGAAAAGAAAATATACCTCCCGCGGATGGATGCAGGCACCGTGCGGATGGAGTTCTATCTTCATACACCCCAGGATGACCTTCCGGTAAATGCCATGGGGATCCGGGAACCGAGTCCTGACAGACCCACATTTCCCGAGCTTTGTAAAGAAGGAGAGCGGGTGCTGATGGTGATGCCGGGAGTTGTCTTCGACCGGGAGAGAAGAAGGCTGGGGTATGGCGGTGGATTTTATGATCGTTATCTGGCTGAAATGACTCCGGATCTTACGGAAAAGACTTCCCGGATGCAGATAAACAGTGAGACAATGATCTATCTTACCACTCTTGCGGCAGCCTACGAGCTTCAGCTCGTAAAGGATCCGCTGCCGGAGGAGGAGACCGATATCCGGCCGGACATACTGGTGACGGAAGAAAATATTTATCGATGATACAGGAGAGAAGAATGAGCGAATTGATGGAGTTAGGAAAAAGAGCAAAGGCTGCCGCATATGAAATGAGCAGACTGGGAACCACAGAGAAGAACAAGGCTCTGCTCATGGTGGCAGACGCCCTGATCGAGCATGGGAGTGAGATCCTGAAGGGAAACAAGGTTGACCTGGCAAACGGTGAAAAGAACGGAATGTCACCGGCTCTGATGGACCGTCTCCGCCTTACGGAGGAACGGCTCCAGGCAATCGCCGAGGGCGTACGGCAGGTTGCCGCACTGGATGATCCCATCGGTGAGATCCTGTCCATGAAGCGGCGCCCCAACGGCCTGGAGATCGGTCAGATGCGTGTTCCCATCGGTGTCATCGGTATCATTTACGAATCCCGTCCCAATGTCACCGTGGATTCCTTCGCCCTTACCTTTAAGGCGGGAAATGCCACGATCCTTCGCGGCGGTAGTGACTGTATCCATTCCAACCTGGTGCTGGTCCGTGTGATCCGTGATGCCCTGAAGGAAGCCGGCGTTCCCGAGGACAGCGTACAGCTGGTGGAGAATACCGACCGTGCCGTAGCTACAGAGCTGATGAAGATGAACAAATATCTGGATCTGCTGATCCCCCGGGGCGGTGCGGGACTGATCCGTTCCGTTGTGGAGAATGCCACTGTTCCCGTCATCGAGACCGGAACCGGAAACTGCCATATCTATATCGATGCCACCGCAGATCTGGATCAGGCCGTACAGATCGTACGGAATGCCAAGCTGCAGCGGCTGGGTGTCTGCAACGCCGCAGAGTCTCTGGTGATCCATAAGGATATCGCCGATCAGGCCCTTCCGCTCATCGCAGCAGACCTTGCCAGCGATGGCTGTGAGATCCGGGGAGATGAGGCTTCCCAGAAGATCAGTAACCTGGTGGTTCCCGCCACGGAAGAGGATTATGGTACGGAATATCTGGCGAAGATCATTTCGGCGAAGATCGTTGGTTCTCTGGATGAAGCGATCCTGCACATCAACAAGTACAGCACCGGTCATTCGGAAGCCATCCTCACAAAGGATTACAAGTCGGCCCAGCGGTTCCTTCGGGAGATCGACTCCGCTGCCGTATATGTAAATGCATCCACAAGATTTACCGACGGTTTCGAATTCGGCTTCGGGGCAGAGATAGGCATTTCCACCCAGAAGCTGCATGCCAGAGGACCCATGGGACTTCTGGCCCTTACTTCAACGAAGTATGTGATCTACGGAGACGGACAGACCCGTCCGTAACGGAAAGCATTTAAACAGGGGAGGGTTGAAATATGGACGATTCGTACCTTGAGGTTCCGCCTGAGGAGGAAGACAAAAAAGAGAAAAATTATCTGGAGGTCGACCCGATCTCTGTATCCTTAAGTGAACTGAAGCAATCTCCTTCTGCGAGTGCGCCGGTTGAACCGATAGCTGCTTTGGAAGTAGAACCTCAAGCCGCTCCGCCGATTGATCCCTATCCGCCGAAAACCTTCGGCCCGGGGGATGTGGGTCTGGTACTTTCCGGCGGCGGTGGAAAGGGAGCATATCAGATCGGCGTTCTGAAGGCCCTGGCGGAAGAGGGAATCCTGAAGGATGTGAAGGCAGTTGCCGGTACCTCCATCGGTGCCATCAATGCCATCCTGTATGCCCAGGGGGATTTCGACAAGGCCTACAAGGTTTGGGATGATATCGACATGAGCGTGCTGTTCGATCTGGATCCCACGCAAATGATGGCCGGAAGGGCCCTTGCCTCCCGGAAGGAAATGAACCGCCTGATGGATAATTATGTGGATTATGACCGGATCTCCTCCGGAGAACCGGAGATCTACTGCGGAGTTGCCGAGGATCTGGGAGGAGAGCAGTACAACGCGGAGTATATGCGGCTCAATCATAAATCCGCTGGGGAAATACGCAGTATCCTGATGGCGTCAACGGCCATGCCCATCATTTACGACGCCGTATCCATCGGGGGAAAGAATTACCGGGACGGAGGACTTAAGGATAACGAACCGGTAAAGCCCTTATATGATGCCGGTATCCGAAAATTCATCGTGATCGGTCTGGATGCCGATAAGGTATTTTCTTATCCTCAGTATTCGGATGCGGAGTTCCTGGTGATCTATCCCAGTCATGATCTGGGGGATATATTCAGCGGAACTCTGAATTTCCATGATAAGGATAAGGCCATCAAGCGTCTTCTGGGGTATAAGGACGGAAAGAGAGCCATCAAGACCAGGATCGAGAAGGATGAGAACTATATTGCCCTGGAGCGCGCATTTGCCATACGGGATTATGAGGAATGCGTAAAGCAGGTGACGCATGAAGAAACGGTTTCCAGGCTGGAGCAGGACATCAGCAGCCGTTTTGATTATATCAGCGAGATCGAAAAGAAATACGATATCTAAAGTCTAAGGGAGGAATGAATTATGGAGAAGGTTCTGATCACTTTAGGACGTCAGTTTGGTTCCAACGGCCGGCTCATCGGGGAGAAGACGGCAGAGAAGCTGGGGGTTCCCTGCTATGACAAGCAGCTCATCAAGAAGGTAGCCAGGGATACGGGATTATGGGAGGAGCTTCTGGACGAACTGGATGAGAAGCCCACCAACAGCTTTCTGTATTCCGTTGTCATGGACCCCTATGCGTTTTCCTACAGCTTTGAGAATCAGGGCTATGGCATGAACCTGAATCAGAAGGCTTTTATGGCTACCTATAATACCATTGAAAATATCGCAAAGGAAGGCTCCGGCGTATTCATCGGAAGATGCTCCAATTATGTTCTCCGGGACTTCGACAAGGCGTTTCACGTATTTATCTTTGCGCCTATGGAAGCGCGGATCAAGACCGTGATGGAGCGCTTTAACCTGTCGGAGAAGAAGGCGAAGGAACAGATCCAGAAGGAGGATAAGGCGAGAGCGGCGTATTATAATTATTATACCTCCTCTAAATGGGGACGGATGGAAAGCTATGATCTTTCTGTCGACAGTACTTTGCTGGGAGTTGAGGGTACGGCAGATCTCATCATTTCCACCTACGAAAAGATCTGTAATCGGTAACAGGAGGCATCCATGAGTAAGATCGCCGATCTATTTCATCATGAACAAAGAAATCTGGTGCAGGTGTTTCGAAAGTATATCGGAACACTTGCACTGGTTTTTGTTCTGTGCATGTATATTCTGATCATTGAGGCGGCGGAGATCACCGTAAGCAGAAATGAAGAATACTTTCTTCTTTTCATGGTCATGGCCCTGGCAGGAGTGTTTTTTACGGAAAACTGTCTGCGGGGGAAGAAGGGGAAGGAGGTTTTCATCACCGGTTACATCCTGTCGGCCATCACCGGCTTTTTATGGGTGATCGTGGATGTGGTGCTGTATACCAATGATTCTTCCATGGTGAAGTATTATTTCGCCGCTTTTGCCGTGTTCTATGTTGCCGTGCTTGCCGGGCTGTCCCTGATCACTCTGGTGAGAGACAGTAAGCTGCTTTTTGAACAATATGCCGTACGGATGATCTTCTCTGTGATCCGGGTGGGCCTGGTACTGGTGATCCTGAATCTGGGTTTCCTGCTGCTTTTCTATATGATCGACAAACTGATCGCCAGCATCCGTATCTATACCTGGCTTTTCAGGCTGGAGCTGATCCTTACGCCTGTGGTTTATGTGCCCTATATCTTAAGCTGCCTTACCACAAGGACAGAAGAGCATCCCAGCAGCTTTACCCGGGGGATCGTTCTGTATGCGCTTATGCCCATGTATATCGCTGCGGTTGCCATCGTTTATGTGTATCTGATCCGGATCCTGGTTACCTGGAGCTTCCCCTCGAATCAGGTATTCATGATCTGTGCGGGAGTGTTCTCCCTGGGAGTGGTCATCTGGACCATGGCCTTTGCC
This sequence comes from Eubacterium sp., assembly GCA_017634475.1. GTDB lineage: Bacteria > Bacillota > Clostridia > Lachnospirales > Lachnospiraceae > Eubacterium_Q. The sequence goes on from JAGBNH010000105.1 coordinate 32,280, forward strand.
TTTACCCGGCGGGACCCCAGTAAGCTGTACAATATCATCATCCGCTATATGAAATATATCGTTGCGCCGTTGATCTTCCTGGAGCTCTATACGTTGATCATTCGCATAAATGAATACGGATGGACCACCGCCAGGTCATTAGGGATGTATTTTATCTCGCTGCAGATCATCTATACAGCCTGGGATCCGCTCTATATGCTGTATACTATCCTCCGGAAAAGGGAAAAGCCGCAGTTCGGTGAGGGCTACGAGGGAATGATCTGGGTGATCCTTGCTTCCGGATTCTTCTGCTTTATCTTCCCCTGGACCAGTGCCCAGTATGTGGAGGATATGTCTCAGGAAAAACGGTTTGAGGAGCTGGTGGCGGACATACGGGATCTGCAGTATATGGACCGCAGCTGGACACCGGAGGAATACCAGCGGATGGCGAAGCTGCAGTACGATGGCCGGAGCGTGATGCGGGTTCTGGAATCCAATATCTACGGGGAGATCTATCTGAAATCCGATTATAAGAAGACCGACCTGGAACACATTTTCACCATGCCGGATGTGCCCAGCATAAATGAGGAAGAGCAGACCGCAACCTATGATGAATGGTCCTACAGTCTGTATTATAACAACGGTTATCCATCGGATCATCTGTCCATCCCGGTGAAGAGCTATAATTATTTTTATACCTGCCATGTTTACAGTGATGCGGATGAGATCCTGACCATGGAGGACCTGAAGGGCGTGCGGATCACCTACGGCATGAATGAGGCCATCCGTGTGGATCTTTCCAAGGTGGTACAGGATATGACAGCGCCGGATGACGGGCAGATGTTTGATCCGACCCAGGTATTTGCCCTGAAGATCGATAATGGATATCTGGTCATCACTCAGATCACCTTCCGTTATGCCGACCGCTCCAAGCAGGTGCGGAATCTGCAGATCGACGGGTATCTGTTCCTGGAGTGACAGACTGCGGTGATGGATGAAAGTGACAACTTGACAGGAAGAAGAGAAGAGGATTGAAAATGAAGAACGGAAAAATGTTACGTACATTGCTTGTGACCGCGGGACTAATGGCAGCTCTTGGCCTTACCGCCTGCGGAAAGGAGGAGGGGGCTTCCACGGATACTGCGGCAGCCACCACCACCGTGACCACCGAAAAGAAGGTGACCGGGAAGACGGAAAGCTACGGGAATTTCTCGGAGGTCCTGATCCCGGAGGGAATGGTGCTTAAGGCAGGGAAGCTGGATGATCACGATGATCCGAATGTCTTCTGGATCCAGCGGTCGGATAATGAAGCCCATTATTATATGGTCCGGATCGAGGATGAGGCAACCTGCATAAGCAGCGTAACGCAGACCAAGGATGCGAATAAAGGGGCGCAGGATGTGAATTTCACTGCCGGAGAGATGAACTGGAGCGGCGCAGCCTATAAATATAACGATGTGATGGATTCCTTCCAGATCTATGGGAAGCAGGGCGAACGGTTCATCCTTGTTTCCGCCGGCTGGCATTCCGTGGATGAGGATGTGACAAAGGCGATCCTGGGATCCATTAAAATTAAATAGTGAAGAAATTGAAAATGCGTCTGTGACCGATGATGGTCACAGACGCATTTTTTATTCTGTGTGATAAGGGGATATCTTCACCATGCTCGATTGTCGGATCATGTCATATCACGCCAGATCCGAAGCGTTCTTGATGGGATCCAGATATTTGTTCAGATAATAGGTCTGCAGGGACAGATATTCCTCGCCCTCGGGATCGAAGGCGTGTCCGTGCATATCGTCGAAGGTACGGTCACCCCGGACCCTTTTCACCACATGAAGGGAAATGTTCCGGGAATGGGAGGCGATCCGTTCCATGGCCTGGATCAGATCGAAAAGTGCCACGCCTGCGGGAACGGAGCAGGTACCTGCCTGAAGACGGTCAATATGATGTTTCTGCACCACGACACGCATTTCCTTGATGGCATCATACAGAGGTTCGATCTTTGAGGCCAGCTTCTCATCATCGGTATGGAAGGCTTCTCTGGTGGTGTCCAGGGCTTTCTTGGTGGCGGACATGATGGAGGTGAGCTCATTGATCCCTGCCGGTGAGAAGCTGATCTTTTTCTCGGACATATCCCTGGATACATAGGCCATATTGACACAGTAGTCACCGATCCGTTCGAAATCACTGATGGAATTCAGGATCTCGGAGATGACCATCTTATTATCCGGTGTGAGGCGCTTTCGGTCGATCTTTATGACATAGGCGGAGAGAGCGGTCTCGGCTTCGTCAATGAAGGATTCGTTGTCCATGAGCTTCTGGAAGGTCTTTTCGTTGAACTCGATGAGCAGATCCACCGTGAGGTAATAATTCTCCAGGATCTTTTCTCCCATGCGGTCGATGACACGTTTGCAGGCATTGATGGCAATGCCGGGGGTACTGAGGAGACGGTTGTCCAGGATGCGGAGCTCAGCCTCATTTACATTTTCATCGGAATCCTTCATGATCTTACCGGTAAGATCGGCGATCCGGTCGCTGAAGGGCAGAAGGATCAGTGCGGTAACGATGTTAAATGCCATATGCAGATTCGCGATCTCTCCGCGGTTTACCACTGCATCAAAAAAGGCCGGCTTTACCTGATAGTAAAGGATGCACAGCACGATGGTCAGCAGGATAGAACCGATGATATTAAACAGGAGATAGGAGAGACCAACCCGTTTTGCCTTCTTTCCGGCGCCGATACTGCCGAGAATGATAGTGATGCATTTTCCCAGATTCTGACCGATCAGCATGGGAATCGCAATACCGCAGGTGATGCTCCCGGTGGCGGAAAGGGCCTGAAGGATACCTACAAAGGCGCTGGAGCTCTGGATCAGTGCACAGAGAAGGAAGCCGATGAGGATCCCCAGGAAGGGATTGGAAAAGGACGTAAACAGGTTCTGGAATTCCGGAGACTCCTTGAGGGGTCCGAAGACTTTTTCCATTAAGGTCATACCGGTAAAGAGTACACCGAGACCAAGCAGGATACCTGCAATGTTTTTGGGTTTATTTTTTTTTGCTTTGATGGAAACCATGGCTCCGATAAAGATCATCACGGGAGCAAAGGAAGAAGGCTTCAGCAGCTGGATGATGACGCTTCCGCCGCCGAGATCACCGAGACGAAGGAGCTGTGCGGTGACACAACTGCCGATATTCGCGCCGAAGATCACCGGGACCGTCTGGCGGACCTTCATCATGCCGGCGCTGACGAAGCCGATCAGCATGATGGTGGTGGCGGAGGAGCTTTGAATGATACCCGTAACAACGAGTCCGAGACCAAAACCTTTTAATATGCCAACGGCATGATTTTTGCTGGTGGTCAGTGTCTGGAGGATCTTCTCCAGGCCGTTTCCGGCCAGACGCTCCAGTGACTGTCCCATATAGCTCATGCCGAACAGGAACAGACCGACCCCGCCGAATAATTCAAGTATAGATATGACGTCCATATAGCCTCGCTCAAGAATATGATAAATTCATGTTATCATTTGAAGGAATAAAAAGCAATAAAAGCCTTTTACGGTTTATGTAGAATCATCTGTGGGATTTTCATCTATTTTTGTATGAGGTGTATAATCGGTTTCGCGAAGCTGGACCTGGTTCCGGGCCCGCCATTTTTTGTTGTCATCCAGTGCGGCGTAATGCTTGCGGGTGGTATTCACATCCTTGTGTCCGAGAACGGAAGCTACCAGATAGATATCGCCGGTTTCCTGATACAGTGCGGTACCATAGGTGCTTCGCAGCTTATGAGGCGTGATCTTTTTCAAGGGAGTAGAGACCCGGGCGTATTTCTTCACCAGATATTCCACATTTCGCTGGGTCATCCTTGTACGGCGGGAGGAGAGGAACAGCGCGTCCTCGGAGCCGCTTACGGCATCAATTTTCTTACGTTCCTCCAGATATTTCAGCAGGATCGCTTCGGCCTCATCCGAGAAATACACTAGGTCCTCATTACCGCCTTTTCGAACCACACGTATGGAGGAGTGATCGAAATCCACGTCGGAAATGTTGATCCCGATGCATTCGGAGACACGGATCCCCGTGGACAGCATCAGCGTCAGCATGGCAAGATCCCGGGTCTTGTTTTTTTCGTGAAACCTCATCTGTTGAGTTGTCAGACGATTTCCGAATTCCACGGTATCCAGGAAATTGGCCACCTCGTCGGAATCCATGCGGATGATATTTTTCTCATGGATCTTCGGGGTTTTCACCTTTTCCGTTACATTCTGGCTGATCCGGTCGCTTGTATACAGATAACGGAAGAAAGACCTGAGAGCTACGAGTTTTCGCTTCTTTGCGGAAGCGTCATTTGTGTATTGCCGGCCGTTACGGGTATACAGGGACAGATAATCCAGATATTCCTCAAAATCCGAAGCGGTCAGCTGGTCAAGGGTATTCAGGTCAATATCCTTGGGAGTTTTCCCGGCGAAAGTGGGGTTTACCTCGATCAGAAACTCGAAAAAGAGCTTGATATTATAGGCGTAGGCCGTACGGGTCCTGGGCTGGGTACTGTCATTGATGCTGCGGAAATAATCCTTAACGTAAGGCGGTAATTCCGAAATGACTTCCCGAAGTCTGGCCAGCTGGTCTATGGCGAATTGCTTATGGTAATCGTTGGACATATGAACCTCCGAATTGAATCAGATAAAATATACAGCTCAAGTATACCACTCTTCGGGGCTATTATCAATGCTATTATTTCGCAAAACTATGGTTTCACGAAATAATGGATGCAGAAATCCTACTGCTGTTCTCAAAAAACAGATCCGGTTTTTCGACCGGATCTGCATAACATTTAATAATCGAGATTTTTCAGTTCCTGTTTATTTTCGTACATTTTATCATCGGCGCGTTTGAACACATCACTGACCTGACGGTCAACACCATAGCGGTAATCCGAAATGCCGATGGCGATGACGGCGCGGTTGATGCTCATATTGTAAATGACCTTTTCCCGGAAATCCGTACAAAGGTCCTCGCGGTTGATATAATCCGCACCCTTAAGGATCGCACAGAATTCGTCACCGCCGATGCGGAATACCGGACTGTGTAAAAAAGTATGACAGATCAGACTGCAGCCATCACTGATATACTGATCGCCAACCTTGTGTCCCAGACTGTCATTGATCTGTTTCAGCCGGTTCAGGTCGAATACGGCTATGGAAAACGGAACTGAGGTCCCTGCATCGATACCGGCCTGGAGCTCGGCCTCGAATTTCTGGTAAGCGATGACGTTTTTTACGCCGGTGAGCCCGTCACGTTCCGCCTGCTCCGTTGCAAATTGCAGTGCCGTCTCCTGTGCTCTCTTCTCCCGGATCTCGTTGTCCACGTTAATATAACCGATGATCAGATGCCGCGCGTCATCCACCCAGACGACACGAAGGTTCATATAGAAGGTCTTCATATTGCGAAGCACCCGGAAGATCAGGGTTCCCGTTTCACCGGTGTCTCTCAGATCGGCCAGCCGGTCCGGAGAAAGCATATCGATGACCTTGTCCCGGTCATCGGGGATCACGCGGGTGGAAACCAGTTCCCGCATATCGCCGTAGAAGTCGTAGCCTTCCTTCAGAATCTCCAGATAATCATTTTCACCCCCTGTTTCGGAGGATGCTCCCTTTGGTTTCGTTTTATCTTTATTCTTCCGCTGATCAAGCTTGGAGGTATCAAATTTCACATAGCTGAGCAGCTCTGTATCCACATAATAAACCGCTTCGTAACGGGCAGCCAGATAACCGGCGATCCGGTTATAGGTGATGGATTTCTTCGCCAGCTCCATCTTCTGGAGCTCTGCTTCCTGGATACGGCGTACCTCGTCGTCGATATTTTCTACACCGAAGATCACATGCTTACGGTCGTAGGCCCAGGTCATGACCATCCGGGTGTAGCGTTCCTGTCCATCTACCAAAAGCCGGTAATCATAGGAGGGACGGCTGTCTTTCTCCAGAGCCTTGATCACCGTCTCCTTCTTCATGACGTCATGCATCCGTGAGCGATCTTCGGGATGGATCACCCGGTTGGTATTGCGGGCGGTCTCGTTAAAGAAATCATCTCCCAGGACAGGGATCTCCAGACTCTTGTAGAAATCTCCCTTGGAGATCTCGCGATAATGGTTGCTTTCCATGTTCACATAGTAGATCACGTCGTACTGATCTGCCAGGCTTTTGGCAACCTGATTGTAGATCTGGTGCTCCTTCTCCAGTTCCTCATGCTCCTTCTCCCGACGGACCGTATCATCTACATTTAATACGCCAATGATAAAATAGTCATCATCCGAGGTGATGCCGCGGATCAGACGGATGGTATGATATACCGGTTTCCCGTCTATCATGAGACGATAGACGATCTTCCGCATCTCATTTGCGCGCATATCGTGCAGCATGCTTTCCTTGTTCAGAAAATCCAGCAACATGGGCTGATCCTCGGGGTAGATCAGGGTCTTCAGGGTTTTCACGGATTCGGCGAAGAAGTCATTGCCCTCCGGTTCCGCGTGGATCGTTCCGTTTTCCTTATGCACAGTAAACCACTGATAATGGCAGGTTTTGGCATTGATGTAGAAAATGTCCGAATACCCCATTAGAAGTGATTCTGCGATTTTTTGAAATGTGGTTTGGATATCTGCCATGGGACCTTCCTCTGCCGTCAGCTACAAACCTTAACATTGTTTACGATTTCTTAAATTTCCTGATGAAGCTTGGCAAACTTGGAGGACCTCTTATCCAGTTCCGCAAATGAGGACTCGGTGGGAATATTCTTCATGCCGGCTTCCATATAGTTGCGAAGTACGCCAACCAGAACGAAGGGACGGATAAAAACGGAATGGATGATGGACCAGAAGATCACACCGATGATCCCTGCTCCTACCAGAGTCAGATTGGTGGTATTGGAAAGCCATGCCGGCGCATCTGCCGGAAGCTCGCTGGCGATCCGGACGAAAAGCTCGGGGAAATTGCTGAGGATCAGATAAGACAGACCCCCGAAGATCCCTACGAATACAAGGAAGGAAAGGATTCCCATACCGAAGATCCGTCCCAGATTCCGAAGCAGCGCCTTGCCATTCTTGAAGAAGATCACTGCCCCTTCGCAGGTGGCTTTGACGGCTTTCTGATCCTTGCGGTAGAATACCCAGCCGAGACAGCAATCGCAGAGGAAACCTACGACTACCTGGATCGCTGTGGAAATGGCACTTCCCACAGCATTTCCGGTATCACCGCCGATGGATTCTCCCGCCTTGGTGATGAGTCGTCCGATCTGATTGAATATACCCTTGATGGCACCGGTTACCGCATAAAACGCGGCTACGGTAAGGAATCGTTCCTTGACGATCCGCTTTCCTTCACCGTAAACATCATTGGGGAGGCTTCCTTCCGTAATAGCCTTCGTCATCATGGCAATCTGCCCTGCTTTGAACACATAGCTGAAGAAATGTGACAGGATGGCGATGAGGATAATGGCAAATACTACGCCGATAGCCAGACCGATCAGGCCCTGGTCATTCATCTTATCCACAATGAAGAAGCCTGCTACTCCCAGACCTGCAAGCAGCAAAACACAGATGCAGTCAAAGACCAGTCGTTTCATGGTGAAGGTAAAGGTTTTTGCATAGATCTGCTTATTTGTCATGCGTATTCCCTCCTTTTTCCGGTGTATTGCATAACGGTTCATACACTCATATTTTATCTGATTTTTAGGATAAAAACAAGAAAAATCATAGTTTGCTTACATAAAAATGTTATGTAAACAAATTATGACGCTTCCGGAGTATGGCTAATATTTTCTGGAAATGTTCCGGCAGCGGACTTTCGAATTCCACATATTTTCCCGTACCCGGATGGACAAAGCCCAGCTTCCCGGCATGCAGCAGCTGCCCTTCCAGGTGGAAGGGACATTTCTTCGGTCCGTACACAGGATCTCCCAGAAGGGGATGATTTATGGATGTCATATGCACGCGGATCTGATGGGTACGTCCGGTTTCCAGCTTACAGCGGATCAGGGTAAAATCCTTATCCAGCTGCTCCACCGGTTCATAATGGGTCACCGCATGTCTTCCGCCGGGAAGGATCGCTATCCTCTTCCGGTCCCCGGGATCTCTACCCAGGGGGGCGTCTACGGTCCCGGATTCACGCAGGGAGCCATAACAGATGGCGGTATAAACACGTGTGATGGAATGAACCGCAAACTGTTCCGCCAGCCCCCGGTGGGTCTGGTCATTTTTGCAGATCACCAGAAGTCCGCTGGTATCCTTGTCGATGCGATGTACGATCCCCGGACGAAGGATGCCGTTGATGCCGGACAGAGAATCCCGGCAATGATACAGGATGGCGTTTACCAGTGTCCCCGAGGTGTGACCGGCTGCGGGATGGACCACCATTCCCTGGGGCTTGTTGATCACCAGAAGATCGTCATCCTCATAAAGGATGGACAGGGGAAGGTTCTCCGGAAGGACGGACAGGGGCTCCGGTTCCGGCATACAGAGCAGGATATGCTCTCCTTCTCTGATTCGGTAAGAGCTCTTCACGGTCTTCCCCGAAACAGATACATTTCCTGCGGTGATCTGCTGGGCAAGGTAGCTTCGGGAATACTCGGAAAGCGCCAGGGACAGATACTTGTCCAGGCGCTCTCCCGCTTCCTCCGGTTCCGGGATCAGTTCAAATTGTGCAGAGGCTTCATTCATTTTCGCTGTCTTTCTCTTTTTTGGACTCTGTTTCAGACGATCCTTCCGGATCGAACAGGGATGCACCCTGCCTGAGCTTTTCCTTATACACCTTTTTCTCCATGTAGAGACCGGCTCCCAGACGGAGCTTATCTCCCAGCATGACATCAAAATCATTTCCATGATATTTTAGGATCACCAGAAGGACCACGATGATGATGGGAACGGTGACAAAGATATCCGCCACATTGAAAACAGGGAAATTGATCAGTTTAAAATAAAGGAAATCCACAACGTAGCCAAGACGGATCCGGTCGATCATATTTCCGATGGCGCCGCCCATGATCATGCTGATGAACAGCCGGAGACTCCGATAATAGGCGTCATTGCTGAGATTCCAGAGTACGTAGACGATACCGCCCATAAGGATCAGGGAAACGATGGTGAGGATGATGGTCTTGCCGGAGAACATTCCCCAGGCAGAACCGGTATTCTGGATATAATGGAGCTCGAAAACATCCTCGATCAATGGTTTACTGTCGTTCAGTCCCATATTCCGGACCACCAGCATCTTCGTGATCTGGTCGAACAGCACCACAAAGATGACCACAAGGGAAATGTTGATCAGTGAGATCTTACGCTCTTTTGTTCTTTGTGCAAAATAAGTTGAATTATCCATATCTTTTCTCGCTGTCTGATAAAGATCGGGGAAAGCTCCCCGTATAAACAAATCGAGCAGAAGAATCCTCCTCCGCTCGACTTCGCTGATATACTTCCATATATCTGATTATTACATTCCTGCAAAGGGATCGATACCTTCTCCGCCAAGGACGGAGCCATAAACATTTGACGCGCTGCTGCGGCGCTGTTCTCTGGAGGTCCCTACGCTTGCTGCGGTACCGAGTCCTCCGGAACCCATACCGCCGCCCATACCTGAACCCATACCGCCGCCCATGCCTGAATCCATACCGCCGATATCAAATCTGCCGGACCCGCCTCCTCTCTGGGAGGAATTGCCTGCACGGCGGTCAACCACCTGGGCGCTGGGATCGAAATCATTTTCCTTCAGATAGGACAGCTGCATGCCTACAAGATCCGTAAATCTCTGCTTATATTCCGCGTAACGGATCTCCAGTTCCTTCATCCGGGTTTCCATCTCCGCCAGCTGCTCATGTGCATCCTTTACGATCTCATTGGCACGGCTTCTGGCCTCAGCCTCGATATTTCTGGCTTCGCGGGCTGCATTCGTCTTCGATTCCTCGGAGCTCTTTTCCGCAAGGAGAAGGGATTTCTTCAGGTTGTCTTCCGTGGATTTATAATGCTGAAGGGAATCCTCCATGGTGATCACCCGTTCCTTAAGCTCCGCATTGGAACGATACAGCTCTTCGTAACTGATGGATACCTCACGGAAAAATGAATTTACATCATCCTTGTTATAACCAAGACCAGTTTTAAATTTCTTCTGCTGGATATCTACAGGTGTGAGCATTTCTATCCTCCGGGAAACTTAGCGTCTTAACTGGGGTGACAAGGTGGATTCGTTCAGGATCTCATCACGAAGATCACCGGATACCTCGATATTATTGGGGGCTGCGATAAAGATGCTGGCTGAGATCGCACGCAGATCTCCACCCAGTCCGTAGCACGCGCCGCCGATGAAATCGATGATCCGCTGCGCGGGGTCGATCTCCACACCTTCCATATTGATCACAATGGTCTTACCACCCTTAAGAAGGTCGGTGACTGTCTGTGCATCATCAAACTCCTGGGGCTTGATCACATAGACCTCGCTGGAGGGACTTAAGTTCCTTCTCTTCTGGGTATCAAAAGATACAAGCTTGCTTGCGTCTGTCACAGCTTCTCTTCTCCTTGAATTCCTGGACGCATCACGTCCCATATCCATACTTCTTGCACCGCTGTAGGCCGCCTGGTTTGCAGGCTGGTAAGCGGAGGTCTGCCGGGGAGCCGGAACAGGTTTTGAATACTGCGGACGCGGAGCGGGTTCTGCAGGAGGTGCTGCCGCTTCTTTCTTCTTTCTCCGGAAAGAAAACCCTTCCTCCTCTTCGTCTTCTTCATCGAAGAGATCATCTGTCTCCTCGTCGTATTCTTCATCCTCATCGTTTACACGAAAATAATCCAGAAAGCTCTTTTTCCCCTTAGCCATTGCTTCAAATCTCCTGTAAAAAATTCAATTAAATACTGTAATCCCGTTCACCGAATATCGCTGTCCCGACACGGACCATGGTAGCCCCCTCTTCGATGGCTACTTCAAAATCATTGGTCATCCCCATGGACAGGATATCTATACTATTATCTATATTTTCAGATTTTATGTCAAGCAGTAATTCATGCATATTTCGAAAGACAGCACGGTTTTCTTCGGGATTTTCCACAAAAGGCGCAATGGTCATGAGTCCTCTGACCTGAACGTGAGGAAAGGCGTTCACTTCCTTCACCAGAGCCTTTGCTTCCCCCAGGCTTACGCCGAACTTGGTGTCCTCTTCTGCGGCATTTACCTCGATGAGCACCTGGGCAGTCACCCCATGCTTTTCAGCCTCTTTCTCGATCACCTCGGCCAGATGCATGGAGTCTACGGAGTGGATCAGCACCGCCCGGTCGATGACGTATTTCACCTTGTTGGTCTGCAGATGACCGATCTGGTGAAAATGTACCGGCGTGGAAACGGTATCATACTTCTCCTTCAGCTCCTGGGGCTTGTTCTCGCCGAATTCCGTTACGCCGATCTTGATCAGCCGTTCGATATCCGAAAGGGGCTTGGTCTTGCTCACGGCGATCAGCGTTACCTCCTCCGGGTTCCTTCCTGCCCGTTTTGCTGCCTGATGTACCCGCTGCAGAACGGATCTGTAATTGTCTTCGATCATGTTACTTCACCTTCATTACTTGATTTTTGACCCTGTCATCACATTAATACAGGATCTGGTTTTCCTTCACTCCGTTTGCGTCCATGACGATGTTGTCAAACTCCCGCAGGCTGTTCTTGTCGGAAACGATGGTGAATTCATCGCCGACCTTCACTACGTTGATCCGGATAAAATCCGCAACGCCCTTGTTGGCCAGGTAAACACCCTTCAGCTTATCCCGGTCCAGTGTGGATACCGCCAGTGTGTCCTGGGAATCCGGCTTGACCAGGATATCCTCGTCGCTCAGCCCTTCGGAGTCGATGATAAAGCACTCCTCATCCGTTCCGTAGATCTCCGGTTCGATCTGTTTGACGGTGGTCTCCCCCTTCTCGTCTCTGGTCCGGACATACAGCTTGTCGATATCGCTTTCATTGCCGCCGGCAGTCATATATTCCTTCGGCACCTTGTACACATCCTTGTCAAGGATGGCGGAATTCGGAACCTTAAGGCCCTCATAGCTGTCCAGGATGATCTCCACGGTAAGAAAACGTTCTTCCACGTAGTCGATCATGTACTTGTTCAGCGGGAGCTGCAGGATGATATTGTCCCCCATGGGGATGATGTCATAGTTGGATGCGATCTGGATCTCGGAATTGTTGATGGTATAAAGCAGCTTATTCTCCTCCAGAAGGACATTGGCCTGATCCGGAGTGATCTTGCAGCATACGGACCAGTCTTCCGTGGAGATCAGCTTGTAGATCGTATTCCCCGCTTCCACGATATCTCCGGCCTTCATAACCGAACGCTGGTATTTCGACCGGTCAAAATGGGCTTCCGTCAGGGTCTCCGGCGTCAGCTTCTCATACCCGTCCAGATAATAGGTGATGATGCCGCTGTCCGGTGCGGACATGTTCTGTACCGTGGACTGCAGCGCCGTGCCCTGGGTCCGGTATTCCTTCATGAGGATCTGGTTGGACATTTCCAGGACCTTACTCTCGATGGTATCCCGGAAAGAATAGATCTGGAAAAACTGATTGTCCGAATATCCGGTCTTAAAGGTATCGATGGCACTGCGGATCTCCAGATAATCCGATGCGCTGAATACGCTGGTCCCCTCGGGGACCATGGATACGGACTGAAGCAGGGTTCCTGTCTCGTCGATGGTACATACCGGGGCGTTTTTCGCAACCCGGTCTCCGTCTCTCACGAAGTAGCAGACGTAACCGGACTTTCCGGCAGAGATCTCCTTCTCCTCCCGGATGGCGATACCATCGCAGATGATATTGTTGTTGATATTGCTGGCGTTCACCTTGTAGGTGGTCACCGGCTCCTTCCTTAAGGAGAGGATCACGCTGGCAATGACATAGATCAGGATGATGCCGAAAATGATCAGTGCCGAATTGATCTGAAAGGTCTTATTCAGCCGCGCTGTTCCAGATGGTCTTCTTTTTTCAGTTTTTCCTGTTTGATTTCTGGCCAAGGCTTGCTCTCCTCAGTGGGTTAATGTGCATAATTGAAAAGGACGCTGTAGCAGTCATACAGGTCGTTGTGGGATACGGAATCCGCCACCAGCATGGTGTAGCTCTGCCCGTTGATCTTCGCTTCCATGGTGAGACAGTGTCCTGCCCCGCCGGTGGTTCCCGTTTTCCAGGTTCCGATGGAAATGTTGGACGGAAGCTCTGCCATTCCGATGAGATACCGGTTTGTGGGCTCCGCTGTATCCTCGATGATATTCCCGTAGGAATCCGTGTAGGTATAGGAATAGGTCCTGTAGGTGTCGATATCCCTGAGGATCTGATACTTTGACGCCGCATTGACGATCAGATACATATCGTAGGCGGTGGTATAATGATCCAGTTCATCCAGTCCGTGGGGATTGACGAAATGGGTGCAGGTGGCACCGATGGCCCGGGCCTTCTGATTCATCCGGTCCGCAAAGGCCTCCACGCTTCCGGAGATCTCTTCCGCCAGAAGAATGGTGTAATCGTTATACGAAGAAAGCATCAGTGCGTAAAGAAGGTTCCTTACGCTGATCTTATCTCCCTTGTTCAGAAAACTCTGCACCGCGTCCGAATCCCGGAAGGTGATCTTATGGGATACGGTGATCACATCATCCAGACCCAGGATCCCTTCATTTATGGCGTCGCAGACGCACATGCCCGTCATCAGCTTGGTCATACTGGCCGGATAGATCCTGCGGTGGGCATTGTGGGCCACCACCGGCTTCGCGGTATCGTTGTTCACCATGATAACGGCATAGGTATTATCCAGAAAATGATCGGCACGGATCTCTTCATCCTTTCCGATCACCGCATATTTGCTGGCAAATCCGGGCAGCGGAGAGGTACCGAGACCGCTTAGGGAGAGCTCTGTCTGCTCTGTTTTGCCGAAGGCCCCGGTGGAATACGGAGATTCATATTCGGAATTCTTTTTGTACAGGGTAAAGGTCACGCCGAATACCACAAGTACAAGAAAGAGCACATAAAAAATACCTTTGTTCATAACACCTGTTAATGCTTGTACAGATTACGCCAGTCCAGATCGCCGCGTTCAAGAGACTTGATGAGCAGCTCTGCAGAGGCAAGATTTGTAGCAATGGGAATATTGTGAACATCGCAGAGGGTGCAGATGTTCACAAAGTCATTGGTTGCTGTCATATGTATCATGGGATCCCGCAAAAAGATCACCAGGTCCATCTGGTTCGCTTCGATCTGTGTGCCGATCTGCTGAACGCCGCCCAGATGCCCTGCCAGGAACTTATGGACGGTCAGACCGGATACCTCTTCCACCAATCTTCCGGTGGTCTCGGTAGCATACAGAGTGTGATGGCTCAGAATCCCGCGATAGGCGATGCAGAGGTTCTGCATCAGCTTCTTCTTCGGATCATGTGCGATTAGTACCACATTCATGTTTTTCTCCCCCGTTGAAATGGAATTAAGCTCAACAGAAAACAGAACAGATATCCTCCTCACCCCATAGAAGAGAAAGTCTGCACTGCGTAAGCCTTGTAACAAAATACCCGAGATCCTTCCGGGCGGTCTCTCAGTATCGTTCGGGCTGCAGACCCACATTTAGCACGATGCCCAATATGATGGCCGAGGACATCAGCGAACTTAGGCCGTAACTCAGGAACGGCAGCGGGATACCGGTATTGGGTAACAGCGCCGTTGCCACGCCGATATTGATAAAAGACTGCACGGAAAAAAGACATGCTGCACCGCCGGCCAGAAGCATTCCGCCGGGGTCCTTCGCCCGTCTCGAAATCCTTATACATTGTAACACTATAATGAGAAAGATTGCAATAACAATTACACTTCCCACGAAGCCGAAGGACTCTCCCACAACGGAGAAAATGAAGTCCGTCTGCTGCTCGGAAACCATCCTGGAAGAACTCATGGAAACCACATCCGGATCCGGAGAAAGTCCCTTGCCCATGAGCTGTCCGGAACCGATGACCATGACGGAATTGGCCTGCTGGGTATTCATATCCGCATGCTCCGACGGGAACAGGAAGGTGAGGATCCGGTCCACCTGATACTGGTTCAGAAGCTTCTGATCCGGCCGCTGGATATACCAGAGAAATGTACCGGCCAGAGGGATCAGCACCAGCAGTACGATGAAGATGATCTTATACCGGAGTCCTGCCAGATAAAGCATGAGGATCATGACTACCACGGTACAGATGGTGGTGGAAAGGTCCGGCTCCCGGAAGATCAGGAAGGCCACGGGAATGATGGAGGCTGCGAAAATGCCCACCCCCTTAAAGGTGGATACCTGTTCCTTCTCGATGAAGTCCGAAAGCAGTCCCGCCATAAAGACGATCATCAGCACCTTGGCCAGCTCGGAGGGCTGGAAGGTGATGGGCCCGATGTTGAACCACCGGGTGGCCTGATTGACATTTACGCCGAACAACAGCACCGCCACAAGGATCACCAGGATACCCGGATAGATCAGGAACTTCAGATCCAGGAAGATATGATAATCCAGCAGGGAAAGCACCACCATGATCACGATGGATACTCCCACGCCGATGGCCTGTTTCGTGGTAAAGGACGAATCTGCACGGTTGATCAGAAGCACGCCGAAGATCATCATTCCGATCACGAGAAAAAGCAGTATGAAGTTGTAATCTCTTAACCGGTATTTCTTTAGCATGATCTTTCTCTCTTTTAGTCAGACAGGATTCCCTGACCGCTGAGGGCGGAATCCGTAAGCGCTTCCTTGTCGTACATATAGGCATAGATGAAGCCTGTAACCTCCGCTGCATTGGCGGATGCATAGCCGTACTGGATAACGGTGGTCACCGAAACCTCCGGTGAAGCGTAGGGCGCATAGGAAATGAACAGCGCGTGGGAGGGATCGTCATTACTCTCCTGCGCGGTTCCTGTTTTTCCCGCCACCTC
The DNA here is from genome assembly GCA_017634475.1 of Eubacterium sp. Taxonomy (GTDB): domain Bacteria; phylum Bacillota; class Clostridia; order Lachnospirales; family Lachnospiraceae; genus Eubacterium_Q. Next base: position 48,212 of record JAGBNH010000105.1, read on the forward strand.
TACTTTTATACCGTTCAGCATCTTATCCTTCTCCAGGTCGTCCGTGACAACGAGCCGCATACCGGTCTGCACGGAGTTCCAGAGCTCATCCGAGATCTGCACCTTGGAATGGACGTTGTGCTCTCCTACCCGGAGGGTCTTTCCCGAGGTATCCTCTATCCGGTCCAGAAGGGTCAGATCATAGCAGGTTCCCCGGTTTGCCACGGTGGAAACATAACGGGACAGATGAATGGGAGCAAAGGAGTTCTTACCCTGTCCGATGGCCGATGTAACCGCATCGTTATCGGAAATGTGGGGCGAGATCTCATCCAGCTCCAGACCGGTCTTGGAATCCAGTCCGAATCTGGCGGCATATTTCCCCAGACTGTCCACGCCCTGGGAGTCGATATAGGTTCCGGTCCTGGTGGCCAGGCGGTATCCCACTACGTAATAGAAATAGTTACAGGACACATCCAGAGCCTCGGGAATGGTGAGCTCTCCGTGATTCCGGCCGTTCTTGTTGTAGAGCCAACAGGCCGGTTTCGTATATACATCTTCGAAGATGCCCTTATCCTGAATATATTCATGGAGTCCCAGAACCCCCTCTTCCACTCCTGCGATGGAGGAGATCACCTTGTAGGTGGAACCGGGAGCGGTACGCATGGTGCAGGCCCGGTTGTTCAGCGGTGTGGTCTGATCCTGGAGGATCCTGGAATAATACTCGTCATCGATATAATTGGTGAGGTAATTGTTGTCATAGCTGGGATAGTTTACCAGAGCCCGGACCTCGCCTGTGCGGACATCCGTTACCACGATGGAACCGGAGCAGGGCTTCAGCGCCAGCATGGCAGGGGTGATATCCAGGTTTTCCAGCTTCTTCTTGATAAAGGTGAAGGAATTGAACAGCCCCTGGTTGAATTCCATATAATCCTTGTCATTGGTGGCATCCAGGACATTCTGCTCATACAGCAGATGGATCACATCCGCGCCGGTGATGGCTCCCTGCTGGATCATCACCTTGACGATCATCTTGTCGAACTGTCCATCCTCCTTCAGATGTGCCAGGATATATTCCTTCAGGGTCTCATATACCTCGTCGGAATCATAGTACCGGTCCGCTTCCTCGATACCGGATACATCGATGGCTTCGATACTGATGAGATAACGGAGGAACTTCTGGAGACTGATCTTTCCTTCCACATAGGATTTAAATGTTTCATCCTCCGAAGACACTTTGGAACGCATATAAAGGCCTTCATCCGCCAGGAATTCACAGATATACTCCATATAGTCCTGGTATTCCATGGCAACGGAGCCGATGGGTGAAGGGGAGCTGCTGAGCTCCTTCCTGAGGTTGTCCAGCACCGAAACCTTGCGATTTCTGAACAGCTCATGGATCCGCTGCTCATGATAGGTGGCGGAGGGCTCCGTCATCTTCTCCAGCAGGATCTGGTTATTGCTGAACAGCGCCGCATAGACGTCGGTAATGGGAATGATATTGTCCGGATTTTTCTCCGGGGCATAGGCGTAATCGATGAGATGCGCCACCAGGATGGAGGCGATCTCCTTCTCCAGCATATCGTAGCAGTATTTGGTCAGATCAGCGTCGATGGTGAGGTACACATTTCCGCCGGCCTGGGCCGGTACGGTGCTGGTCACATCGATGACGCGGCCAAGGTTGTCCACCTGCATGGTCTCGCTGCCGGCTCTGCCATGGAGCTCATTTTCGTAGACCAGCTCAACACCGGTTTTTCCCACCACATCCGAGGTGGTATATTTTATGCCGGCATTCTCATCCTGGTTCAGGCGGATCAGATCCTCCTCGGAGGCCTTCCCCACATAGCCGATGATATGGGCAAAATATTTGGCATCGTTATAGATCCGCGTGGAGCTCATGAGGATATCCATACCGAAAAGCCGGTCCTGATTCTCCAGAATGGTGGATCTGCTCTTCTCGGTGATGTCCTTGGCGATCTCCACCGGCACATACTGCTGGAAACGGTTCAGCCACAGATTATATCTGCATGCCATGATGGTGAGCTCGCGGTTCGGTTCGTAGATATCTGCCAGTTCGAAACGCTCCCGGAGCACCTTGATCACATCCTCCGCAGTGCTGGCCTTCTCTTCATCGCTCAGCTCGTCATAGGAGCTTGCGGCATATACATCCCGGAGGAAGCCCACCCGGGCAGCGGTGGAGTTGGTGAAGTTATATTTCCCGTCCTTAAGGGCAATGGGAAAGGATATGGTGATCTTATCTCCCTCTGCGGCAAGGATATCTATGGTATCGGAGACCACCTGGTTCTTCAGTACATTTTCCGATACCCCCAGTTCCTTGGCCCGGGCGGCCAGCTTCGTGTCATTTCCGAAGGTGAGGTTGTAAGTCAGCTTGTTGTAGGCCAGGAGCTTTCCCTTGGAATCGTAAATATTTCCCCGGATGGAGGGGATGGTCAGGGTCTTCTCTGTGCGGACTGTCAGGTCGTCCGTATAGGTCTCTCCCTGTCGGATCTGCAGGTAAAAAAGTCTGCGGGTAAGGAGGAGCGCAAGCACAACAGCAAGAAGAGTCACGGGGAAAAACCGGCTCTTCACATATTCAAAGAATATTTCCTTCAGATAAATGAGGAATTCTTTTATCGCTTTCATAGTGATCCTCTGCTCTGTTTCAATCGTCAGTCATCTTGATCCTTGCCCTTAAGCCACCGGTTGATCCGGACATAGATCCGGTAGATCAGCACGGTGATCAGCACATCGTAAAGGATCTGCGGAAGGATCTGATGCATAAAATAATGACCGAAGCCGGTCCGGTTCCGAAGCATGAAACCGATAATAAAGACCGGCATGTCGAAGATAAACTGATCGATGGTGATGATCAGTACAGGAAGACTGATGTCCTCCATCAGGTATTTCTTATGGAACATGCCGTTCTGATAGCCGATCAGCATATACAGAAAGGTATAGGGGCCGAGAAGTGAACCGTAAAACAGGTCATAAAGAAGACCGGAGAAAAAGCCGGTCAGCATTCCTTCTCTTCTGCCCCGCATGATGCCGAAGGACATGGTGAGTATCAGCAACAGGTTGGGTGCGCTTCCTGTCAGATCATGCATGCTGAACACAGTGGTCTGCAGTACGAAGGACAGAAGGATCAATATGGTTAGGGTTATCACTCTGCGCATTAATAGGTCACTTCCTGCTTTCGATCCGTGATCACCAGTACGTCACGGACATTCCCGAAATTCACGGCGGTTTTCAGCTTGGCGGTCATGGTCAGATTGTTGGCGTCCCTGGTGACTTCCGTAACATATCCGATGGTCAGTCCGTAAAGGAACCGGTCGGATACATTGGAGGAAACCACGGTATCACCGATACTGATATTTGTATCCTTATCGATCCCCGTAGCCAGAAGATAGCCCTCTCCGTAATTGGAAAGGCTGCCCTCTACGGTACAGAGCGCGCGGTTCGGCCCGATCTCCGCGGTGATCTTGGAACGATCATCCACGATGGCCCGGACTCTTGCATAATCTCCGTAGGACTCTACGACAATACCAAGAAGACCGCCGTCATAGAGAACATTGCAGTCTTCATATACTCCGTCGTTGAGACCTTTATTGATATAAAATTCATTGAACCATCCGGAGCTGTCCACGGAGAAGATCCGTGCCGCGGTGGTGTTGTATTCCGGATACATCTGGTCGAGACCATAGAGCTGGCGCAGCTCCGCCAGCTCCGTAAGCTCGGCCTGATTTCTCGCGATCTCATCCTCCAGCTCCCGGTTCCGCTCCTTCAGTGTCTGGTTTTCTTCCCGGAGCTGCTTCACGTCACCGAATATCTGAAAGCGCTCCTCGATCCATTCGCCGATCTGACTTGCGCCCTCCTGCATCGGAGTGATGATCTTGCCGAACATCCGCTTGGTCCTGTCCATAAAATCCTCGGAAAACAGTGATAATCCAAGGAGTATGATACAGATCAGGGACAGCGCCAGCAGAAGGTATTTCGGCGAAATGTCCTTCTTGTAATTGAATTTCATTTATATTTCCTCTGTTTCAGTATCCATTATCCCCAGCTCGGCGAAGCTTGTATGCTGATTTCCGCCGATGATGATATGATCCAGCAGGGTTATCCCCATCATCTCTCCCAGTTCCCGGAGATGGACGGTGATATACCGGTCCTCTCTGCTGGGAGTACAGTCTCCGGAAGGATGATTATGGAGCAGCACAAAGCTCACCGCTCCACAGGACACCGCCTCCACAAAGATCTCCCTTGGAGAGATCAGCGCCCGGTTTACCGTGCCTTCAGAGATCTGCACCTCACGGATCAGCTTCCCGGCAGTGTCGAAGAATACCGCATACACCCTTTCCCTGGTGAGATAACGCATGTCCTCCCGGAAATAGGCAGCTATGGTCTCCGGGGAGTTTAAGCATATGCTCCCACGGGTCTTCTCCTTGGCCATGCGGCGGGACAGCTCGGCCACGGCCTTTACCTGAACCGCCTTCACGGAACCGATGCCCGGTAATTCCTTAAGCTCCTTAAGGGACAGGAAATTCAGTCCCGCAAGCCCCGGATGCTGCGGATCCAGATTGAGAAGGCGATGGGCCAGGTCGATGACGTTCTCCCTCCGGGTACCGCTCCTTAGGACCACAGCCAGCAGCTCTGCGTCGCTGAGACACTGTATGCCGTACTGCTCTGCCTTCTCACAGGGTTTACTCTGCTCTGCCATATCGGCGATCCTGAGATGGTCTTTCTTTTCTTTTTTCATCTGTCTGTTTCCTCCGTTTCACTCTTCGGGAGCAGAAAGCAGACAGTATATTCTACCACTTAATCAACTTTTTTTCTACTATTTTCTGCAGGGACATGAGGATGCCGAATTTCGCATGGGGATAGGTAAGACCGCCCTGGAAATATACAGCATAGGGTTCCTTCATGGGTGCGTCCGCGGAAAGCTCGATGGATGCGCCGGATACAAAGGCGCCGGCCGCCATGATCACCTGCGCGTCGTAGCCGGGCATATCCCAGGGGATGGGTTTCACAAAGCTGTCCACCGGGGCTGCTGCCTGGATCCCTTCGCAGAAGGCCTGGATCAGCTCCGGAGACCCGAACTCCACCGCCTCGATGATATCGTTCCGTTCCTCGGCGGCATTGGGGATGGCCTTAAATCCCAGGCGCTCATATACATTTGCCGCAAAGATGGCGCCCTTAAGGGCTGCTGCGGTTACCGTGGGGGCAAGGAACAGTCCCTGGGCAAACTGACGCGTAACACCGAGAGACGCCCCCACCTCCTTCTCCAGTCCCGGGGTGGTGAGTCTGGCGGCTGCCTGACGTACACACTCCTTCGTTCCGCAGATATAGCCGCCGATGGGGGCCAGTCCTCCGCCGGGATTTTTGATCAGAGATCCAACCACCATATCCGCTCCCAGATCCGAAGGCTCAATGGTATCCACGAATTCGCCGTAGCAGTTATCCACCATGGTGATGAGATCGCTCCGGATCTCCTTTACGAAACGGATCACCTCTCCGATCTCCCGGACGGAAAGGGAGGGCCTGGTATCATAGCCCTTGGAACGCTGGATGTGCACCAGTTTGGTTCTGGGATTGATGGCCTTCCGTATGCCTTCATAGTCCCAGGAACCGTCGGGAAGCAGATCCACCTGGGCATAGGTGATGCCGAATTCCTTCAGGCATCCGGGCTCCGGACGGACCCCGATCACACCCTGCAGGGTATCGTATACCTTTCCGGCAACTGAAAGGATCTCATCGCCGGGTCTTAAGTTTCCTGCAAGGGCGATGGAAAGCGCATGGGTACCGCAGGTGATCTGCTGGCGCACCAGTGCGTCCTCTGTCCGGAATACCCTGGCGTAGATCTCCTCCAGCGCTGTTCTTCCGCTGTCATTATAGCCATAACCGGTGGTGCCGTATAAATGGGCCTCCTCCAGTCTGGCCTCCTGCATGGCCTTAAGAACCTTGATCTGGTTCTGTTCGGCGATCTGATCTATGGCATCAAAACGGTCCTTAAGACCGGCTTCAACCTCTTCACAAAAATCATAAACCTTCTCATCGATCCCCAGGGAAAGATAATAGGCTTTTCTGCTGCTTTGCATGTTTGTTACCTCATTTTATTTATTCTTTGGACGGAGGGTAGAAAATGCCGGATCTCCTCCAGGATCATGGCATCATCGGTAAGGATGCTCCTGTCCAGCCAGATCACCTCACGCTCACGCCTGAACCAGGTGAGCTGCCGCTTGGCGAAGTGCCGGGTGTTCAGCTTCAGAGTCCTTACTGCGGTGTCCAGATCACATTTCCCTTCCAGATAGTCCAGGATCTCCTTATAACCGATGCCCTGCATGGAAATGTGGTTTCTGGTGAGCCCCTGCTCCATGAGCCCCTTCACCTCCTCCACAAGACCTTCCTCCAGCATCTGGTCCACTCGCTGCTCGATCCGTGCATAAAGCTTCCCACGGTCATCCGTCAGGACAAAATACCGGCTGTCATAGGGAGAAGTCTTCTCCCGCTGCTCCTGGTTATGCAGGGAAATGGGGGAGCCATGGAGCCGGTAGAATTCCACGGCCCGGATCACCCGTTTGATATTATTGGGATGGATCTTCTCCAGAGAAGCGGGATCCACCCGGCGAAGCTCCTCCACCAGGGCCTGTCTACCCTCTTCGGTCTCTGCCAGCTTCTCCAGCTCGTCCCGAAGGGCATTTTCCGCTTCTTCGGAAAAATCGATATCATACAGCAGCGCCTGGATATAAAATCCGGTGCCCCCAACGATGATGGGCATATGTCCCCGGTCCAGGATCTCCTGTACCTCCTTTCTTGCCAGCCTCTGGAACTGCACCACATCAAAGGGTTCCTTCGGATCCAGGATGTCGATGAGGTGATGGGGGATACCCTCCATTTCCTCCGGGCGGATCTTCGCCGTACCGATATCCATCCTGCGGTAAACCTGCATGGAATCCGCGGAAATGATTTCCCCCGATAGCTCCTTTGCCAGTTCTATGGAGAGCTTCGTCTTTCCCACGGCGGTGGGCCCCGTCAGGATAATGAGGGGCGGACGTTTCTCTCTTATGAAAGGGACATCGTTCAATTTGGTCAACAGTATCACTCTTCCTTTCCTGGCAGTGTCATTCAACGATCCGTTTGAATTTACGGTCCAGCTCTTCCTTCGTCATACGGATAATGGTAGGACGTCCGTGGGGACAGGTATAGGGATTGTCCAGAGAAAGCAGTTCCTTCATCAGGGCCTGGATCTCGGGAAAGGCGATACGCTGATTCCCCTTGATGGCTGCTTTACAGCCCATGGTGGCCAGCTTATGCACGAAGATATCTTCCGTTACGCCTTCGATCCCGGAAGAGATATAGCTTATCAGCTCAGCGAACACATCTTCACCGGAGAGCCCCAGAAGATTGGCCGGAAGGGCGGAAAGACGCACTTCATTTCCTCCGAAATCCTCCAGCTCAAAGCCTGTCTTCTCCAGAAGGGGAAGGGAGTTCAGAACTGCGGTTTTCTCTGCTGCTGTAAGGGTGAAAAGCTTCGGTGGGAAGATCCGCTGGCTGTGAATGGTCCGGGTTTTGAATTCCTTCAGGAAACGTTCGTAGTTTACCTTCTCGTGGGCCGCATGCTGATCCATGAGATACAGGCATTCCTTATATTCCATGATCCAGTAGGTCCGGAATAACTGTCCGATGACGGTGATCTCGGGCTCAGCTTCC
>JAGBNH010000009.1 GCA_017634475.1 Eubacterium sp.
CGAATGGGAATGCCCCCAGTGCCATAACAAGGATCATGCAAAGATGACCGTAACCCGCCGTACCTGCGGATATCTGGGAGAAAACTTCTGGAATGTGGGTAAGACCAAAGAGATCAAGGCCCGGGTGCTGCATCTGTAGTAACCCGAATCCCGATTTTCCGGAAAAAATATGGGGGACTTTTCCGAAAAAAACCAAAATAAACAAATTATCGAAAGTCTCCGGATTTCCGGAGACTTTTAACGTATAGCCTTGAAATTTGCATTTCAAATCGGTATGATAGTAGGGAATCGTTTACGTATGTGTCTTCCGTATTTGAAATATGCATTGGGATAAAGACAGGGATAGCAATGAATTACGCAACCATAAAAAAACATGATATCGCCAACGGCCCGGGAGTACGGGTGTCTCTTTTTGTGTCCGGCTGCAATCATCACTGCCCCGGATGCTTCAACGAAGCTGCCTGGGACTTCAACTATGGTCAGCCCTTCACCGATGACACCATTCAGGAGATCCTGGACGCCCTGGCTCCGGATTACATCAAAGGCCTCACCTTTCTGGGCGGCGAGCCTCTGGAGTTTGTGAACCAGAGAGCCCTTCTCCCCTTAGCAGAGCGGATGAAGGCACGGTTTCCGGAAAAAACTCTCTGGTGTTATACCGGTTACGACTATGAAAAAGAGATCAAATGTGATATGATACGTAAGTGGCCGGTCACAAAGGAGCTCTTCCGACACATCGACGTTCTGGTGGACGGACGCTTCGAGATCGACAAGCTGGACTTAAAGCTCAGGTTCCGGGGTTCCTCCAACCAGCGGATCATCGACATTCCCAAGACGCTGGAAGCCGGTGAGATCGTCCTGTGGGAGGACACGGGAAGCTTCTACTAAGCGCTATTATGAAATGCATTTATCAGAAATCTTTTATTAGAAATCATTTACTGATGCTTTTCAGAGCTTCCGACCGATACATTACGAAGAAAGAATGAACGACGCCATGATCAACATCCCGGTTAAGATCAAAAAACTGAAACCGAATGCTGCGATCCCGACTTACGGGTCTATTAACGCTGCCGGTGCAGACCTTTATGCCTGCATTGACAGCGCTCTTGTCGTCCGACCCGGGGAGACCGTTCTCGTTCCCACAGGCCTGTCCATGGAGCTTCCGGAAGGCTATGCCGGTCTGATCTATGCGAGAAGCGGTCTTGCCAGTAAGAAGGGGCTTGCCCCCGCAAACAAAGTCGGTGTTATCGATTCAGATTATCGTGGAGAAGTTCTTGTTGCGCTCCATAACCATTCACCGGAAGGATCCGGTGCTGCGGTTGTTGAGCCCGGAGAACGGATCGCCCAACTGGTGATCGCTCCTTATATCAAGGGCATATTTGAAGAAACCGATGCCCTCTCCGATACAAAAAGAGGAGAAGGCGGTTTTGGTTCCACGGGCACAAAATAGCAAATGTGTTCCTTATGCCCTAATCGATCTGAACATATAAACACCGGCAGACATGCCGGTGTTTTTTCATTCAAAGGGAGGACTGTCCAATGGAAAATATCACTGCGGAAAAGCTCACCACACCGGAGCTGGAGGAGCTGCTCCGGGAAAGAAAACTGCACGAAGCAAGGGAACGGATGTCGGAAATGATGGAGGCGGATCTGGCCGAGCTCCTCAGCGAGCTGGACGAGGAGCATCTGTCCATCGCCTTTCGTATCCTGCCTAAAGAACTGGCAGCCGACGCCTTCTCCTATCTGGAATCCGAAACCCAGCAGACGCTGATCAAGGCTCTTTCCGATAAGGAGCTTAACTTCCTCATCGAGAACCTGTTCCTTGATGATACCGTCGATATGATCGAGGAAATGCCGGCCAATGTGGTAAAGCGTATCCTGTCCAACACGGATCCGGTGACCCGTCGGGAGATCAATGAACTGCTGAAATACCCGGAGGATTCCGCCGGCAGCATCATGACCACCGAGTATGTGCGCCTGCAGGAAGGAATGACGGTACAGCAGGCCTTCGACCGTATCCGCAAGGTGGGCGTGGACAAGGAAACCATTTATACCTGTTACGTGACCAATGCGAAGCGGGAGCTCCTGGGGGTAGTTACCATCAAGGATCTTCTTCTTGCCGAGTACGAGACCGAGATCCGGGATATCATGGAAACCAACGTGATCTACGTAAATACCATGGAAGACCAGGAGAAGGTAGCGCACTCCTTCGACCGTTACGACTTCCTCTCCATCCCTGTTGTGGACAAGGAGCATCGTCTGGTGGGGATCATCACCTTCGATGATGTCATCGATGTCCTGCAGGAGGAGAATACCGAGGATATCGAGCGAATGGCCGCCATCATCCCCACGGACAAGCCCTATATCAAGACCAGCGCTTTCGAGACCTTCAAGAAACGTATCCCATGGCTGCTTCTTCTGATGATCTCTGCCACCTTCACCGGAGGGATCATCGCCCACTACGAAAAGGCATTGGGGGCCTACGTGGTGCTCACGGCCTACATCCCCATGCTGATGGATACCGGTGGAAATGCGGGGTCTCAGGCCTCCGTATCTGTCATCCGTGGTATCTCCCTGGAGGAGATTGAATTTAAGGATATCTTCCGGATCCAGGGCAAGGAATTCTTCGTTTCCCTGCTCTGCGGCGTCACCCTGGCGATTGCAAATTTCCTGAAGCTGATCTTCATCGATCAGGTTTCCGTCACCATTTCCCTGGTGGTATGCCTGACTCTGGTTTGCACCGTGATCGTTGCAAAGTTCGTGGGCTGTTCCCTGCCGATCCTGGCAAAGAAGGTGGGCTTCGACCCTGCAGTCATGGCCAGCCCCTTTATCACCACCATTGTGGATGCCCTCTCGTTGCTGATCTATTTCCAGTTTGCATCCCACATCCTTGGGATCTGACCGCAGTGAGGAACAGCAACCGGGGCGGGTTTCCATACGATCATTCGATATTCTCGATCTGAATAAAAAAGGACGGTTCTCTATGCACAATACAGCAAAGAGAACCGTCCTCTTTTCTTTAGAACTCGATCTTGTTATACACCTCAAAATCCACCGACCGGTCATAGGTGAAGCTTCCATCCGCTTCCTTCAGCCAGCTATCATACCGGGATGCAAAATATTTGCTCTTCCGCTCCCGCTCCAGTCGTTCCTTCTTCGCATTGGTGGCCACGCGGTTTGTCAGGGAATCCATGTAGAAGATATGATATCCATATTCCGTTTCCGTTACCAGACTGTAGGAACCATCCTCCAGCCGGTAAAGCATATCCGTCACTTCTTTGCCATAAATCTTCACCAGATCCTCCGGCGATTCCGTCACATAACGTGCATCCTGCAGCCCGTAATAGGCCGCCAGGGCTTCCACGTTCCGCTCCGCATTTCCCTCCAGGGGACTGATCAGCGTGTTGTAGGCCTGGAGCGCTCTGTCGTACTGCTCCGCCTTTCTCTCCTCATCCATGGGGGTGAGAACGCCGTTCACCGACTCCTCAAAGCAGGGGAAATACATATCGTAAACGGTGGTCATCCGCGCTTCTTCATCGGACACCTCGATCCCCGCCTCGTTTATCACTGCCTGGTAGACCTTGCGGGCAAGCATATTCTCATTCAGCACATTTTTCACGATATCCTTGGAGAGCTCCATATCCGCGATCTGTGTATCCGTCAGATTCTTCCAGAAGGCTTCGGTCTCCAGCTCTACCCGTTCCCGCTCATCGTTGGTCAGGGACTGCTTGAAGCTGTCTGCTCTGCCGCAAAGCACCTTCACCTTCACGATGTCCTCGATGATGTCCTTCCGGGTCAGGGCCCGCATGTCGGTTTCCTGATCGTCCACAGCCACCTGCATGTCCCAGATCTCCTTGCCGTAGGCCTTCTCATAATCCTGGGAAATGGTCCGGGCATAGACATATACCTCACCTACGGAAACCGATTTTCCCTGGAAGGTGAACACACTGGTGGCCGATGGTCCTTCGCTCTGTTTCGATCCGCAGCCGGCCGGCATAAGCATCAGACAGAACCCCAGCAGCAGCAAGATCATTCTGTTTATTCTGTTCCGCGATCTGTTCATTTCATTCTCCTGTTACCTGTGTACCATGGTCTGTCACACTCCCCGGTTACTTGTGCATCATGGTCCGTCACACTATCCCGTTACCTGTGTACCATGGTCCGTCCTACTCCCCGGCTTCCGTCTGCCCTGCGGTCTTGGGGATCAGAAGATCGTAGATTCCTCTTACCTCCCTCACTACGCTGTCCAGCAGTTCGTCCTGCAGCGTGATGGAATGCTGCCGGATAAATCCGGAACGCTTTGCCGTATAGAGCCGCATTCCCCGGAACTTCTTCAGCAGCACCGGGATCTGGTCCACCCGGACCGCCGTTCCGTTATCAATGAAATAATAGACATCAGGGTCCATATATTTGATCTCGTTGATGCATGCCTTTGCCGCAAGGCGCTTCAGGAGCACCACCCGAAGGAGTCTCTGCACCTCTCTGGGGATGGGACCGAACCGGTCCTTCAGCTCCTCTTCGATCAGCTCCGCATCCTCCGGTTTACGGATCTTGTAAATGCGCTTATACAGCTCCAGCTTCAGATATTCGCTTCGCACGTAAACGTCCGGGATATAGGCATCAATGGGGATATCGATGGCGGTATCCTTCTCCTCCACGGCGTCCGTCTCGATCCCCTGTCGCTCCCGAATGGCCTCGGACAACATTTTCACGAAGAGGTCATAGCCCACTTCCATCATGTGGCCGGACTGGCTGCTTCCCAGCACATCTCCCGCGCCGCGGATCTCCAGATCCTTCATGGAGATCTTATAGCCGGAACCCAGCTCCGTAAATTCACGGATGGCGGCCAGCCGCTGCTCCGCCTCTTCCTTCAGGATCTTGTTCTTCTGATACATCATGAAGGCGTAGGCGCTTCTTCCGGAACGGCCCACACGCCCTCTCAGCTGATACAGCTGGGACAGGCCGAAACGATCCGCTCCATGGATGATGATGGTATTCACATTCGGTATATCCAGACCGGTCTCGATGATGGTGGTGGTGACCAGGATATCGATCTCCCGCTCGATAAAGCTGTGCATCAGCTTCTCCAGCTCACGGGAAGACATCTGGCCGTGGGCGTAGGAGATCCTGGCGTCGGGAAGCAGTTCCTCCAGCCTTGCGGTAACGGACTCAATATCATTGACCCGGTTATAGACATAGTAAACCTGGCCGCCCCTTGCAAGCTCCCGGTTGCAGGCTTCCTTCACCATTTCCTCGTCATATTCCATGACATAGGTCTGGATGGGTCTGCGGTCCACCGGCGGTTCCCGCAGCAGGCTCATATCCCGGATCCCCGCCAGACTCATATGCAGTGTCCTGGGGATGGGGGTAGCCGTAAGCGTCAGAACATCCACCGATTTCTTCAGCTGCTTGATCTTCTCCTTATGCTTTACGCCGAAGCGCTGCTCCTCATCGATGATGAGCAGTCCCAGATTCCTGAACTTTACATCCTTACCCAGAAGCTTATGGGTTCCTATGACGATATCCACCGATCCGTCCGCCAGGCCCATCACCGCTTCCTTCGCTTCTTTGGGCGTAGCAAACCTGGACAGCATACGGATCCGCATGGGATAATCCTTCAGCCGGTTGACGAAGGTCTCATAATGCTGCTGCGCCAGGATGGTGGTGGGAACAAGGTACACCACCTGCCGTCCGCTCATGACACATTTAAATGCAGCGCGGATCGCCACCTCTGTCTTACCGAAACCTACATCCCCGCAGATCAGACGGTCCATGATCTTCGTGGATTCCATATCCCGCTTTACGTCATCAATGGCCTTCAGCTGATCCTGAGTTTCCTCATAGGGGAAGGTCTCCTCAAACTCGGTCTGCAGCACATCATCCGGCGGATATTCGTACCCCTGCTGATCCATGCGGTCCGCATACAGCTTGATCAGCTCATCGGCGATATCATCCACCTGATTCCGTACACGTCTCTTGGTCCGTTCCCATTCCGTGCCCCCCAGCTTGTTCAGCTTCGGAGGATCCGCCGTCTTATCCGCGATCTTTCCGATCATGGAGAGCTGATCCACGGGGATGAAGAGCCGTCCGCCGCCGGCATAGTCAATATTGATATAGTCTTTGTAGCGGCCCTTCATTTCCACCTGCTCGATACCCTTATAGATACCGATACCATGCTGCTCATGGACCACATAATCCCCCACATGCAGCTCCCGCAGGTCGGTGATGGACTCGCTGCCCGCAAGTCTTCTGCTCCGCCGTCTGGTCTGGATCCGGTTCTTCCTGTAGATCTCCGATTCCGTGAGAACCACCAGCTTTACCTCCGGCAGCACGAAGCCCTTCTCCAGCCCGCCCTTGGTCACCATGACCTCCCGGGCCTGCAGGATCCGCTCCTGGTCCATGCTGAAAAATGCCGGCACATCATTATCTGAGATATGCTGTGCCAGATTCTCCGCCCGGGTCTTCGACATGGTATAGACCAGGATGGAATAGCCCTCCTCCCGGTACTTCTTCATGTCCAGGATCATGTCGTCCGTACGGCCGCCGTAGGAGGTGACCGCGTGGCACACAAATTCCTCCGCCTTCTTCACCCGGACCGTTCCCGGAAGCTGGAATTCGGAAATGTAAACGTCTGCGCGTTTTGCGATGCGGCCCAGGATATCCTCATCACTGAACAGGATATCCGCCTGCTTCGGCAGGATATAGCCTCCTTCCAGCCGGGATTGCATGGCCAACCGGAAATTCTCAAAATATCCCCCGGCGCGCTCCCTTACCTTCATGGGTTCTTCCACATAGATCCGGGTGTTCTCCGGCAAATAATCCAGGAAGGATACCGTATCTTCAAAGAAATAATTCACCAGACTGTCCACATTGGAATTGCCGGCGAAATCCCGAAGGCCGTCCTTCATGGACCGGACTGCTTCCATGAGCCTCTGCCGCTGCTCCGTCTTTCCTGTCTTCTCGAAAACGGAAGCGATCTTCTCCAGCTCTTCATCAATTTTATGTAAACCTTCCTCCCGACGGGCGTCATCCAGTACATACTCCGTAGCAGGAGGGATCTCGATCTCCCTCAGATCCTCTATGGACCGCTGACTGTTGGCGTCAAAGGCCCGGACAGAGATGATCTCATCACCCCAGAGCTCGATCCGGACAGGACATTCCTCCGTCAGGGGGAAGATATCCATCACCCCGCCCCGGGTGGAAAACTGGCCCGCCACTTCCACGAAGGGAACGGACTCGTAGCCCATTTCCAGAAGCCGTCTTCCGGTTTCCTGCAGATCCATGTCCTCACCCACCGCAAGGCGGATGGTATAGGCCTGCATGATCTCCGGCCGGGGGATCCTGTCCATCAGCCCCTCTGCCGTCAGAATAATCACGGAAGGCTGGCCGTCCTTCAGACGCTGGATGATCTCCATACGCTTTCTGGTGGCAAGGTTCCCGTGCACATCCGCATTATAGAAAAGCACATCCTTGGCCGGATAACGATAGACTTCCTTCCTGCAGAAACGGTAATCCTGATACAGCTGGTCTGCCCGGGCATCATCCCAGGTGACCACCAGCACCTGCTCCGCATCTCCCTGAAGGATATCCATGATCAGCGGTCGGACCGTTCCCGTGATCCCCCATAAACTGACAGGGACGCTTCCGGTCCGGATCGCTTCCTTCGCATTCTGTATACTTGTCATACCGGAGATCGGTTCACTGATCGTACTCATCTTATCCTCACTGAAATACTAGTTATACTTGTTCTGTGCAGCGCCTACCCCTTCGGAAATGATCATCCGCGCGGCATCTCCTGCCTTTTCACAGGCTTCCCGCATCACCGGGAGATCCTCCCTGGTGAACCTTCCCAGGACGTAATCCGCCAGATCCCAACCCTCGGGCTTCCGTCCCACGCCCACTCTCACCCGGGCAAAATCTTCCGATCCCAGACAGGAAATGATGCTCTTCATTCCGTTATGTCCGCCGGCACTTCCCTTGCCCCGGATCCGGATCTTCCCCACATCCAGTTCCACATCATCATACATGACGATAAGGTCCGCCGGGGTGCATTTGTAGAAACTGAGAAGGGGCTGAACCGCTTCCCCGGAGAGATTCATGTAGGTCTGGGGCATGGCCAGCACCACCTTCTCCCCTTCGATCACTCCGTGTCCGGTGATACTCTTACATTCCTTTTTGTTCAGCGCGATATCATATCTGTCCGCCAGCTGCGTTAACGCCGCAAAGCCGGTATTGTGGCGGGTACCGGCGTATTTTATGCCCGGATTTCCCAGGCCGACTATGATCTTCATGTTCTTTTACCTTTTTAAAACCGTCACGCCCCGAAGGTCGTTTCTTTATCTGGAAGCCATGATCTTCTCTGCTTCCGCAAGCTGTGCCTTTGTATTGACACCCATGATCTCCGTGATGTCGGATACGGGAACTGCATCCACCCGTCCGCCGGCTTCCTTGATCAGGGCAATGGTATCCGTCAGGTAATACTCTCCCTGGGCATTGTTATTGTCCAGCTTTCCCAGACTCTCCTTAAGCATGGCAGTATCGAAGAGATACATACCGGAATTGATCTCCCTGGTGAGCTTCTCTTCCTCGGTACAGTCCTTTGCTTCGGTGATTCTCAGGAAGTTCCCCTCTGCATCCCGGATAATCCTTCCATAGCTTCCGGCATCCTCCAGAACTGCGGAAAGCACGGTCACTCCGTTCTTTGCCTCGCGGTGCTTCCCGCAGAGCATTTTCAATGTATCCGCCGTCACCAACGGCGTATCTCCGCAGAGGATCAAGGTTTCTCCCGTATCCCCCAGCTGATCTGCAGCACACATGACCGCATGGCCTGTTCCCAGCTGCTCGGTCTGTTCCGCGTAAAGCACGCTGTCTCCCAGCTCGGCGTGGACCATTTCACTCTTATATCCGGCGATCACGATGATCCGGTCAGAGCCTGAGGCTGTGGCAGCCTCGATCACGTGACGGACCATAGCCTTTCCGCAGCAGGGATGAAGCACCTTCGGAAGCTCCGACTCCATGCGTGTTCCTTTACCTGCAGCAAGGATAAGTGTAGTTAACTGACTCATGATGTATTCCTCCAGACGATAAACGTTATTCCTGTCATTTCACAGATACTCTGCTTCCCCTTCGGCAGCAGGTACAATTGGACATACATGGTTAGTGTACAAAGGATTTCGGCAAAAGTCAAGAAAACCACCGGGGTAACCCACGGTGGTTTTCTTCGTTTCTGTATCTTTTGTTTTATTCTTCTGTCTCTTCTAAGCTCGTCTGTTCGTACTTTTCGAGGATCAAGTTCTGGATAACCTCTCTGGTGGAAGAATTGATCGGGTGTGCAATATCCCTATACTCTCCATCCGAGGACTTCCGACTGGGCATAGCGATGAACAGTCCTTTCTCTCCCTCGATAACCTTGATATCATGGATAACAAACTCGTTATCGATGGTAATGGATACTACTGCACGCATCTTGCCTTCCTTGGCAACCCGTCTCACTCGAACATCCGTGATCTGCATGTCTTTTGAACCTCCTGTTTGTAAATCATTCTACCGAATATGGAATATTATATAGTATAACGGAAGCTCTTTTCAACTATTATTTTCGGTTTTTCTGCATCTCCGGTATGAACCGTATTGGCCCGGATGGTATCCCGGGACTCGATGATGCAATTCTCCAGATAACAGTTATCTCCGATATGCACATCATTCAGGATGATGGAGTTCTTGATCACACAGTTGTTACCGACATAAACCTTCTTGAAGAGAATGGAATTCTCAACCGTTCCGTTGATGATACAGCCGCTTGCGATGAGACTGTTGGTCGCAATGGCGTCTCCGTTGTATTTTGCCGGCGGAAGATCCTCCACCTTGGTATATACTCCCGGCTGCTCGCGGAAGAAGTAATCCCGGATATCCCGTTTCAGGAAATCCATATTGGTTCTGTAGTAGGAATCTACAGAACCGATATTTCTCCAATAGCTCTCCAGCCGGTAAGCGTTGATCTTCTTTATGTTCTTGTAACGGATCAGGATATCCTTAACGAAATCCGTACGTCCCTCTGCCGCGCAGGCCTCCAGGAGCTCGATCAGCTGACGACGGCGGATCACATATACACCGATGGATACGGTGCTGGTCTCTGCCACGATAGGCTTCTCCTCGAAGTCCTCCACCCGATTGTTGTCGCCCAGCTTCACCACGCCGAAGCGGCTGATATCATCCTCATCCGGACGAAGATCCTTGGTCACGATGGTGATGTCTGCACCTCTTGCGATGTGATCCTCAAGAACCTTGTTATAATCCAGCTTGTAGATACCGTCACCGGACGCGATCACCACGTACGGCTCGTGAGCATCCTTCAGGAAGCTGATGTTCTGATACAGGGCATCTGCAGTTCCCTTGTACCAGTAGCTGTTTGTGGTCGTAATGGTGGGAGTGAAAATGTACAGCCCGCCCTGCTTACGTCCGAAATCCCACCATTTGGAGGAATTCAGATGCTCATTTAAGGATCTGGAATTATACTGTGTAAAAACCGCAACCCGCTGAATATGGGAGTTGGACATATTGGACAGTGCAAAATCGATTGCTCTGTAGCATCCCGCCACGGGCATCGCTGCTACCGCACGCTTTGCGGAAAGCTCCTCCATGCGGCTGCTGTTTCCGCCTGCTAAAATGATACCGATCGCTCTCATATTTACTCACCTGCCTTTATTATGCTTGATCCACTGGAAAGAACGCCTTCCGGGTACTCATCCAATGTGGTTTCTCCGATAATCGCCGTATTCTTGCCGATGGTCACGCCATCCGGAATAACGGAATTCTCACCTATAGTTGCAAGACCGAATGAATAAATATGCGGTGCAAAATCGTTCGGCGTCTCTTCGCCGACACCCATCTTGACATCATTGCCGACAACCACGCCCTCAGCCAGGATGGACTTGTCCAGTACGCAGTTATCACCTATGGTAACACCGTTCATGATAATGGAATTCTTGATCACGGAATTCTTTCCGATGGTAACACCGGAACCGATCACCGAGTTCTCCACATTCCCATGGATCTCCGTTCCTTCACCGATGATGGACTTGACTACCTTGCTGCCCTCAGCGATATACTGCGGCGGAAGGTTGTCGCTCTTGGTGTAGATCCGCCAGAATTCCTCATAGAGATTGAACTCGGGGATGATATCCACCAGCTCCATATTTGCTTCCCAGTAAGAGCCCAGAGTTCCTACATCCTTCCAGTATCCCTTGAAGTCATAAGCGCAGATCTTCTTGCCCTGCTCATGGATATGCGGAATGATATGCTTTCCGAAATCACAGGACGGAACGTCCTTCATCTCGATCAGTGCATCACGAAGCACCGGCCAGCTGAAGATGTAGATACCCATGGAAGCCTTGTTGCTTCTGGGCTTTGCCGGTTTCTCCTCAAATTCATGGATCACACCCTGTTCATCCGTGATCACAACACCGAAACGGCTTGCTTCCTCGATGGGAACCTGATAAGTTGCTATCGTTGCGTCGGCATGAGAGGATTTATGGTAATCCAGCATCACCTCGTAATCCATCTTGTAGATGTGGTCACCGGAAAGGATCAGCACATAGTCAGGATTATAGTACTCCATATACTCAAGGTTCTGATAGATAGCATTCGCCGTACCTGTGTACCACTGGCTGCTGCCGCTCTTTTCATAAGGCGGAAGTACCGTTACACCACCGAAATTCCGGTCCAGATCCCAGGGCATACCAATACCGATATGCTGGTTCAGTCGAAGCGGACGATACTGGGTAAGAACACCCACGGTATCTATGCCGGAGTTGATACAGTTACTGAGCGGGAAGTCGATGATCTTATACTTTCCGCCGAAAGCAACTGCCGGCTTTGCAAGCTTTGAGGTAAGCACTCCAAGTCGGCTTCCCTGTCCCCCTGCAAGGAGCATTGCGATCATTTCTTTTTTCACCATAATGTCACCCCTTATAGTTCCTTATTTTTGTGAATAAAACACTGAGAGTATTATACCATGCCGGGGCGAAAAATAAAACCATTTTTTCGTCATTATCCATAAACGAAAAAACGAATTGCGTTGGTGCTTATGCATTTTTCCCTTTAATTATGTGATTTGTCTACTCTATAACTATAATAATACCCAATCGGAGCATTTTTTTATATGCAGCCTGCACAAAAATGCCCTTTGTTCCTTCATCAGGAAAGAACAAAGGGCATTGCTGCTTATTCTTTTGCGGTTTTAATAGCTTCCGTAACGGATGTGGCAAGCCCTGCCACACCGGCAATATCCGACGGGATGATCAGCTTGGTAGCCTTACCGTCTGCAGCCTTTTTGAAAGCCTCAAGGCTTCGGATGGTAAGCACCTCCTTGCTGGGTGCCGAATCATTCAGCATCCGGATACCGTCTGCCTCTGCCTGCTGCACCTTGAGGATCGCTTCCGCCTCACCTTCGGCACGTTTGATCCTGGCTTCACGGTCTGCTTCAGCGGCAAGGATCGCAGCCTGCTTCTCAGCTTCCGCTGCAAGGATGGCGGCCTGCTTGTCTGCTTCAGCCTTAAGGATCTTCGCTTCCTTCTCACCTTCGGAGATCAGCACTGCGGAACGCTTCTCACCTTCTGCACGAAGGATCTGCTCACGGCGCTCACGCTCTGCCTTCATCTGTTTCTCCATGGCCTCCTGGATCTCCCGGGGAGGAATGATATTCTTCAGCTCCACACGGTTAACCTTGATGCCCCATGGATCGGTAGCCTCATCCAGTGTAGCACGCATCTTCACATTGATGGTCTCACGGGAAGTAAGGGTCTGGTCCAGCTCCATATCACCGATGATATTTCGAAGGGTGGTAGCTGTCAGGTTCTCGATGGCTGCGATGGGGTATTCCACGCCATAGCAGTAAAGCTTCGGATCCGTGATCTGATAAAAGATCACGGTGTCGATATGCATGGTAACGTTATCCTTGGTGATCACCGGCTGGGGCGGGAAATCCGCAACCTGCTCCTTCAGGGATACCTCCTTGGCCACCTTGTCGATCACCGGCCATTTCATGTGGAATCCTACGGACCAGGTGGTCTGATAGGTTCCGAATCGTTCGATAACATATGCTGTCGCCTGCTTAACCACACGGATCGAGCTGGCGATAACGATGATTGCAACAAAAAGAATGATCAATAAAGCAATGGTTGATGGATTCATAATACTCCTCCTTTACCTGACGAACTACATTTTCGGCATGACGATCAGCTTCGTCCCTTCGATCTTCCGTACCTCCACGACGGTACCCTCAGGTATCTCGCTTCCGTCCTCTGAGATCACACGCCATTCCACATCACCGATCTTTACCTGGCCTGTCTGATGTCCCGGTCCGGCCTTTTGGATCAGCGGATAGAACTGCCCGATCAGGCTCTCGGCATTTGTGGCCGTTACCTTGGGCATCATCATCTTCCTGGCCAGAGGTCGCATGACGATGAGCAGCACCAGCGAAGTCGCCATGAAGATCACCAGCATCCACGGCCAGCTCAGTCCAAGGAAGCCTGCGATGGAGGCAAATATCGCTCCTCCGGCAAACCAGATCGCCGTAAGCCCTACGGTAGCAAGCTCCGCAACGACCATGAACGCAAACACACCCAGCCAGATCAATCCGGCAATAGCAGCATCGCTCATTTCCTCACCTCCCTACAACAATCCCGAGTGAACAGGTTCTTAACCCCGACATCTAAGCGTTGGGGTTAAGAACATCTTATCAGATTTATCGATCATTTTATGCCTGATATTATGCACGATAATAATTAATAAGGCATCCTTTTGCTATGATATCCCGCTCATCATCGGTAAGGTCTCCCAATGTGAGCGTCAGCTCATGCATTTCCTTATTGACTACGTATGCCTTGATCTCTGTCCATTTCTCCCGGATGGCCTTAAGGATATCCGGCACAAAGATGTAGTCGCCGTTTTCAAATGCATAGTCCTCTCCGATCACGAAGGGAAGCATACCCCAGTTGATCAGATTGGAACGATAACGCTTGGTTGCGTACTCTTTCGCGATATTGGCCCATCCGCCAAGCACCTTCTGGCAGGAAGCTGCCTGCTCCCGGGCAGATCCGTCACCCGGCTTTACGGCATAAATGGTGCTTCCAAAGCCGGTATTCTTGCCCGTGGTCTCCGGGAAGCTGGCCTTGATGGTCTCCATCACCGGCTTCAGGGACTCGTCTGCCTTGCAGATGCATCCCAGCTCTTCACGTTTACGTTCCACTGCCTGTACTGCCTTAGCCCGGCCCACATACTCCGGATCCTTCCGGGACAGGGTGAACTCGGCAAGTCCGATGGGGTTGGAACGATAGGACGAGGTCTCTCCCGAGGGGATCAGCTCATCGGTGGTGGTAACCGGATCGGTGATCACGGATGCTACCTTAAGGAGCAGATTGTCGGTAAGAGCGATCATTTCCGGCCAGTCCTTGATATTGGGGCCGAACTTGATCTCCGTCTCCGGTTCCGGCCTGCCCCAGCCATTGTATACACGATTGTCATAGATACTTCTGTCGAAGAAGTAAGTAGGTCCGGTGAATTCCACATCCAGATCCGTTGCAGGAGTAAGGTATCCCTGATTTACCGCCGTTGCCGCTATAGAACGGGCATCCATCAGTGCCACGGATGCGATCTGGCCGTTCTGGATCTTGGAGCCCTCGCGGTTCGGGAAGTTTCTTGTGGAGTGACGGATGGAGAAGGCATTATTTGCCGGCGTATCACCCGCACCGAAGCAGGGGCCGCAGAAGGCCGTCTTCACTATGGCACCGGTCTGCAGCAGATCCGCAACCATTCCGTTCTTTGCCAGCTGCATGAAGATGGGGGTACTTGCCGGATATACGGAAAGGGTGAATTCGTCGCTTCCGATGAAATGTCCCCTCAGGATATCCGTTGCATCGCAGATATTCTCATATCCGCCGCCGGCACAACCGGCGATGATGCCCTGATCCACATAGAGCTTTCCGTTACGCACCTTATCCGTCAGGCAGAAATCCACATTTCCTGTAAGCTGCTTCTTTCCCTTCTCCTCCACGTCATGCAGGATGTCCATCAGGTTCTGATTCAGCTCTTCGATGGTATAAACGTTGCTGGGATGGAAGGGCATGGCGATCATGGGACGGATCTTGGAGAGATCCACATAAACCACTCCGTCATAGTATGCCACATCACCGGGCTTCAGCTCCTTATACGCATCCGGACGATAATGTACATCATACCAGCGGCGTGTCTCTTCGTCGGTCTGCCAGATGGAAGACAGGCAGGTGGTCTCGGTGGTCATTACGTCGATGCCGATACGATAGTCGCTGGACAGCTTCGCAACGCCGGGTCCTACGAACTCCATTACCTTGTTCTTTACATAGCCGTTCCCGAAGGTTGCTCCGATCAGCGCCAGTGCCACGTCCTGAGGACCTACGCCCTTTGCGGGTTCTCCATCCAGATAGATCGCAACCACGCCGGGGCGCTTTACATCATAGGTCTTGCCCAGCAGCTGCTTGGCCAGCTCTCCGCCGCCTTCACCGATGGCCATGGTTCCCAGGGCACCGTACCGGGTATGACTGTCGGAACCCAGGATCATGGCTCCGCATTCTGCCAGCTCTTCACGGGCATACTGATGGATAACAGCCTGATGAGGCGGTACATATACTCCGCCGTATTTCTTGGCACAGGACAGACCGAACATGTGGTCATCCTCGTTGATGGTCCCGCCTACTGCGCAAAGTGAGTTGTGGCAGTTGGTCAGTACATAGGGAATGGGGAATTCCTTCAATCCCGATGCTCTTGCCGTCTGGATAATGCCGACAAAGGTGATGTCGTGTGAGGTCATCTTATCGAATTTGATCTTAAGACCACTCATATCCCCGGAAGTATTGTGCTTCTCCAGGATCTGATAGGCCATCGTCTCCTTCAGCGCCTCTTCCTTCGTTGTTTTGATCCCCCCTGCCGCCGCCTCATTCTCCGGCACCAGAGTCTTACCCCCAACCAGATATGCTCCGGTATCATACAACTTAACCATCTTGTTCGTTCCTCCTTAAATTTCGCTTTTCACAGAATATCACCTGCCCCGGGTTTCGAAGCAGGTGATACACTGATGTTCATCATAGGTCCTGATCGGATCGTTCTAGAAATTATTGATCATGGATTCCCAGTCTTCACCGACGGAAATACCTGCCGGGAACTGTCCTTCCATTGCCGCTTCGATGAAGATACGTTCATTCTTGTAGCCCTCTTCATCGGTCTGCTCCGGATCACCATTCGCATTTCCCTTAAAGTAGTAATACTCATCCTGATAAATGGTATATGCTACGATGTTCTCGATCTTCCAGTTGTGATCCTCAAACTTCAAGATCGCTTCAGAGATGGCTTCTGTCCCGGTTTCCTCCATGAGCTCGCTTGCAGAAACAACAACCTTCGGCGCCTTGGCAAGTCCCATAGGCTTCAGGATACCGGTAAAGTCCGCATCGTATCCGTCAAATGCATACACTGCCACATATTCTGTTCCGCGAAGGACCAGCTCCGGTGTGCCATCTGCATCAAAATCATAAAGGTAAACGTTGGTGATACCCAGATCATCCACGTTGATCTCTGAGGGGAAATAAAGGCCTGCCGTCATGCCCGCATAGGACATATCCCTGGACAGCTCGTTCTTCCAGTCCTTCATAAATTCCAGATAGGCTTCCTTATACTTCTCGTCTTCCTTCTTCTTCATTGCAGCTTCCACTGCAGACACATCGAAGTCCTGTCCGAAATTCTCCTTTATTTCGTCCACCAGCCACTGGGCTTCATACTTTTCGCCTTCATTTACCAGACGAATAGCTTCCTCGATGTAATATTTCTGTCCCTCTTCCTCTGCCTGCGTCTTCAGTTCCTTGAATTTTGCTTCCCATTTCTCCCAGGCCTTCTGGTCACTGTACCAATTCTCCGCATAATCCACATCTTCCATGACATCAAAGTATTCCTTCTCATCGAATTCCGCTTTGATCTCGTCATATTCTTTCTTGATCAGATCGTCATAATACAACAGGTTGTTCAGTTCATAGGCATATTCGGAATACCAGAGGCTTTCTGCAGCATCACAGTAATTCATGAGCTTCTGCACATCGATCTTATCTGCATCATACTCAGCTTCCTTCTCCTTCAGGTATGCTTCCAGAGCCGGCTGCAGCTGATCATCATATTTTGTGGTAACATCAGAATCCCAGGCATAATATACCCCGATGTCATTCTCATCCTTCTGGATGTGATAGACCTGACGGAACTCATCCCGTTTTGCATAGAAATCATCATTATGATCGCCATTAGCTCCCAAAGCGGCTGTTTCATCGAAAAACTGCTTCAGCTTCGGGAGATTGATCAGTGCAAATGCATCAGCTGTCATTCCGCGGTAGCTTCTTACGCTCTCCACGGTGGTCAGGACCTTGAAGGTATCCTCATAGGACTTCTTGCCCTCCAGATACTGATTCGCCGTATATACCACGATATCATTTACATCGGCTTTGAGGTCATTCTTCTTATCATCATCCATCTCTCCGAAGACCTCGGAAACCTTTGCGGAATCTCCCTCTGCCATTGCATCCAATGCCTTGCTGGTCTTCATCGAGGGTAAAACCCATACAAACAAAAGGACTACCGACGCTGCAATAAGAAGCAGTGAGATCAGCGAGATCACGATCCATTTTTTACTTTTCATCTATCTCCCACCTCCTATTCTTCGGTTGTTCCGGGTGCTTCTGTTGTTTCCGTTGCACCTGTTTCACTGCCGGGGGTAACCACCCCGCTTGCCGACTTGTACCCTGATGCTGCCGCACCCTTATAATCCTTAGACGGAAGGATCACGAAAACAAGAAGAAGCGTTACCACTGCTGCTACGCAGAGCAGAGCCGTGATCAGACTTACAAGTCCCACGGTTTTCCATGTCTTTTCCGTTTTTGCCGGATCCTTGGGTGGTTTCGGAGGTTGGATCTGGGTTCCCGGAGGCATTCCCAGCATTCCGGTCTGTCCTACCAGCGGCTGCTGGCCCATGGGGCCCTGACGCATTCCCTGGCCGTTGGGCTGACCCATCGGACCCTGAGGCATTCCGTTGGGCTGACCCATCGGACCCTGGGGCATTCCCTGAGGCTGACCCTGCGGCATTCCCTGGGGCTGACCCATCGGTCTCTGGGGCATTCCCTGAGGCTGACCCATCGGACCCTGCGGCATTCCGTTAGGCTGACCCATCGGTCTCTGGGGCATTCCCTGGGGCTGACCCATCGGTCTCTGGGGCATTCCCTGCGGCATTCCGTTAGGCTGACCCATCGGTCTCTGGGGCTGGCTCATCGGACCCTGGGGCATTCCCTGGGGCTGACCCATCGGTCTCTGGGGCATTCCCTGGGGCTGGCCCATCGGACCCTGAGGCATTCCCTGAGGCTGGCCCATCGGTCTCTGGGGCATTCCCTGGGGCTGGCCCTGAAGCCGGCCGCTTCCTGCTTCACGGAAATTTCCCGAACTCTTCATCCCTTCAGGGATTCCCATCTGATCACCGGTAAGAACCGTTGTTGCGCTTTCACTCTCTGCTCCCAGAACAGTCGTATCCGACTCGGAGGACGAATCAACCTGCATTACATCCGAAAGCGACAGGCTTTCCGCGGACTGAGCCACCTCTTCTGATTTGATTATCCCGATCTCCGGCGAAACGCCCTTGGACAGGTCTACCTTCGGGGCTTCCGGATTCTTTTCTGTACTCGCCTGACCATTCTGATTCACGCCGTTTTCATTATTGTCCATGCGAATCTCCCTTCTCAGTTTTCACTACTCTTCATAATCTTGTACTACTTTCAGTTACTTTATATTACTGCCGCTTTGGGCTTCTCAAACCCTCCGGCAGCAGATCCCGCTCCATCAGAACGAGCCGGAGCTTCCTCCATGGGTCGAACCCGAAGAGGAGACGTGGGTTGAACTTCCGCCCCCGCCGGAGGATGAACGTTCGATCCTTCGAAACTCCCTGTGGGTCATTATCTCATAAGCTCCTGTGATCTGAACACCCGTCAGATACCCGCGGGCATTCTTTGCTTCCTTAACCGTCTTGGTCTCTGCCTTAAGCAGACTTGCACGTCCAAAGCCTATACCCAGGCCGCCCAGAACGGAAATGAACGCATCCCGAAGTCCCTTAAAGGGCTTCTTCGGAAGATTCCCCTTATCATACGGTTTTCCGGTCTTCGCCTGTTTCAGGTAATCATCAGCCAGTCTTGCAAATTCCTTGAAGGCGGAATAATAATCGCCGTCACTCATGTAATCCTTGATCTGATCGATGATATACGACTGGCCGGCATCCGTAAATGCCCCGATGCAGTAGCCTTTGGTGCTGATGGCCCATTTCCGGCTCTCTGTACTTACCATGAACAGGATTCCATCCGGCGCATAACCATTGTAATCATAATAATCATCCGCCACGGATGTAGCATCTTTACCTCCCAGCGAAGGGATGGTGTAGATCACCACATCCACGCCGTAGGTAGATGATGTCTTTGCCAGTTTTTCTGAAATTTCCGAAGCCTCACCGGAGGTGATGGCATGCGCATCGTCCACCACATAATTTCCCGCAGCCTGCAGTGTTCCGGGGAGGAAGATCCCCAAAAGGAACAGAAAAGCCACAAATGCCGCGAAAAGGAGGCTCGTTCTGCTATGTTTTTCACTCTTCATTTTATTCACGATGCCACCCCCTTACCGAATCCACCAGACGAAAAATAATATCGCGAAAATGATCAGTACCGAGGGGATCGCCGCCCGAAGGAAGTATTTCCAGTAAAGCGATTTGTCGTAAGGCAGATCACCGATAAACTTTCCGGTCTGTCCGTTCATGGCGAAACGATACTGATTACCGTTCCAGGTGGTGTTCAGGATCCACACCGGAAGAAGCGCATAATGGGATTCGGAATTCTGCACCACCACATTTGACGCTTCACAGGAATGGTAATCAAATCCATTCACCTCATTGCTCAGCGCTTCTTCGGCACTGCTCTTGATCCGCTGCAGGCCTCGCTTCATGCAGTCCTCAGGGCTCACATCATATTTATCCGCCATGAAGCCTGCAAGATAGGCCGTGGAGAAGTTCACCGCCTCTTCCATTTCGAAGGGTTCGATGGAATCCATCATGGCGTCCTCCATCTTGGAAGCCGCATCAGCAGGAATATTCCGGAAGGACATATCTCCGCTGCGATAGACATCGAAGTACTCGATCTCTTCTCCGTTGGATCTGGCATGGGTTCTTCTGGCATTGAACTTTGCCTCGGCAAAAACATCCGCATCAAAAAGCCAGAAGGGAACATAAACACCCTTGATCTCATCGATATGCTTCTGATCCTTAAATACGGCCGGCACCAGCTTTTTGCTGGAAATAAACTCGTTCAGCTTCTCCTTTGCCGTTTTCTTATCCACCTTGAAGGGGATCAGAAGCTCCGGCTTCAGCATTCCCGCAAACTGATCATTTCGGATGATCGGGCTGTCACAATAGGGGCAGTTGGTGGAGGCGAGAGAGTCGTCTCCCACCACCTCACCACCGCAGTTTTTACAAATGTAGGACATAAGGCCGTCTTCATTAACGTTCCACTCCTGCTGGTTAACGGTTCCCAGCTGCTGTGTTTCGTCGAATTCTCCAACCTGCTGTCCCTCCGGTGTCTGCTCTCCGGCGCCGCCCTGCATCGCAGCATCATAAGCTGCGGGATCAAAGGCCGCGCCGCAATAGGGGCAGATCAGCTTCTGACTGGCGCTGTCAAACTCCATGGAGCCGCCGCAGTTTTGACATTTATACTCCATTTTATCTCCTTTACCATATCGAATAAACCCTGGGGGCCTTCTATTTTACCAGATCGTTATCATCAAAAGGATCACCGCACTCCGGGCAGAACTTGGGCGGATTTGCCGGATCATCCGGTTCCCATCCGCACTTGTCGCATTTATACTTCGGGGTTCCTGCCGGCTTCGGATTTCCGCAGTTGGAGCAGAACTTACCCTTATTTACCGTACCGCAGGAGCATGTCCAGCCTTCGCTCTGTACCGGCTTCGGGGTTCCGCATTCCGGACAGAACTTTCCGCTTGCAGGCTTACCGCAGTTCGGGCAGGTCCATGCACCCGCTGCAGGCTGTGCCTGCTGTGCCTGCGGCTGCTGTTGCTGCTGCATCTGCTGCATCTGCTGTTGCTGCATACCCATGGCGTACAGGTTCTGCGCGTTCATTCCGCCAGCCTGCTGCGCCATGTTCATTCCCATGAAGCCCATCATTGCACCACCCTGATTTCCGGCAGCGATCTTCATGGAATCCTGAGTTGCGCCAACCATTGCTGCCGCACCCATGGTAGGATCACGATACATGGCATTCCGCTGTGCGGTCTTGATCATCTCCTCATCTTCCTTGGGAAGAGTGATGGGATTCAGCGAGATGGTCTTCACCCGGATACCACGGTCGCCCCATTTCTGGGCAAGGGCCTGGTTAATGGCATTTTCCAGATCGGAGGTATGGGTCTGGATCTGGTTCGGACGCATTTCCAGTTCGGAAAGACGACCGAAGGCTTCCGGAAGAGCACCCACGAACTCTGCCTTCAGCTGACCTTCAATCTCGCTGAAGTTGTATTCGTCTGCCACATTTCCGGCCACGTTTTTATAGAACATGATAGGATCTGTCATCACAAAGGAATAGGTTCCCGAGCAGCGTACGGATACGTCCACGTCCAGACCGATGCGGGAATCTACCACACGGAAGGGAACAGGATTCGGCGTTCCGAACTTATTATCCATGATCTCCTTGGTGTTGAAGTAATAGATCCGCTGATCCTTGCCGGTGTCTCCACCGTAAGCGAAGCGCTTGGCAAAGGTCTTAAAGGTATTGACGATACCCTGTCCCAGTCCTCCGTAGAAGATACTCGGCTCAGAGGAAGTATCATAGGTATACTCGCCGGGCTCAGCACAAAGCTCCACGATGGCTCCCTGCTCAACAATGATCATACACTGTCCATCAGCAACCGCGATGCCGGAGCCGTTGGAAATGATATTGTCGTTTCCCTTGTAATTGGAAGACCTCTTGGACACACGGTGCTGTCCTTTTTTCACAAGTACGTCCTTCGGAAGTGACTCACAATAGAAGAATTCCAGCCACTGATCCGCAAGAGTTCCGCCGGCCGCACCAAGTGCTGCAGAAATAAGTCCCATAGTTCAAAACCCTCCTTGTCATTTTAATTCTGATCATGATGTGCGCTTATTGTAAAACATTCACATTTTCAATTGCACAGATACAGTTATTTTACCAATAACCGAAAAAAATAGCAATATGATTGTCTTTTCCCGCCAAAAATAAAAGTAAGGAAAAACTTTACATTTTCCCTGCCTGATGTTATATTATCTCTTATCTATGCCGTGAGGACCTTAAATTAAAGAAGAATCAGATCAACTCTACTAATTCAGGCCGCTCCGGTGTAACAAAACACTCAACATTTAGAAAAGGGATACCACAATGAGTACTGAGAATCCGAAGAAACATATCGAGATCCGCTGGCACGGCCGTGGCGGCCAGGGTGCCAAGACAGCTGCTCTCCTGCTTGCGGATGTAGCCTTCAACACAGGCATGTATGTTCAGGGCTTTCCGGAATACGGCCCGGAACGTATGGGTGCGCCGATCACTGCCTACAATCGTCTGGCGGATACGGAGATCCGTGCCCATTCAAACATCTATGAACCGGATTATGTGGTAGTGGTGGATGAAACACTTCTCCACTCCGTAGACGTGACCAGGGGACTTTCCCCGAAGGGCGGGATCATCATCAACACCGCCAGGTCCAAGGAAGAGATCGTTTCTCTTCTCCGGGGCTACGCCGGTCCGGTTTATACCATCGATGCAAGAGAGATCTCTGTGGACTGTCTGGGGAAATATTTCCCCAACTCCCCCATGCTCGCTGCAGTGGTAAAGGTTGCGAACATCATGGAGAAGGATCAGTTCATGCAGCAGATGATGGATTCCTACCGGCATAAATTTGCAAAGAAGCCCGAGGTGATCGAAGGAAATATGCGTGCCCTGGAGCGCGGCTTCACGGAGGTAAAATAATGGCTAATACAAAACGTACGGATATCAGTAAGGTAAATGAGACCGCTCCCTATACCGAAATGACCATGGGAAACCAGATCTACGGCGGCGGCGGATCCAGAGAATTCAAAACCGGTGAATGGCGCACCCAGACTCCGGTGATGAACTGGGAGAAATGCGCACAGTGTCTGCTCTGCGCTCCCATGTGTCCCGACAGCTGCATTCCCGTTGTGGACGGAAAGCGGCAGGACTTTGATTACGATCATTGCAAGGGCTGCGGCATCTGCGCCAGAGTCTGCAGCTTCCGCGCCATCGATATGAAGGAGGGACTGTAATATGCCTACATGCAAAAGCACCCGGGACCGTATGTCCGGAAATGAAGCGGTCGCTCTTGCGATCAAACAGGTAAACCCCGATGTTATGCCTGCATTTCCCATTACTCCCTCCACGGAGATCCCCCAGATGGTTTCCACATTTATCGCCAACGGCGAGATCGATACCGAATTCATCCCGGTGGAGTCCGAGCACAGCTCCATGTCCGCCGTGATCGGCGCATCCGCTGCAGGAGCCAGAGCCCTTACGGCTACATCCTCCTGTGGTCTGGCCTTCATGTGGGAAGAGCTGTATATCGCTGCCTCCGACCGGCTGCCGGTGGTCCTGTGCGCCGTTAACCGCGCGCTGACCGGCCCCATCAATATCAACTGCGATCACTCCGATTCCATGGGCGCCAGGGATTCCGGATGGATCCAGATCTATGCAGAGACCAACCAGGAGGCCTATGACAATTTCATCATGGCTTATCCTGTGACCGAGCATCCCGACGTAATGCTCCCCATGATGGTGTGCCAGGACGGCTTCATCACCAGTCATGCGGTAATGAACATCGAAACCATGGACACCGAAAGCGTTCGGGATTTCGTCGGCATCTATCAGCCGGAGAACTTCCTTCTCAATGCGAAAATGCCCATGGCCATCGGCCCCTATGCGAATTCTCCCTTCTACATGGAGACCAAGATGAACCAGCGTCTTGCCATGAAGAAGGCAAAGGAAGTGATCCTTCAGGTCTGCGAAAGATTTGAAAAGCTGTCCGGCAGACATTACGGTCTCTTCGAGGAGTACCGGATGGAGGGTGCCAAGGCTGCCATCGTGATCATTGGATCCGCAGCCGGAAATACCAAGAATGCCGTTGACCGCCTGCGGGATCAGGGGATCCCGGTGGGAATGATCAAGGTTCGCGTATTCCGCCCCTTCCCCGGCGAAGAGCTGGCTGAGGCACTGAAGAATGTATCCGCGGTTGCCATCCTCGACCGTGCGGAAAGCTTCTCCGGCATGGGCGGTCCCCTGGGCTCCGAGCTTAAGGCTGCCATGATGGATGCAGGACTTTCCATCCCCGCCATTAACTACTTCTACGGTCTGGCCGGAAGAGATTTCACCGACGAATCCGCAGTGGGTGTGTTCGAGGAACTTCTCGGACTCATCGATGAGGGAAAACCGGTGGAACAGTATCAGTACATCGGCCTGAGAAAACCTGAGAACAATTAAGGAGGGGAGCGAAATGCCATTCAAATTCAAAGAAGTCATGAATAAACCCGAGCGTCTTGCTCCCGGCCATCGTCTTTGTGCCGGCTGCGGCGCCGGTATCGCGGTACGTACCGTCCTGCGTGCACTGAAGCCGGAGGATCACGCCGTGATCGGAAATGCCACGGGATGTCTGGAGGTATCCTCCTTCATGTATCCCTATACATCCTATGAAGACAGCTATATCCATAACGCCTTCGCCTGTGCAGGCGCCACCCTTTCCGGAGTGGAGACTGCCTACAACGCACTGAAGAAGCGCGGCAGGATCGATGAGACCTACAAGTTCATCACCTTCGGCGGTGACGGCGGAACCTATGATATCGGACTCCAGTCCCTGTCCGGCGCCATGGAGCGCGGCCACGATCTGGTCTATGTCTGCTACGACAACGGCGCTTACATGAACACCGGTATCCAGCGTTCTTCTGCAACCCCCAGGTATGCAGACACCACCACCACTCCGGTGGGCAGCGTATCCAACGGAAAGCTTCAGCCCCGTAAGGATCTGGCAGAGATCATCGCCGCACACAACATTCCTTATGTGGCGCAATCCACCTTCACTCCCATGATGAAGGATCTGTACGAGAAAGCGGAGAAGGCGATCTACACCCCCGGCGCTGCATTTCTAAATGTTATGGCTCCCTGTCCGAGAGGCTGGCGCTATGACACCGCAGACATCGCAAATATCTGCAAGCTGGCCATCGACACCTGCTACTGGCCCCTCTTCGAGGTGGTAGAAGGTAAATGGATCCTCAACTACGAGCCGAAGAAGAAGCTTCCCATCGAAGATTTCCTTCGTGTCCAGGGACGCTTCAAGCATCTCTTCAAGCCCGGAAATGAAGAGCTTCTGGTCCAGTTCCAGCAGGAAGTAGACAAACGGTGGGAAGATCTGCTTTACAGAACCGCAAAATAAAGCATAGAAAAAGACACATGTCCTCACATAGGAGCATGTGTCTTTTTTGTTGCAGATGCCTCAGCCCATACCGGTCATTCAAAAGCTACGGATCCATTCCAGAACTCTCGTCCAGGATTCCGGAACATCCTTATCCATGATCTCCAGCTTCTTATCACTCACCGCTGTATGTTCAGGTATCCTTATACTTCCTGATACTTCCTGTCGGATCACCCCTGCAAATAATCGGGATCGATCCGGATCAGCTCGGTAAGAGCTTTATTACGGTAATTTAAGTCATCACGAAGGGTAAAGCCCTGGGCTTCCCAGAACGCATTCCCTTTTTCGTTCTTTTTAAATGCAACAAGCAGCACTTTATTTATTCCTTCGTCTTTTAATGCCGCAAGCGCCAGCTTGACCAGTTCAGCGCCAATCCCCATGCGTCTACACTCCGGCGCAACGCATGTATGCTGTATAATGCCGCGTCTTCCGTCGTGCCCGCAGAGGATCACGCCCACAACCCTTCCCTCGAGCAAAGCTACAAAGGATGTCTCCGGATTTCTCTTAAGGTATTTTTCGATCCCTTCCCTGGAATCATCCTTATCATTCAATCCGTTTCCGCATTTGACCCAAAGATCATAAGCAGCCTCATAATCATCGATTGTCATTATCCTGTACTCCGGCATAGCGTGAACACTCCTTTCAGCTTCACTGATTACCTAATGCTAATCTCATCTCCCGAGATCTGCAGGATCAGACAGTATACAAAATGCATATCAGTTATTTTACAAGAACCATACCTTCTGTTGAGGGAACAAATCCAAGTCTTTCATATAATGGGCGTCCTTCCTCTGTTGCATCAAGACTGATCTCGGTAACCCCGCGTTTTCGGGCTTCGTCGATCAGCATCGATACCATTTTCTTAGCGATGCCCCGTCTCTGCCATTCTTTCATGGTATATACATTCATGAGATGAGCACGCTTTCCTGTGGGATGATCAAAGGTGGGCATGATATATATGTAGCAGATCGATGCACAGCCGATCACTCTTTTTCCGTCCAACGCAAGAACGGTTGTGTGATCCCCATTTTCGAAATATTCCCTGCTGCTCTTTACTATCTCATCACTGTACGCATATGTAACATCCAGGTCATTCACCACCTTCAACATTTCAAGGCGACTGCTCATCAGAAGCTCCATGTCATCCGGTGTGGCGATCTTATATGTTACACTGTAGGTTAAATGATCCGGCAAATGATGGAGATACATGTCTATTGCATCCGTGCTTTCTTCCAAAACCTTCATCAAGCCCTTATCCGGATAGGAATGATTGTCATGATAATCCATCTCACCTTCACTCTTTATTTCAAACGCGAGCTTCTCTACATCCGTTGAAAACCCGGCATTTACGCCTTCCTTATTGCCTCTTGCATCGAGTCTGATCCACTTCCCCCGGCTGCTCACATAAACCGTATTCATGGCATGAATGCAATATCCTGTATCGGGCGTATCCCCAAGAGTCAGTCGCTGATAGCTGAAACCTGCGGGGATACCATTTGCTCTGAGAAGAGCGGCAAGAAGATTCGCCTTCGCCCAGCAGATTCCCACGCCTTCCCGAAGCGTATCACTTGCAGATACCGTAACCCGTCTGTCCTGTGCATCCCAGGAATGCTTCACCTCATCTCTTACAAAATGATATGTGTTTTTTATTAGTGATAATTCATCCGCCGACCCGTTCTTTAATCTCTCAGCCAGACCTTTAACCGCCGGATCATCGTAGTCCACATATTCGGTTCTTTCTAAATATTCGTTATACATAACACATCCTTATAACACATATTCCAGCTGTACATCAAATGGTTCTTCATGCGCTTTCGATCTCAGCATTTTTGATTCATTACACGTTCGAGCGCTACCCAGCCCCTGGTGTTAGTCTGGAAGAAGGAGAAGGGAGAAACCTTAAACTTAAGCCCCAGCACCTCTTCCATTCCTTAACTTAATGACATTGGATACGCCCAGAACCGTCCCCAATCGTTCCACTACAACCCTAAAAGTGTAAAAACAGCATCACCCGCTGACAGATTTTATTGAACAGCTGCATCAGGCATGCGATCAGCCAGTTCATCAGGATGGTAAATGCAAAGATCGCAAATCCGGTGGGATACCCCCAGGTAAGAAAGCCGTACCAGTCGTTACTGCTCCGCCCGCTTCCGACGCCGCTTACCAGGATATTCACCAGATATCCCAGGCCGTAGACCAGTGAAGGCAGCGCTGCGATCCATGTTTTTTTCACCGGCAGGATATCCGTATCCAGGATCCCGAATTCGATCATGGCTGTCACGGGCACGATCAGGTGGAACCAGAGATTTCCACCCTGGTACAGATTCCGTTGGGGATTTGCCGGAGCAAAAAAGAAGGCAACCACGACAAAGGTAAGCGCCACTGCCGCAACGGACATCAGCTTCAGCAGCGCCGGAAAATGCTTACCGCGGATATAATATACAAGCCACAGCACAGAGACGATCCCGCAGAATTCATTGGATAAAACCGTAAAATACCGCAGGTTCCTCCACCCTCTGGATACCAGCATCGACCCGTCGGCCGCCTGCCTCGGTCTCAGCATAACGACGGTTCCGACCACCACAAAAACGATGATCAGGATATTCAGTATGATCGACAGGACATTTCTCTTTGATCTCATAGTTTACTATCTTTCCACTCTCTTTCCCGATTCCACCCATCTGTGATATATCGGTAAAACTCATCCGAAGCGGACCGCCGAAAAGCGCATGATCGTAAGTTTTATCCCGGTCCGCCATTGAAATCACTAAATAAAGTATACAACACGCTTCCTTTTTCCTGCAATCTTTTATTTCCGTTACACTGCCATAGTAACAGTCTCCAGTGTCCGGCTCTCTCATATCGATAGACATCCGCAGTCGGGTGTGGTATCATAACCGTAAAATGTAAGGGGGTGGCGGCAATGAAGATACGACCAAAAAAGGCAGCACTGATTGGGCTTGCATCATCTGTACTTTTCTGTGCGGCGGGTTGCGAAGAAAAAAAGAAGACATCGGCCGCGCCCTGAACTTCCCGAAAATGCTCCTGACACCAGAGGATAACCGATGGCTGATGGAGTACATTAAAGAAAAACGTGAGAAAAAATACCCGGTTGAGTATTCCTGCTGTCATTACCTCGGACCGGATTATGAAGCAGAGGTACGTGACTGGTATTTCCTCTGCAATGCGGGAATATATGTAGCCGCCATCATGGAGAACGGGGACGTCGGTGCATGCCTGGATATTCCCAGGAACTCAACCTCCATACAGGGAAATGTACTTCGGGAATCATTTACGGATATCTGGAAGGAGCGTTTTCAGTTTTACCGCACGCATCTTTCCGAAAGAAATGAGACCTGCAGGAGCTGTCCAGAAAAGAGGTTTTGCCGGGGTGGTTCCTATCACAGCTGGAACTTTGAAAAGGACGAACCCCGGGTATGTTTTAAAAATGTACTGTTCTGAGCCCCCAAAGGAGGGGATTCTTATTCACTTTCATCTGACGGATTTTTTGTATTCGTAGTGTCGATCTCATAAATTACTTATCCATCCCTATCCATTGTATGAAAGCCGTCTTGTCACTGCTGTTATATCCAGCCTTTTCATAGAAATGCAGAGTCTCCGGCTTCTTTGATCCGGTAAGGAGCATCATTTTATAGCAATTCTCCTGCTCCGCGATCTGCTTTGCGTAAGCCAGACATTCTCCTGCGTAACCTTTTCCTCTGTGATCAGCATGCGTTACCACATTCTCGACAAATGCATATGGTCTCACATTTCTGGTCAGATTCGGTATGATCACGCATACACATGATGAAACAATCTTTCCATCAACTTCACAGACAATCAGATGATGATTCGAATCTCCGATTATCTGTTCCCATGTTTCCATTAAGTGCTTATCATGCTCCGGAATACTGTCTTCATGTAAA
>JAGBNH010000106.1 GCA_017634475.1 Eubacterium sp.
CAATATAACGCACAAAAAGGGAGGTGACAATATGCGTGAAGAATATGACTTTTCAAATGCAATCAAAAATCCCTATGCAAAGCCCTCGAAGCAGCAGATAACAATCAATCTCTCAACCTCAGTCATCACTTATTTTAAAAATGAAGCTTCTGAAACCGGCATTCCGTATCAGACACTCATTAATCTTTACCTGACAGATTGTGTGGATCATAAGAAAAAACTCAAAACAACCTGGAGCTAATCATAAGATCAGGCCTATTATATAGGGTCTGATCTTTTCAACATTTCGTATTACCTTCGTTTCATAAAAAAAGCCGGAAATCCGATCAAAATAAAAGGGAACGATTTCTCGCTCCCTTTATCTAATTCCATATCATTTTGTTACTGTGACTCTGCCAAAAAGAACTGTGTACTTAATGTGTAATTCGTATTTCCATCACTTCTATGGTCAATAATGGATTTACTGATCCGGTAAGTGCCCGGCTCCAGTTTCCCATACAGCCACTCCCAGTTTACTTCAATTTCATTTTCTCCTTCCGGAGGAATCACATATGCTTCCATGGTGAACCCGGCGTTATCAATAATCTGCGGAACAAGGATCCATGTATCGCCCTCAAGCTTCTCCAAAGAAAAATCCTGTCCAAAGTCTAACTCACCACTCGCCTTATTTTCATACTGCCAGAAATGAGCTGTGAGTCCCGTCGAAGTCACATGCTTTACTGTCATGATCACACCAATGTCAGGATTTTCCGACTCGGGAATGAACTGACCTATCCCGCCTTCCGTCTGATTCCGATCAAAAGAAACGGTATCAAGTATGCTCCACGCCTCATCCCAAAAACTATCCGGCCATGACGTGCAATCCGTGTGGTTAACTACAACCTGCGGATTTTCTCCTTCAAAGACAATAAAAGACCAGTGTTTGTCCGAACCATATGTACCCACACGAACCGGAGTTCCCGCAAGCGTATTTTTCTCATTCACCAGACCTGTTCCACATACAGCAAAATTGTCAGCTACGATGACTTCAATCTGACCATTTTCGATACCATTTGGCTTAAGAATAATCCCATAGCACCCGGTGAGCAGCTTATCGTCATCCACATTTGCTATTTCGTAACTCCAGGTCTCGGGTACCTTCAAAGATATCTTTCCATATGGTCCAATAACAAAAGCTGATTCTACGCTTTCATCATTTGCCGGTACATTCTCCTCTACAAATGCATCTGTACTGCTTATGGAGGATTCAATCCTCTTCAAATCATCATCCGACACCTTGCCTTGCGGAATCACTTCGTAAGGATTTGCTATATCTCCCGGATATGTTTCTACGATGATTCCATTGCTTTGAACAAGGAGTCGATCTCCCACTTCATAATCAACAGGATTCCCATACGCATCTGACCGGGGCAAATGACACAGTTTTCCTGCATCGATAATGTAATCATTCCAGTCAAGGTAACAATATGTTTCCCCTCCATGTTTTTTTGCAACAACAGCATACATCGGGACAGAGCTATTCAAAGATAGTACCTTACCATCCTGAACGAAAGCCTCAACATATTTTGATATTCCGTCCTGAGATAGTTTCCAAATTCTCTGTCCTCCAGTGCTAAAGGGCTCTCCCCATGCTTGTAAAAGAGTGTTTTCATCAAGATCCTTTGACAACTCGATCATCTGATCAAATGTGTATGAAGAAACCTCTTCTACAGAAGGAAACTCATTGGCCTTTGAATTGGTATCGTTCTCCGTTTCCTTTCCTGAACTTGTTTCTGCATCCGCATCGGTTACTTGCTTCACGCAGGAAGTACATACGCACATACTCACCGCCGCCATAATGGAAAGCACAAATACATATTTCATTTTCTTTCCCATGATGTTCACCTCCTGCATATAGATACGTTTTACATATGTCTTTTTATGGAAATCAGATCTGTTTAACAGTATTTTTATAGTACGAAGATACTCCTCACATTCTTTCAATGTGAATGGTTTCAGATGAATCTGTCCCGTCAGTCTGTTGTGAAATCCCCCCTTGTCATTCACTATTTTTTCCATAACCACATCTTACGGTGCAGTTGTGGAAGAAATGTGCATAAGACTATTATTCACTCCTCTCTGCTCATCATGCATTAAATCTGATTTTAAGGAACAAAAAAGAGCAGGCTCAACGAACCTGCTCTCTTCTTGTCTGTATGCGGGAGATGGGACTTGAACCCACACGACGTTTCCACCACTAGATCCTTAGTCTAGCCTGTCTGCCAATTCCAGCACTCCCGCTTGTTCAAACGCAAGTGATATTGTACCACGATTACAATGGCATGTCAAACACTTTTTGTTTGATCTGCTCTGTTTTTTCATTCATGCATCTTACATGATCATCGGGGGAACCGAAGAGGCTCCCCCGATCATAAGCATAACTCCTGCTGCTTACGCAATTGCGTTCTTTGCAGCCTCTGCAAGCTTTGCAAATCCTTCCGGATCACTGATCGCCATCTCGGAAAGCATCTTGCGGTTGATGTCGATGCCTGCTACCTTAAGACCATGCATAAGCTGGCTGTAGGAGATATCGCAGGTTCTTGCTGCAGCGTTGATACGTGCGATCCAAAGCTGACGGAAATCTCTCTTTCTTTCCTTTCTTCCTGCAAAAGCGGAAGTCTC
Organism: Eubacterium sp.; assembly: GCA_017634475.1. Lineage (GTDB taxonomy): Bacteria > Bacillota > Clostridia > Lachnospirales > Lachnospiraceae > Eubacterium_Q. Next base: position 2,662 of record JAGBNH010000106.1, read on the forward strand.
AGCACGCATTACGGACTGCTTAGCTACACGATACTGCTTGGAACGTGCGCCTACATATCCCTTTGCTGCCTTTAATGTCTTATTATGTCTTTTCTTGGCATTAGCGCCGCCTTTAATTCTTGCCATGTCATTTTCCTCCTAAATTACCGGTTATTAACGAATTCTAAGTGTAAAAGATATCTGTCAACACGATGTGTCGATTAGATGTAAGGCAGGATCTTCTTCATTACCTTGCTGTTGGTCTTATCCATCATGGTAGCCTTACGAAGATTTCTCTTACGCTTTGTGGTCTTCTTGGTAAGGATATGACTCTTATACGCCTTATTTCTCTTCAGCTTTCCTGTTCCTGTTTTGGTAAAGCGCTTAGCAGCAGCCTTCTTTGTCTTTAACTTCGGCATATCTTTTTCCTCCTTGATTAGTCGGCTTCATGAGCCAGATTATAAATCCAATAGATAAACTATAATAGATTTTCAAAATGTTGGTCGAGATCCTATCTCTTCTCTACAAGAAACATGATCATGCTGCGTCCTTCAAATTTTGCCGGACTGTCAACCGTGGAAATGTCGGAAAGCTTCTCCGCAAACTCATCGAGGATCCGCTTGCTCTGGTTCACATAGGCCAGCTCACGACCGCGGAAACGCAGCGTTACCTTAACACGATTGCCCTTCTCCAGGAACTTCCGTGCCATACCCACCTTGGTATTCAGGTCATTCTCCTCGATATTCGGAGACAGGCGCACTTCCTTGATCTCAACGATCCGCTGTTTCTTCTTTGCTTCCTTTTCCTTTCGCTCCATCTCATAGCGGAACTTACCGTAGTCCACTATTCTGCATACCGGCGGCTTTGCATTCGGAGAAACCAGGACCAGATCCATATCTGCATCCTCAGCCATCTGCAGGGCTTCCTTGATACCCACAACGCCCAGCTGACCGCCTTCTGCACCGATCACGCGCACTTCCTTCTCTCTGATCCGTTCATTGACTAAATATTCGATGGTCGTACCCTCCAAAAGAATAAAAAAAAGTGGATACAAGTATCCACAGAATAACGCACCAAAAGACAGGGACGAAGTTCGTCCGCACTGTGATGGATCACAGGTCTCTGACCGTATTAACCCGACCGCTCTGGGCGACACAAGGTGAGAGTGGATACTCTGCTTTGTTTTTTCACAAGGGGTAGATTATCACAATCCACCCCCTGATGTCAACACATTTTTTCCAAATCCACGGCAAACCCCATGGTTTTCCCGCAGTTTGCCACATTTTTTCCAACTCCACGGCAAACTCCATAGTTTTTCTGCAGTCTGCCGCATTTTCATCCGATACCGGTCACGAAGAAAATGTTCCGAGTACCGTCAGATCCTCTGTCTCATACCGGATCTCTCCAAGCGCTCTGGACACGTTCCTGTCCGTGAGCTTTCCCTCGAAGCTGACGTAGAAGCTGTATTCCCACTTCTTTTTCAGGGACGGACGGGATTCGATCCTGGTCATGTTGATGGAGTTCTTGTTGATGATCCCCATGATCTGATAGAGCGAACCCACACGATGGGGTGCGGTAAAGCAGATGATCACGGAATCCGATCCCTTGAGCACGGTCTTCTTCTTCGTAAGGATCACGAAACGGGTGGCATTGTCCCGAGTGAAATTGATCCTTCTGGCCAGGACCTTCAGGTTATACAGCTCTGCTGCCCGTTCGCTGGCAATGGCAGCCTTGGTGATATCCCCGCTCTCCATTACCTTCTTCGCTGCCAGCGCCGTGTTGCTGGTGGTCTCTGAAGAGAACTGATGACTCTCGATATATTCCCTGCACTGCATGATGCCCTGGTTGTGGGAATAAACCTTTCGGATATCGGAAAGCTCCGCTTCCGGCAGTCCCAGTAATGCATGCTCGATATCCAGGACCACTTCCTCCACGATGGTCACGCCGGCCCGTCGGATGATGTCGTAATTCCCGCTGACAAATCCCGCGGAGCTGTTCTCCACCGGCAGCACGCCGTAATCAGCCTGGCCGTTTTCCACCGCTGCCACCACATCATCAAAGGTCTTCACATTGAGAAGATCCGCATCCTCACCAAAATACCGCATGGCCGCTGCTTCGGCATAAGCCCCCGGCACCCCGGCATAACAGATCTTCTTTCCTTCCTTCGGAAGCTCCTCGATAAAGGTATATTCCGAGGGATCAAAGGGATCCGTTTCGATATCTGCAGCCTTAAGCTCCTCCAGCATCTGCGTGACTGTTTTCTTTGTCAGAGGATGCACTGCGTAGGGTGCGATCTCGCAAAGCGGCTCCAGTACAAATGTCCGGCGTTCCATTTCCACATGGGGGATAAATAATCCCTCTTCCCGGATCACGGCGTCATCATACAGGAGGATATCCAGATCCAGTGTTCTCGGCCCCCAGTGAACGATCCTCTTCCGCCCTGCTTCCTTCTCAATATCGTGGAGTACGGAAAGCAGCTCCATCGGGGAGTAAAGGGTTTCGATCTCCACTGCGCCGTTCAGGAAATTCGGCTGCTCCACAGGGCCGTAGGGCTCTGTTTCGATATATGCCGCAGAGCGCACCACCCGGATATAGGGATCCTTTCCCAGCTGTTCCACGGCCTGGTCAAGATACCGCTTCTTATCTCCCAGGTTGGAACCGATCCCCAGATATACGGTATGTCTTCCCCTGGTGATGGTCACCGCAACGGTTTCAAAATCCATTCCCATGGGGGAATCCGGCTTGTCCACCCGGACCTCCACCGAACGGACCTTCCGGAACCGGAGCAGCAGCTCGGAAGCCACAGCCTCGGCCACAGCCTCGATGAGATTCCATTTCTCTCCGGTCACCACATCCTCGATCAGATGCGCCGCCGTCTCATAGCTTACGGTTTCGGACAGATCATCGGATACGGATGACGCCCGAAGATCCAGATATAATTTTGCAGAGACGTAGAATGACTGCCCCTGCTCCTTTTCTTCCTCATATACGCCATGATAGGCGTAGATCTTCAGTTTATGGATCTCAATGATATCCATGGAATCCTCCTTCTCTTAACAAATCCCCCATAAAGCTTAAGGAACCGGAGATCACGATCACCTCTCCTTCAGCCGAATCCCCAAGGGCAGACTGTACCGCCCGGATGACGTCTCCCTTATCCTGCGCCCTGACCCCGGCCTCCCGGATCTGCCGGGCCAGCTCCGATCCCTTCATTCCTCTGGGGCTGTCCGGGGTAAAGGTATAGACCTTCCCGGCCAGGGGAAGCAGTGTTTCCAGCATACAGGAAACCTCCTTATCCCGAAGGACTCCCAGAACAAAGGTAAGCTTCCTCTCCGGAAAGAACCCGGCCAGTTCCTCCGCCAGCCGCTTCCAGGCATCCCGGTTATGGGCGCCGTCCAGGATCACCAGCGGTTCCTGCTCCAGCACCATGAAACGCCCGGGCCAGACGGTTTCCCGAAGGCCTTCCTGCATCATTTCACGGGATACTTCGGACAGATGGAAATGTGCAGCTCGCCGGTTATATTCCTCCAGCGCCGTAAGGGCTGTAGCGGCATTTTCCAATGCTACCTGCCCCGGCATCCGGATCCGGAACGGCGTATCATCCCAGTTAAAGGTCGTTCCCTGAAGACTCTGCCTTACCTCCGAGATCCGGCGAAGGTCGGTCCCCACATATGTCCGTCCCTCCAGGTACGTACGAAGCTCATCATCCAGGGGTGAAGAAACCAGCACATCGCCCTCTTTTACGATCCCCAGCTTCTCCTCCAGGATCTTCTCCCGGGTATCTCCCAGAAACTGCATATGATCCATGCTGACGGTGGCCAGGATATCCACCACCTTTTCGGGCATTACATTTGTGGCATCCAGCCTTCCGCCCATGCCGCATTCAATGAGCATGATATCACATTCCTGCTCCGCAAACCAGAGAAAGGCCAGGGCCGTTTCCGTTTCAAAGGCTGTGGGCGTTCCCGGCAGCTTCTCCTCAGCTGCACGGATCCGCGTCATCAGCTCCGCCACGGTTTCCTCCTCCGGCATGACTCCGTTAATGGTCCACCGCTCCCGGTATTCCACCAGTGCAGGGGAAATGTATCGTCCCACCTTGAGTCCGGCCCGGATCAGCACATGCTCCACGAAGGACATGATGCTTCCCTTTCCGTTGGTTCCTGCGATATGAAGGGCCGGGACCCGAAGCTGCGGGTTCCCAAGGGCATGCAAAAGCCCCAAAACGTTGTCCAGCCCCGGAATGATTCCGAGGCTGTTCTTTTCTGCAATATAGATTTGACTCTCTTTATAATTCATTTCCTGACACACAATCTGATCACTGCACGCTCTCCGTGCTTTCTGTAGTTTCCTGTCCCGTTGCCGCCATACTGGCCAGCTCTTCCTCTGTATAAAGGACTCTGTGCTGTACCGGTTCGGTGGTCTCATCGATGGGAAGGAGCCAGTAGCCCTCCGCCTTCAGCGTATCGATCAGCTCCGGAAGGGCCTCCAGTGTTTCGGGATGGCCGTCCAGATCATGCATCAGCACTACGGAATCCCCGGTATTGTTCCGGATATAGCGAAGTACGTTCTGATTCAGGATCGCCGGCGAAGTATACTCTGCTTCCGCATCCTCGTTCAGTGCATTCCAGTCAAAATAGGTATAACCGTTATCATTCAGATACTGAATGCATTCATAAATATCCACGTCGGAAACCCGGTTGCTGCTGCCTCCCGGGAACCGGTAAAGCCGGACATCCTCTCCGGTCATCTCATAGATCAGGTCATGCACGGTCTCCACATCCTTTTTAAAGGAATACAGATCTGCATAGATCTCACCATATACATGCGAAGCGGAATGGATCCCCAGTGCGTGTCCTTCACGCACCATACGTTTCAGGACCTCGCTCTGCTCCGTATCCTTAAGGACCATGAAAAATGTGGCCTTAACCTGCTTCTTCTTCAGGACATCCATCAGCGCGTTGCTGTTCTCCGACGGGCCGTCATCGAAGGTAAGATAAACCTTCCTGCCGTTCCAGTTGGCCGGTGCCACATCTCCGTTCACTGAAGTGGTACGCTCGGTGGATACTTCCTCTGTGGTAGCTTCCTCCGTGGTTCTCAGCATATCCGCGTTCACGATCTCCGAAAGGTCGATCCCCTCGGGAAGAACGGGCTGTGACTGATGAAGTACGTTGGAATTCGTCTTCTTATCCTTTTCCAGACTGGCCAGCGCGCTGTTCTCCCGCTCTGCCGGATTCTCGGTAGATACGGCAAGCTTCGCTGCCTGGCGCTTGCTCAGGGTCTCGTCACGGAGCGCGTCCATCTCATTCTGCATGCTGTGCATTTTGATCATCAGTACCACACAGAGTATGGTAGGGATCAGGAACAGCACCAGAAGAGCCACCAGGATCATCCGCTTCAACCGGTTCACATTGGAACGGTTATAGGAGCCGTCGGAATAGGTTTCGTCGTTCCCGGACCTTCCTTCCTCAAGATCCCGTTCTTCTGCAGTCAGCTCCTCGGTATCGTAGCCCGGACCGCCCTCGCGTTCCTGCACGATGTATTTTATCTCTGTCCCCGGCACAGCACCGATCTCAGACTCAGCCGGTACAGTGCTGAAACCGGGTTCAGCCGGCACAGTGCCGACCCCGGGTTCAGCCGGTACAGCGCCGATCCCGGGTTCAGTCCCTTCCTGCATAGCGGGAACGAAGGAATCCCCCGTTTCCTGCTCCATGATCTGCGGCACCTGACCCACGGTCTTATTTGTATTCTTTTTTCGGTTTCTTTTACTACTCAAATCGTATCACCACCAAAACAGCAATATCTTGTGTTTCTTCTCTCACGCAACCACAATTGGTCGCAAAAAGAAAGAATGCGCCCGGTAACCCGGACGCTATTTTAAAAAAAACATGATTCAAAAATATATAACGTATACTATCCCCAATAGATTTTCGGCCATTCTCATGGCCATTTCCCCTGTGCCTAACATTATAATTGCTCTTCCCGACCAGGTCAACCCTTGGGCTTCGAAAAATATGGCCGAATTTTCCCCTGCATTTCGTCATATTGCTCATACATTTTCTGCACACTGTTTTCCAGCAGATAATAATGCATGCAGTAGGGAACCAGCAGTACGAACAGCAAGCCGATCAACGGAAGCAGCATCAGTTGTGAGCTTAGCACATAGGCCAGTATACTCATCACGGTGCAGATCGCAACCAGCATGAACACCAGAAGGTGCACCAGCCGTTCATGAGAAAAGAAAGCGATCTGATCCTTATGCTTTTGAATCTCCTGTTCCCAGTCCCGGTCATCCTCCTTCAGGATCCCGTCAACGTAGTCCAGATAGGCAAGAATTCTTTTCTTCATACAACTCTCCCCCTTGATACCCGACCTATGCATTTACCGTCCGCTGTTTTCCGTGATAGTATCTGTGACGGACAGCCATACCCATATCCGGTTTATCCGTGATGAGCATATCCACGCCGTATTTCAGCATGCGCTTTGCCAGCTTCTCCTTATTCACCGTCCACACCTGCACCGGATAGTGCTTCCTGTGCATGCGGTAAATGAAGAAGCGCGTGGCGTAGAAATGGAAGGGCGACACAAAATCGCAGTTCGCCTGCCGAAGCCGTCTCGTCGGAAAGATCTCCTTAAACCGCCAGAGGATATAGCCAACATCTCGACGGTCCTTTCCCAGGAGAAGTCCGGTTCTGATATTCGGATCAATCTGTTTGATATGATAGACCGCAGGATCCTCAAAGGATTTTACGGAATACTCATCATAGTTACAGTATTTATGAAGGATATGGATCAGCTCCTTCTCATAGCCCGGAGTCTTGATCTCGATATCCATGAAGATTTTTCCATGACAGAGCTTCACCACGTCTTCAAAGGTAGGCACCTGAAATCCCGCTTCCGCCGCATGACCGGAAAGCTCCGCAAAGGTCTGGTAGGCAATGGGCTGATCCGCAAATGTGCTGTCATGGAACACCACCAGCTTTCTGTCGCTGGTGCAGCGCACGTCAAATTCCACCATGTCCGCCTTCAGATCGATGGCCAGCTGAAACGCCTCTATCGTATTATCGCGCTTTGCAAGGTACGATGCTCCGCGATGCGCAACGATCTTGGTTCTGTTCTTTTTCATTCGTTCATCCTTTTTATCTTCATCCACACATCAACGGAGGACATATTATCACATTCTTCCCTTCGGTGCAAGTGCCCACAAGTTGCAACATGGGGTGGGAGTATGCTATAATCGCTCATATTCATCATTATAAATGGAAATCTTTTGATCGAAAATGATCATCAGCTCATGATCAGAAAGGAATAATACTATGTCCGATACCAAGGATCCGAACAATTCGGAAGAAAAGAAAGATAACGACGAATACGAAAAATACTGTTATATGTGCCGCAGACCGGAAAGCGAAGCCGGACAGCTCATTTCCTTCATGAAGGGGCTGTATATCTGCCCGGACTGTATGAACAAGGCCTTCAACTCCTTCTCCAACAGTCCCATCCGGTTCTTCGATGCATCCAACTTCCCCGGATTTGACAACCTGAACCAGTTCATGCCTACGGATGATATCCCGAACTCCCAGAAGGTGAAGAAGCGTCATCCGAAGCCGGAGAAGAAAGACGGCAAGACCGATGAGGACGGCGAGCACACCCTCACACTGAAGGATATCCCCGCGCCCCATCAGATCAAGGCAAAGCTGGATAAACACGTTGTAGGCCAGGAGCATGCGAAGAAGGTCATCTCCGTTGCGGTGTATAATCATTATAAGCGTGTACTGTCCGAGCCTGAAGAGGATGGCGTGGAGATCGAGAAATCCAACATCCTGATGATCGGCCCCACCGGATCCGGAAAGACCTACACGGTTAAGACCATTGCGAAAATGTTGGACGTTCCCCTGGCCATCACGGACGCCACTTCTCTTACGGAAGCCGGTTACATCGGTGATGATGTGGAGAGTGTACTGTCCAAGCTGCTGGCCGCTGCAGGCAATGATGTGGAGCGTGCGGAAAAAGGTATCGTCTTTATCGACGAGATCGACAAGCTGGCAAAGAAGCAGGAGACCCGTTCCAGAGATGTCTCCGGTGAAGCTGTTCAGCAGGGACTGCTGAAGCTTCTTGAGGGCGCTGTGGTAGAGGTTCCCGTGGGGGCCGGAAGTAAAAACGCCATGACCCCGGTGACCAGAATGGATACCACAAATATCCTGTTCATCTGCGGCGGCGCATTTCCCGATCTGGAGAAGATCGTCACTGCCAGACTGACGGCGCAGTCCTCCATCGGCTTCGGAGCAGAGCTTCGGGATACATACACAAATGATCCCAAGCTGCTCTCTCATGTGACCAATGAAGACCTTCGGGAATTTGGTATGATCCCCGAGTTTCTCGGTCGACTTCCGATCCTTTGCGCACTGGATCAGCTGAACGAAGAAATGTATGTGAAGATCCTGCAGGAACCGCAGAACGCCATTATCAAGCAGTACCAGAAGCTGCTTAGGCTGGACGAGGTAGAGCTTCTCTTTGACGATTCGGCCTATGTTGCCATTGCCGAGGAAGCCGCAAAACGGAAGACCGGTGCCAGAGCCCTGCGTTCCATCATCGAGGAATTTATGCTGGATATCATGTACCAGATTCCCCGGGACAAGGCCATCGGCCGGGTGACCATCACCGGTGACTATGTTCGTAAAAAGGGGTCTCCGAAAATAGAGCTGCGAGGCGTGACCGTTCCTGATTAAGAGTGTCTGAAAACAGCATTCTTATTATCATTGTGATAATATGCAAAATCCCCATGTCATCGACATGGGGATTTTGCATATGACTGAAAACCGGTATCGATCAGGATTTACAGATCGAAAGAGCCCTCAGCGCCATCAGCTGTGTAGTATACCTTGTTGTTCTCCGGCTGATAGTAGATGTTCAGTTCCTTGATGGACTTCTTACCGGATACTTCCTTTGCCTTAGCAACAAGATCATCTACCTTCTGGCTTCCACCCTGGTACTCAACAAAAAGCTCTACCTTAGCAGCTGTAGCAGCAGCCTTCTTCTCTGCCGGCTTCTTCTCAACTGCCTTCTTCTCAGCAGCCTTTGCAGGAGCCTTAGCAGCTGCCTTCTTAGCAGGAGCCTTCTCAACAACCTTCTTCTCAGCTACTTTCTTCTCTGCAGCCTTAACCTCAGCCTTTACTTCTGCCTTCTTCTCAGCTACCTTAACTTCAGCCTTCTTAGCTTCAGTCTTTACGTCAGCCTTCTTAGCAGCTTCAGCCTTAACCTTGAGATCACTTAAGCTCGTCTTCTTAATTGCCATTTTCTTTCCCTCCAAAAAAGAATAACAAAAATATAACAATAGTTTACGTGCCATTTTTCGTTGCTCGAAATGGATTGTAAATCAAAAGAAATCTTTTTGCAATAGTTGTTGATTTTTTTCTCTTTATTGACGATGAATCGCTGAAAACCATTCTGATTTCAAAACATTTTGCACAATAAAAAGGGAACGATTTTGTTATTATCAAAGTGATATTAACAGAATCGTTCCCGAAGGATCTTTCATCTCACGGCTTCTGATCCGTCTCTATTTTTTCTCCACGATCACATTTCCGGTCTTCACGATGCAGTTCTCCGGAATGAATCCACGGATCGGAGAGAGAGGGTAAATGTTGGTATTTCTTCCGATAACGCTGCCGGGATTCAGCACGCTGTTGCAGCCAACCTCCACATGATCTCCCAGCATGGCGCCGAATTTCTTCAGACCGGTTTCAATAGCAAGATCACTGTACTCATCATTTCCATGAACCACCACCAGGGTCTTATCCGACTTGACATTGGAGGTGATGGAACCTGCACCCATATGCGAATAATATCCCAGTACGGAATCTCCCACGTAATTATAATGGGGAACCTGTACGTGATCAAAGAGGATCACATTCTTCAGCTCCGTGGAATTCCCTACTACACAGCAAGCTCCCACAAGGGCGCTGCCGCGAATGAACGCACACTGGCGCACCTCCGTATTCGGTCCGATGATGGCCGGTCCGTGTATATACGCAGAATCGAAAACGGTTGCCGTCTCATGGATCCATACATCCTCACCCCGCTGTATATATTCCGGTCCCAGTGTTTTTCCCAGTTCCCGTATATAATCCGAAAGCTTCGGCAGGGCTTCCCACGGATATACAACCGATTCCAGAAGCGGTGCCGCAAGGGTGTGTGTAAGATCATACATGTTCTTAACTTCCAGTAACTGTTCAGTCTTCATCTCGCTCATTTTTCTTCGTCTCCCTGTTTTGTATTTGTTTTCCGGGTTGTTTTCTTCCCGGAATAATAAGGCTTCGTCCGATCAAATACCTGTGTGATCTGATTCTGATTGTTCAGCTGCTTCACATAGTTTGTATATTTCGTCACGTAATCCGACATCTTCGTCATATATTCCTCGGAGGATATACTTCCGTCCGCTACTCCCGCCAGGCCCTTCTCCCAGCTGGCGGTAAGGTCCGCCCGGAGCAGTCCCTGTATGGAATATAATACACAGTCGTAGATCACCTCTCCCAGAAATGTGGGTGTGATGATCTGCGTCTTCGGATTCAGTGCGATATAGGTATTCTTTACCAGCTTGCTGATGATGGCATCCCGGGTGGCCGAGGTACCGATCCCCGCTCCCTTGATCTGCTCCCGAAGCTCTTCATCCTCGATGAGCTGTCCGGCATTTTCCATGGCCAGGATCAGGGTTCCGGAGGCATAACGTTTCGGCGGAGATGTGGTCCCTTCACGGATCACGAACCCGTTGCAGGAAAGCACACTGCCCTTTCTTAAGCCCTCCACCAGTCGGGAGGCTTCTTCTGCATCCAGCATTTTCTCTGCTGCGTCTTCCGCCTTTCCGCCGGCCTTCTCCTCCTGCTTTGTCTCCTCTGTATCCTTTTTCCCGAAGTTTCGGTCTGCGATCATGAGATAGCCCGGTTTCAGCAGGCTTTTGAAATTGGCAAAGAAATGTTCATTCTGCCGCGTCAGTTCTATAGCAACCTTCTGGTACTCCGCCGGAGGATAGAAGATGGACAGAAAACGCCTTACGATCAGATCATACACTCCCGCCTTCACCTTCGGCAGAGAAGCGGCCTGTCCCACATTCTGCCCCGTGGGGATGATGGCGTAGTGATCCGTGATCTGTTTATCATTCACGTACCTGGACTTTTCCAATCCCTTATAGGCACCCTTCTGCACCACGAAATCCGCATAGCTTCCCACATCCGGATAGCTTGCCAGTCCCCGGAGATTCTTCTGGATCTCCTTTGCCACCGCGGTGGAAAGCACACGGGCATCCGTTCTCGGATAGGTGACCATTTTCTTCTCATACAGCTCCTGGACGATCTCCAGTGTCTGTGAAGGATTGATCTTAAATATACGGGAGCAGTCATTCTGCAGCTCCGCCAGATTGTATAGCAGCGGAGGATTCTTCTTCTCCGTTTTCTTGCTGAGCTTCTCCACCTTCAGGGTGACCGGCACCGGATTATCCAGTTGTTCCACCAGCTCTTTAGCCTTCTTCTCTTCCTTAAATCCGTTCTCCTTGTAGAGGTCCGGGCTGTTGAAGAACCGGCTTCCCTCTACCGCGCGCCACTCTGCTTCGAAGAGGGTGGTATTGTCCGCCTCCTCCGGCTTCTTTCCCACCTGCGCCAGGATCCGGTAAAAGGGCGTTGGAGTAAAGGCCCGTATACTTCTCTCCCGTTCCACGATCATGCCAAGTACACAGGTCATGACACGGCCCACGGCGATGACACATTTATCCATGCCCAGATAATCCTTGATCTTCCAGGCATATTTCAGCGAAAGCGCCCGGGAGAAGTTGATCCCCATCAGGTAATCCTCCTTCGCCCGAAGATAGGCGGCGTCGGAAAGCGCGTCATATTCGGAAAGGGGTTTGGCCTCACGGATCCCCCGCTTGATCTCTTCATCCGTCTGGGAGTCGATCCATACCCGGTACTTCTCCTTGGTATCCGGCACGCCTGCCATCTGATCCACAAGACGGTAAATGTATTCTCCCTCCCGTCCCGAGTCCGTACAGACATAGATCCGATCCACATCCTCCCGGTTCAGCAGCTCCTTCACTACATTGAACTGCTTGCTGACGGAGGGGATGATCTCATATTTGAACTGGTCCGGGATGAATGGGATCGTATCCATGGACCACCGCTTAAGCGCCGGATCATACACCTCCGGATAGCTCATGGTGACCAGATGTCCCACACACCAGGTAACGATGGTATCTCCATCCTCTATATATCCATTTTGTCTGGAACCGCGAACACCCAGTGCTGCGGCAAACTGCTGGGCAACACTGGGCTTCTCGGCAATAAAGATCTTTTTCAAAAAACAAGCCTCACTTCATTTTTGTCTATTATCTGTACTGCAGGAGATCTGCTACCTCCTTACGGGGCACCGGATCCGGAACGAACTTCGGATATCCGATGGCCAGCAGACAGGATACGCTCTGTCCCTCAGGAAGACCAATGATCTCTGCGATCTTCGCCTCATCGAAGATCCCCATCATCACGCTTCCCACGCCAAGGCTGTGTGCTGCCAGAGAGAAGGTCTGGGTTGCGATACCCGCATCGAACATTTCCCAACGGTCACCCTTGGAGGTGGTAAAGGATCCGTCACGTTCATAACCGCAGCGTTTATTCACGGTGGCAACCACCACCAGCTGCTTTGCCTTGGAGATGGTCTTCTGATTTCCTTCGAAACCAAGCACCGCATCCTCGCAGATCTTCCGGATCATTTCCGCATCCTCGATAACGATATAGCGGGTGGTCTGGGTGTTCTTCCAGGACGGGGCAAATCTGGCAAGATCGATGATCTTCTCGATGGTTGCGTGATCTACCGGTTCATCCGTAAAACGGCGAACGCTTCTTCTTTCCTTTACACAGGTTTCAAAATCCATAAGTAACTCCTCCTTTTGTTCTACTGGAATTTTACTATAAAATATGTTACACTTACACCCGTCGAGCAGGACAGGTGATCGCGGCTGACTAAAAGTCAGGTGAGGAAAGTCCGGGCTTCACAGGGCAGGATGCCGGATAACGTCCGGCGGAGGCGACTCCCGGGAAAGTGCAACAGAAATATACCGCCGGTTTCCACCGGTAAGGGTGAAATGGCGAGGTAAGAGCTCACCGCTGCGCTGGTAACAGAGCAGGCTCTGTAAACCCCAGCCGAAGCAAGACCAAGTTTGGACCATACGGCTGCCCGCCGTGTCCATGGTAGGTTGCTTGAGCCATACGGTAACGTATGGACTAGATAGATGATCACCCACGACATAACCCGGCTTATCGTTCTGCTCGACTTTCTGATCAGTGCTCTGCAGCAGGCACTCTCTGCTATATCTCGAAGCATCCGCCGCCGATGAATTCCCTGAGGAGGGAATTGGCCGGAACCGTACTCGAATCGATCCCCAGAAAATACTCCATGAACTTCAGCAAACGCTTTGCTTCATAGAACTCATCCGAATCCTGCGGCACCGTAAAGAGCAGCGGTTCCACCTGGATCTTCAATGCCGGCAGCTCATAGATCAGCGCCGAGTTGAACATGGCGTCCGCTTCATTCTGGTACGGAAAGATATTGTTCTCTTCTCCGCGTCTCACAGAATCCCACATTTTAATTGTCCTTGCCGCATTATTTCCCCGGGTCCTTGCATCCCGGAGGATCCGCCGCAGCAGGCGGTTATCCGAAGTGGATATCCGGTTATGCTCATCCAGGTTCAGCGGCGTTAACGCACTGATATAGATCTTATAGCTGGAATCCGAAGGAAGCGCATAAGTAGAGGCCGGGTTCAGCGCATGAATGCCCTCCACCACCAGTACGTCATCCGGCGCAAGCTTTAGTGTCCGGCCATCATACTTCTTCTCTCCGCTGGTGAAATCGAATTTCGGCATGTCCACCTCTTCGCCCCGGAGCAGACGCTCCATGCAGCTGTTAAACAGCTCCAGATCCATGGCGTTGATGGACTCAAAATCATAGTTGCCCTTCTCGTCCCGCGGGGTATCCACCCGTTCCTTAAAGAAGTTATCCATGGCGATGGGATGCGGTGTCAGACCGTGTGCCCGAAGCTGAATGGATAATCGGTTGGAAAATGTGGTCTTACCCGAGGAGGATGGTCCTGCGATCAGGATCAGCTTCCGTCCCAGGCGATGGATCTCTTCCGCCACATCGGCGATCTGCTTCTCCATCAGGGCTTCCTGCACCTGGATCAGTTCATTCAGATGGCCTTTGCAGATCTCGGAATTCAGTTGTCCCACACCACTGATCCCCAGCTGGCTTCCCCAGTCCTCCGCCTTCCGGAGGGCGTGATACAGCTTGTCCGGCGCCTTATATCCGTCACCCATTTCCAGGCTGTTACGCAGGGGCAGTACAAGAACAAAGCCGTCATCATATTTGGAAATGTCAAAATGGATCAGGCCCTCCGTATTCGGAAGCATATATCCATAGCAGTAATCCTCATAACCGTCCAGGAAGTACAGATTTACGCGGCTTGCCCGCCGGTACCGGAACAACTCGGCCTTCTGCTCAAGCCCCCAGTCCTCGAACATTTCCACCGCTTCCTGGGTCGTCACCACCTTCTTCTCAATGGGCAGCGCCTGTCCGGTGAGATGCAGCATGGCGGCCTTAAGCTGTGTAAGTTCAGCCTCTGTCGGTACCTGGATCTCATTTTTCCGGTTACGGATGGTACAATAGTAACCCTGCCCCAGCGAATAAAGAAGCTGGATCTTCATGGACGGGAACACATCCCTGGTGGCCCTCAGCATAAGCAGGACCAGACTTCGTTTATACATATCGTAGCCGATGGGATCCTCGGTAGTGACGATGGTATACTCTCCGGGCTTGTAGACCTTCAGTCCCAGTTCCACAAGGCGAAGACCGCGCTTTGCCGCGGCTATACGCCCATACCGGAAATCTGCAGGCCATCTATCCCGCACAAGTGTCGCCAGGGGCGTTCCCGCCTCCGTCTCGAAAACCTCTTCCTCGGCTCCATACCGTATCTTTACGGTGATCAGTTTATTTCCCAATAGTTTTTCTCCCCATTTCGTTTCGTCAGACCTGCCGGCTTACCCACCGTCAGCCGATCAGACTCTGTATATACCTGTTCTCCTCCAATTGCCGCCTGATGGTTCCGCTCCGGGCTCTTGCCGCAGGGGTTTTCTGTCCTGCCAGACTCTTCAGCAGGTCCTCCAGCCCCCTGGCTTCCCACACCAGGAACTCCCGAAAGGCATCCGAGGGATGCTCCGGAAGATATTTGCCGTACATCATGTACTGCTTTGCTTCTTCATCGGAAACCGGGGCAGGAAGATTCATTCCCACCTTACAGTTCAGGATAAAATACCACTTTCCTTCTTCAGAGAGACATTTCTCTTCCGTAATGAAAATGTTCATTTTCCGGAGCTCATACCGCACCAGCCTGAGATCCGACTGGGGCGAGAGCACCAGCTGCATTCCCGAACGAAGCTTATCTGCTCCGTTGTGCAGGATGTCGATGATCAGATGCCCGCCCATTCCGGCGATCACAAGAGCATCTGCCTCTCCCCTGGAAAGTCCGGCAAGGCCGTCCGACTTCCGGAGCGTGATCCTGTTGATCCAGTCCGGCCCGCCGGTCTGGTCCCCGTCTGAACTGCTGGCCGGTTCTTCTGTTGTTCCGAATCCGGTTTCACCATTCGGCTTTTCCGATGCATCGTTTCCGTTTTCACCATTCGGTTCATTTGCCGCTGCATCTCCGGTTTCACCATTCGACTCTTTTGTCGTACCATTTGCGGTTTCACTGCCCGACTCATTCGCCGTTGCAGTTCCGGCTGCCTTGCTGTACTTTCCGTCCTGCTCCGCAGCTGCCCGGATATTCTCTTCGGCGATCTTCAGCGGTCCGTCTCCGATGTCCATGGCCAGCACGGTGCAGTTTTTCTTTCTTGCCAGCTCCAGACTCACATAGGCATGATCACAGCCGATATCCGCAACCCGCTGATCCGGCCTTACCATATCCACGATCGCCTGAAGCCGTTCTCCTAATTCCTTCATGTCAATTCCCCCCGCATGCTGTCTTAGTACAGGAACTCCTTCAGTTTGCGATAACGGGAAGGATGACGGAGCTTCCGAAGCGCCTTGGCCTCGATCTGACGGATACGCTCACGGGTAACATTGAACTCCCGTCCAACTTCCTCCAGGGTACGCGCCCTGCCGTCATCCAGTCCGAACCGGAGACGGAGTACCTTGCGTTCACGATCGGTCAAGGTCTCCAATACCTTATCCAGCTCTTCCTTCAGCAGGGTAAATGCTGCTGCCTCGGAAGGTACCGGCATGTTATCATCCTGGATGAAATCGCCCAGATGGCTGTCCTCTTCTTCACCGATGGGGGTTTCCAGAGAAACCGGCTCCTGGGAGATTTTCAGGATCTCACGTACACGTTCTACAGAAACATCCATCTCCTCTGCAATCTCCTCCGGGGAAGGTTCACGCCCCAGATTCTGCAGCAGCTGACGGGAAACCCGGATCAGCTTGTTAATGGTCTCAACCATATGCACCGGGATACGGATCGTACGGGCCTGATCGGCAATGGCTCTGGTGATGGCCTGACGGATCCACCATGTAGCATAGGTGGAGAACTTATATCCCTTACGATAATCAAACTTCTCAACTGCCTTGATAAGACCCAGATTTCCTTCCTGGATCAGATCCAGGAACAGCATGCCGCGTCCCACATAACGCTTTGCAATACTTACCACCAGTCGGAGGTTGGCCTCTGCCAGCTTCTGCTTGGCAGCCTCATCGCCGTCCTCGATCCGCTTAGCCAGCTCGGTCTCCTCCTCTGCGGACAGAAGCGGAACCTTACCGATCTCTTTCAGATACATACGCACCGGATCCTCCAGAGATACGCCTTCCGGTACGGAGATATCCATGTGCTCAACGTCGATCTCTTCCTCATCCCCCTCGAAGAACTCCATCTCTTCTTCCGGAGTGGGTTCCTCATCCTCGGTAATGGTCAGCACATCTACGCCATTATTCTCAAAGAACTCCAGACATACTGCCAGCATATCCGGCTCCAGCATAACGCTGGAATCCTTGAAGGTTTCAATGATCTCGGAATCCTCGATCACGTTCTTCTTCTTCCGGGCATTCTTCAGCAGCTCGTCCAGCTTCTTCTTGATCTCGGGGCGCTCCAGGATCGCTCTTGCGCGCTTGCGGGCTTCCCCGTTATCCTCTTCCATGTCCAGATCGTCAATGGCGGAAAGCACATCCCGCTCTTCCATATTGAGATCATCGAACTCCACAGGCTCGGATTCTGCCAGATACTTATCTGCCTGCGCCTCCAGCTCCTCAGCGTTCATTTCCTCCAGAGCCTTCTCAGCCCGTTCTTCCTCAGCCTTTTCCGCAACGAATTCATCCTCCGCCTCTTCCGTTTCGGCTGCCGGTTCCTCCGGTTCCATGACCGAAGCCCGCTTAAGTTCGGCAGTCTCAGCCATTTCCGCTGCTTCTTTAGCTTCAGCCTTCACCTTGCTTTTCTTCGGAGCTACTGTTTTCTTTGCACTTTCCTTCTTGGAAGCTTCTTTTTTCTCCGTCTCTTTTTTCGGCGCAGGACTCTTCTCTGCTTCAGGACTTACTTTCATTTCAACCTCTTTCTCGCTTGCTTTTTTTGTTGCCATTATTTTCCCCTCTCACATATTTGATGCTGGGGACGAATGATTTTGCCCCCGGCTGAAAATCCGCAGCATGCACACTGCATGTGCAATGTATTACTCACGGTCCCTGTCCAAACCTGCGGATCACAGAGTGATCACCAGCTTCTGGAGTTCCCGCTTTCGCTTTGCATTTTCAAATGCACTTCCTTCGCCCTTACGAAGGGCTTCGTCGATCCTTCGGAGCTTCACTCTCCGGACCAGCTCCGTGATGGCCTTCTCCATGGCCAGCTTGTCCAAAGCCTCCCCTCCTTCTTCGGAAGAAGCAAAGGGCAGCTCCCGGGACATCACACCTGCCATTCTGCTCTGCTCCTCCTCATCCTGACACTTTGCCAGGATCAGCGCCGGCTGAAGCTTTCCTTCCTCCCGGTACTGGCGAAACAGCTCATCCGCCACGGGGCGTGCTTCAGCGGAGAAATCCTCCTCGGAGATGATCCCCTTAAGCTTCCCGAAGAGTTCCGGCCGGTTCACCATCCAGGTGATAAGTGTTTCCTCCGTAAGATCCTCCGATGACGGAGCTCTCGCTTCTGTGGAGGTTACAGCGCTCCGCGCTGCCTGTCCTCTGCTCTGTACCCTGCTCCGCTCCCAGTCAGGATTCCGGCTCTGGTCGGGTTGTGTCTCAAGCCCCAGTGTACCTACCCGGGTCACCTCCTGCTTCAGGACGCCCTGATCCAGTCGGAACTCTTCCGCCACGGATTCAATATAACTGGCCCGCTCGGCCTTGCTCTTGATCCCTGCTATGGAAACCGCCGTCTCGTGGATAAACTTCGCCTTTTCCTCCGGATCCGTGAGGCGCCTTTGCTTTGCCATCTGCCGGATCTCATACAGCCTTCCGGGGATAGCGTCCCGTATCCGCTGCTCATAGGCCTCCGGCCCCTCTGCGGACAGGAATTCATCCGGATCCTTATGGGGCGACAGATCGATGACCCGTTGGGAGATATCCATGCTGCGAAGGATCCTTATCGCCTTCGCCAGGGCGTTCTGCCCTGCACCGTCGCTGTCGTAGGCCAGATATACCTCCTGGGTAAACCGGCGGATCAGGGACGCATGCCCCTGGGTAAATGCCGTTCCCAGCGACGCCACGGCATTGTCAAAGCCTGCCTGATGCTGGGTGATCACATCCATATAGCCCTCGCAAAGGATCACGCCCTTGCGCCTGCTCCGTCTGGCGATGTTCATGGCAAAGAGATTCCGGCTCTTATCAAAGAGCTCCGTCTCTCTGGTGTTGACATATTTGGGCTTTCCGTCTCCCAGAACACGCCCGCCGAAGCCGATGCATTTCCCGTTGATATCCATGATGGGAACCATCACCCGGTTCCAGAACACGTCATGTCCGCCCTTTCGCTCGTCGTAATTCACCAACCCGGTATCCCGGATCAGATCATCGGGGAAGCCTCTCTGCTTCAGATATTTATACAGATCATCCGCATAAATGTCCGCATACCCCAGGGCGAAACGGTGAATGGTCTCATCCGTAAAATGCCGCTTATCCCGGTAATACTTATACCCGGCAGCTCCCCGTTCCGTCTTGGTGAGCAGATAATGGAAATATGCAGCGGCTGCCGTATTGATCTCTTTTAATTTCGTTTTACGGTCGTAGGCCTGCTGTTCCTCCTGGGACAGCTTCACCTCCGGAAGGGCCACCCCCACCCGGTCGGCCAGAAGCTTCACCGCCTCCGCAAAACTGAAATTCTCATATTTCTGAACAAATTTGATCACATCTCCGCCTTCGTGACAGCCAAAGCAGTAAAAGAACTGTTTCTGTCTGTTCACGGAGAAGGAAGGGGTTTTCTCTGTATGAAACGGACAACAGCAGCTGTAATTACTGCCCGACCGTTTCAGGTGAAGATACCCGGACACCACATCCACGATATCATTCCTGGAAACCACTTCATCGATCACTTCCTGAGGATAATACATCCCATCACCTCTCTGCCCGGCTCACCATGGAATCCCGGGCACCGATATATATGAACATTTACCATTTATGTTAAATACGGGCCGGACCACCGGACGGCTCAGGTTCTGTGCCATGCTTTGGGCAGGAAGATCTCCTCAAATTTCATGACAGCGTAATTGTCCGTCATCCCCGCAATATAATCGCAGGTCACCCGGGTCAGTTCCTCACCCTGCTTCAGCATCTCCCGGTACTCCTCCGTCATCTCCTCCGGATGGTCAAAGTAAAACCGGTACAGCATGGCGATGATCTCTTCCGCCTTTCCTTCCTCCCCCTTGGCCATGGGATTACTGTAAAGCTCATCAAACATGTATTTCCTGAGGGAAAAGAAGGCATCGCTCACGGCATCGGACATTTTGATCCGGGGGCTGTCTATGGAATGCTCCACCAGATCCAGAATAATGGTATTGATCCTGTCCCTGGTGCTCCTTCCGAGAACGTCCGTACACCCTGCCGGCAGCATATCCTCGGTAAGTATTCCGGCCCGGATTCCATCATCAATATCGTGATTTACATAAGCTACCTTATCGCAGATCCGGACGATATCCCCCTCAAGGGTAGCCGGCTTTGCATTGGTTCCATGATTCCGGATCCCGTCCCGAACCTCCCAGGTGAGATTCAGTCCCTTTCCATCCTTTTCCAATCGTTCCACCACGCGAACACTTTGCTCACTGTGGCGGAATACGGTACCGCTGGCTGCGGAAAGGGCCCGTTCTCCCGCATGACCGAAGGGGGTGTGCCCCAGATCATGCCCCAGCGCAATGGCTTCGGTGAGCTCCTCATTTGCCCGAAGGGCCTTCGCAATGGTTCTGGCAAGCTGGGAAACCTCCAGGGTATGGGTAAGCCGCGTCCGATAATGATCCCCATAGGGCGAAAGAAAGACCTGCGTCTTATGCTTAAGCCTGCGGAAGGACTTACTGTGAATGATCCTGTCCCTGTCTCTCTGGTAAATGGTCCGGATATCGCTTTCCTCCTCCGGCACATCCCTCCCGCGGGACCGGTCACTGAATGAAGCATATTCACTCAGACGCTCATGTTCCTCTGCTTCAAATCTTTCCCGGATCGTCATACAGCCTCCTTCCCGGAACCATGGCCAAAATAACCGTACATTCTGATTATACACCGCGAGATCGGGGATTACTTTTTTTTACGAAAAAAAGATTATTTTTGAAATCCGGTCAAACTTACGGATTACACTTCACTACTTCCGGAAAATATGCTAAAATGTAGTTTCTGACAACCATTGAATTAGGAGAAATTGCATATGGCACAAAAGAAACAACCGGAGAAACCGGACCAGAAGGAATGGCGGATGCGGAAATGGCTGGACGCTTTCGGCAACATGTTCGGTCTGAATCTCTGTTTCGTCATCGCTTCCCTTCCGGTGATCACCATCGGAGCATCCCTGTCTGCCACCTACGCCATGGCCATTCGATTACAGGAGAACGAGGAAGAAACCATCCTGCACGGATTCATCCACGAGTTCAAAAGGAATTTTAAGCAGGCAACCATCGCCTGGCTTATCGTCCTGGCGGCAGCGGCGATCCTTCTCGCAGAAAACATTCTGGTAAACATGCCTTCAACCTCACCGGGGATCAAGGTCTTCTATACCATCGTTTTCTACCTGGAATTACTGCTTGTGGGCCTGGTACTGGCCTTTCTCTTCCCCATGATCGGAAGATATAAGACCACAGTAAAACTGGCCTTCCGTAATTCACTGCTGCTCTCCGTCGGATATGTATGGAGCGCCATCAAGATCATCGTTGCCTGGGTAGCGCCCATCGCGCTTTCCATCATCTATCCGATGATCTTCCTGTATACATGGTATCTGTGGCTGCTTCTGATCTTCGGGGCGATCATCTGGGGAACCAGTCATACACTGCGGTTTGTCTTTAAGAAAAATGAAGAAGCTCTGGATGCCACGGAAGAAAAGAAAAAAGAAGAAGCGAAGGAGCAAAGAAAAAAGGAAGCCGAACAGGAGGCCAAGCGGGCAAGCGGCGAGCTTCCGCCCAAGAGAGAGCTGACCGGCATCGCCAGCAAGGCAAATGTCCTGAAGGCCGAAGCTGCAAAGAACGCACCGCCGAATCCCGCCAATGCGAATTCCGGAAACAAGAACAAAAACAACGCCGGCTGGTACCGGGGTGACAAGTACAACAAGAACAGCAAGAAACCCAGTCACCCGAACAACAATAATCGTACAGTCGTAAAGAAGACCAATTCACAGAACCGGAATCCAAATGCCGGAAGAAATAACAATCAGAAACGTAAATCAGGAAAATAGACAGTACCAAGTAATACAATGTTACTTTCTACAACCCACAAAAAAGGCGATCCCAAACGGGATCGCCTTTATTATAAGATTACTCTTTAACTCCACCGAGTGCTACGCCTGCGATAATGTACTTTGACAGGAAGAAGTACATAACCAGGATCGGGATAACTGTGGTAAGAAGTCCACAGTAGATCTGGCCCCAGTCACGCTCCTTATCGTTGGACTGTAAGGAAGATACATACATCGGCATGGTCATCTTGTTACGCTCTGTCGCAAGGATAATGGACGGAGTGTACAGATTGTTCCATGTTCCTACGAAACCGAAAATAGCCTGAGTAGCCATAGCCGGCTTCAGCAACGGAAGCACGATACGGTTAAAGGTTGCAAACTCTGAAGATCCATCGATTCGTGCAGCTTCCACGATCTCAAGTGACAGACCGGTTTCCATATACTGCTTCATGAAGTATACGGTTGTCGGTGCTGCAATTGCAGGAATGATCAGAGGAAGGAAAGTTCCATCCATATGGAGAATGTTACAGATCTTAACGAAACCAACGATGGAAACCTGTGTCGGGATCATCATGATCGCGTAGATAAAGCCCCATACAACCTTCTTTCCTTTGAAGTTGTAAGCTGTTACTGCGTAAGCAGTAAGAGAACCGAAATAAATCTGCAGTGCGGTTGCCGGTACGGTAACGATCAGTGAGTTCAGCATAGCCTGAAGCACATTCACACCACTGGTCTTGGCTCCGGCATCCAGCAGAGCCTTGAAGTTATTGATAAATTCGCCACCGGGAATCATCTTAATTCCATCGACGATATCTGAAGATTTCAGTGTAGAGTTAACGATCATAACCCAGAACGGGAAGATCGAAATAATACACAACAGGATACATACAATGTATCTTAAGATTTTATGGACGTTAACGCCCTTTACTTCCTGATCCATTCTGCACCCCCTATCTTCCGTCTTTTGACTTCTCAGCCGTTAATCTGTAGAAGACAAGGCTGACCACCATCGTAACAAAGAACAGGACAATGGAATATGAAGCCGCACGTCCCATGTTCTGATTAACACCGGTAACTGCGTAGTTCTTGATCAACATCATTACTGTCGTCGTAGAGCTGACTGTCGTCTCGCCCACGCGGATGGTCGGGCCACCTTTGTTGAAAAGAGCAGGTATATCGAACATCTGCAGACCACCGATCGCAGAAGTAACAAGCGTATACTGCAGGATCGGCTTAAGCAGCGGAAGTGTGATCTTAAAGAACTGCTGTTTCGAGTTGGCACCATCCACCATGGCTGCCTCATACAGTGCCGGGTTGATACCCAGAATACCTGCACAAAGGACGATCATGGTATTACCATACCACATCCAGAACTGGATGAAGGCTACGATGATCAGCGAAGCCCAACCCGTCATCAAAAGTCCCTCCTGGCCGACCAGGCCCATACTTCGTAAGAGCGAGGTCATAGGACCCTGATTTTCAAACATACTATAGAACAACACAGCGATGGTAGCTGCCGTGATAATGTTCGGCATATACATGATAACCTTATATGCACCAGTTCCCTTGAGCTTGTACTTAACATCAGTAAACCATGCTGCAAGTACAAGAGACAGAAGAATCTGCGGAATAAAGTTGAGGATCCAGAGAACTACTGTAATAGCCAGGGCTTTCCAGATCTCTCCGCCACCCATTTCGCCAAATACATAGTTCTTAAAGTTACCGAATCCGAACTCAGTTACAATCTTACGGCCGTTCTTCGCCTCATAGATCAGGGAATTATAGAAGGTGTACAGCAAAGGATACAGCTGAAAAACTGCGAATACCAGGAAGAATGGTACGACGAACATTATGCCGTATTTACCATGTTCCACGGTCTTATGCTTATTCAATGGACAACCCCCTCCCATAGAAATCTTAATAAGACTCTTATTTACAATGATTGGAAAGGACTTTTTTACCCTTATGAACAAAAAAGCTTTATTTATAAAATATGAAATTTATAAAAAAAGCTATAAAAAGTCCTATTCATAAGACACGCACCAGCACATCGCTGTGCTGATGCGTGCGAATTTTTGATTAATTCAGTTTAAGATAAGCGCTGAACTATTTAGCCTCGATACCGAACCTAATCTTGGACTGCTTCTTAACATAGTTAAGTGCCTCATCAACAGATGCATAAGTACCTGTGATGTATCCATCAGCTGCTTCAGCAATAAGTGCTTCATAGTTCTTATCCTGGTATGTTACAGCTGCCTGCTTGATTCCAGGAGCTGCTGCAGCCCATGTACCATAGGGGTTCTGTCCGCCAAGGAACTTAACGCCGTTGTTGTCAGCGGAGATCTCGCCAGCGACCAGACGATCGTTAGCTGCCTTGTTGGAAACTGCATCACCAGTTACGTTTGTGATCTTAACGCCCATATCAGCGTCGCAAGCCAGCTCGTAGCAGATGAATGCTGCAAGTTCCGGATTGTTGGTGTTCTTACCTACAGATACATAGGTACCACCCCAGTAATACGGGTTCGGTCCTACACAAGCGCCCCAGGAACCATCTGTTGCGCCATTCTCCTGCATAACGCCGATCATCCACGGGCAGCAGAAGTAGCAGAATACGTTACCGCCGTCCTTCATGTTTCCGAACCAGCCGCCTCGCCACATGTCACCAGTCTTAACACTGTTTACATATTCGCCGTCAGCCAGCTTCTTAGCCTTCTCGAGGTACTCGGTAATGGTTGCATCCGGTACGAATACTTCCTTGCCATCAGCTTCCTGAACCCACGGCTCAGTATGAGCATTGATGATAGCATAGTAGATATCCTTGGTTGTCTCAACGATCTTGTATCACTTTGCCTTCAGCTCTTCAGCTGCTGCGAAGAAGGAATCCCAATCCTTAAGCTTCTCCTGGATTGCATCCGGATCATCTGTTCCGAATACTTCCTTAGCGATTGCTCTGTTGTAGAAAACAGAACCTGCTGCTGACTGCCATGTTACAGCCTTAAGCTGTCCGTTGTAGGTAGCAAAGTCAACTGCGTACTGATAAGTATCCTTGAACATATCAGGTGTGAAGCCAATGCTGTACAGATCAAGAGTCTTGTCATCATTTTCTGTGTAGTACTTAGCAGATCCGATATCAGCCGGGATAAGTGACGGATACTTGTCGCCGCTCTTCAGTGCCTGATCGATCAGCTCAAGAGATTCCTCAGAAGCAACACCCAGGTTGATGTACTCAACATAGTCCTTGTACTGCGGATATGCATCAAGGATTACGTCCAGTTTCTTCTTGAAGTCATCATCCCAGGAATAAGCATAGATCTTATCCTTCTCTGTCCAGGAAGATGTGTCAGGAGCTGCGATACCGGTTGTTGCCGGTGCGTCTGTCTTCGGCTCTTCAGTGTTGGGAGCGTCAGTCTTGGGCTCTTCAGTCTTCGGAGCTTCTGTCTTCGGTGCTTCTGTTGTTGACGGTGCGTCTGTGTTTGCCTGTGTTCCTGCGCTTGTTGTGCTTTCCTTCTTGTCGCCACATGCTACCATGGACATACCCATAGCAAGTGTCAAAGAAAGTGCAAGTGCCTTCTTAAACTTCTTCACAAAAAAACCCTCCTTTTATTGTGGAAAAATTTGCATGGCCGGACATCCTTTCCGTCTTCCCTCTTCTTCCTCATACACAGCCAACCATCATCAAGTACCCGAGATACTTAACTCCGACCTTCGCATACGAAGTCGAATCGTTCCAACATCCACTCTGTCTGACCGGTGTACCCGTCTGCCTTATATTTTAACGGGCGCACTAAACAAAGTATTTATCGCAGCATTCCCTGCGACATAACGACATTATAGGGCATAATAAACAATAATGCAACTATTATTTTCTGTTTTTCTGATTTTTTTGTACACATTTGACAAAAGTGTTACAAAATGCCATCAGTTTTGTTTCGACATACAGTCTTTCACAAAGGATTTCAGTTCCACTCCGATCTCCTTCGGCGCATACACCGAAACCCGTACAGGGCCCGGGATCTCCTTCATCGTCAGGTTCTTCCAATCCTTGAAGAAGTCCCGTTCTTCCTTGTAATAGGAAGCCTCCACGTCCTTTATGTCGGCGCCGTTGGCCACGGCCTGATCCACCTGTGCCTTCAGGTTCTCGTCCAGGGACAGATAGGGCTCCAGGATGGGATTCCCATAGAGCAGGAATACCGGCACATCCTCGGGCCATCCCATGGATTTCACCAGATGCGCGCTGTCCACCATGGATTTATCCTCTTTGTACATATCTTTGGTGAAGCCCACACTGTAAACCAGGGCCTGACGGGTATTCATCTGTGCCTCGGTGAAAATGCCTGCGGGATTGGTGGGGCTCATGTTACCGAAGATCCGGGAACCGCCGATCTTAAAGAGCTGCAGCGCCAGCCAGTCCGCAAAACCGATATAATCTCCGGTCTCCATATCGTCAAACTGTTCGGGATAGACCATTCCCAGGCCAAAGATGCCCTTTACCTCACCCGGGTATTTATTTGCCCAGTAAAGCGCCGATATCCCGGAAGTTCCTTCCGCCACCAGGATATACGGTCCCTTCATGCCGGAAGCTTCCGCAGCACTCCGCACCTCCGTCACAAGGGTCTCCGCATCCCGGATGTCCATACCCGAAGAATCGCTGAAGCCTGCGCCGGAACGATCCACATAGAAATACCGGCATTCCTTCTCGATCTCCTTCCAGAGGGGCTGCCAGACCACACTGTTATCCGTGATCCTGTCCCCATGCAGGAAGACCAGGGTCACATCCGCCTCCGGGTTACCGCCGGTCATCACATGCAGATACCGGCCGTCCACCTCCACCTGTTTTCCGCTCATGACCAGGTATTCCTTCTCACCGTTTTTCTTTACCGCGTGATAGATTCCCATGATGAGCAGGGCCACAAGCAGGATCGCCAGGGTAAAGATCAGGAACAGCTTGGAGAAATGCAGGAACATTTTCAGCATCGTCTTAATCCGGTCCAGGAATCCCTCACCCTTCTTCTTTTGGGGAGTGATGTAGACCTTGGGCTTCGCCTCTTCCTTCACTTCCGTGTTTTCCGTGTTTGTTTCCGTACTTACTTCCGTACTTGTTTCCGTTTTGGTTTCTTTCGTGTTTTTTGAATCTTTCAATTTTGCCGTATTCCTTTTTCTAAGTTTTTTGTTACCGAAACTTAATGTGCATAGCCCGGTAAAATGTGTTATCATAAGTCGTTATCACGAAAAATACGAGGTGTCGCATGTCCGAGAATAACAACAGAAAAAACAGTAAAGCCAGCCGAAAAAAGGGCAATGACAAGACCAAACGCAATACAGTGCCCGAAGCTTTGCGCCCCCGTTCCGTAGCGGGACAGATCGTGGAATATACCGAAGAGGAACGTAAGGTTCAGGAGCAGAAACGTATCCTCCATGAAGATAACCTTGAGCTCGCCGTCATGACGCGGAAGGAACGCCGCGCCGTGAAGAAGGAACGCCGGGAGAAGGAAATGGAGGGCATGACCAGAGGTCAGCGGATCAAATACCTTCTCTACTACTACCAGTGGCCCATCATCGTCACCACCCTCACCGCAGGGTGTCTGATCTGGATCCTCATCGCGGTGCTGCGGAGCGAACCGCCAGTGGCGCTGTCCGCCGCCGTCATGAATAATGACCGGTCGAAGGAGGTCACCTCCGAGATCTTCGACACCTATATCCGCGAAGCCAACATCAACCCCTCCTACCGAACGGTGGTGGAGTCCTTCCAGATCAATCTGGAGACCCTGCAGACGGACATCAATGCAGCGACAGCCGATTCTGCTTACGTGCGTTTCCCCAATCTGGCCAGAGAGAGCTATTTCGACATCATCATCACCGACCGGGGCGGTCTCGACTACTGTTCCACCACAGATATCGCCATCTATCCGGACTACGTGCTCCCTATGGATCTTCTGGAAGCGCTGAAGCCCTACGAGGTGGAGGCTGAGGATTATTACAACCAGACCTTCGTTTATGCCTATGACATTTCCGGAACGGATTTTGCGAAATCCCTGGATCTGGGTTACGATGAGATCTTCCTCTGTTTTCCCGGAAACACCTCGGAAGCCCAGATGCACGCCGAGAATTTTGTACGATATATCTTCAATGTTCCACGGAAGGAGCAGTGATCCGGTCACTGCTCCTTCTTTTTTGTCAGTCGAAAGCCCTGTCCATATTCATGATCATACGCTTTCTTGCCAGCTCATCGCTTGCAAGATACTCGTCGTAGGTGGTCTGCTTATCGATCATGCCGCCTGTGGTAAGCTCGATGATACGGTTTGCCGTGGTTTGAATGAACTGATGATCCTGGCAGGCAAAGAGCACAACCCCCGGGAACTTGATCAGCGCATTATTGAGGGACGTGATAGACTCCATATCCAGATGGTTGGTGGGCTCATCCAGAATGAGACAGTTGGAGCCCATAATCATCAGCTTGGAGAAGAGGCAGCGCACCTTCTCTCCTCCGGACAGCACCCGGAGCTTCTTCACGCCGTCATCGCCGGCAAAGAGCATGCGTCCCAGGAATCCCCGGACATAGGTAGCATCCTTCTCGTCGGAGAACTGGGTCAGCCAGTCCACGATGATCAGGTCATTGTCGAATTCCTTTGTATTATCCTTGGGGAAGTAGCCCTGGGATGTGGTAACGCCCCATTTGTAGGTACCCTCATCCGGTTCCTCTTCTCCCGCCAGGATCTTAAAGAGCATGGTGGTAGCCAGTACGTTGGGTCCGACGAAGGCGATCTTATCCTCTCTTCCCACGGTAAAGCTGATATTATCCAACAGCTTTACACCATCCACGGTCTTGGAGATATTATGTACCTCCAGCACCTCATTTCCGATATCCCGCTTCGGGCGGAAATCAATATAGGGATATTTCCGGCTTGAGGGCCGGATCTCCTCCAGCTGGATCTTCTCCAGCGCTTTCTTTCGGGAGGTTGCCTGCTTGGACTTGGAAGCATTGGCCGAGAACCGGGCAATGAATTCCTTCAGTTCCTTGATCTGCTCCTCCTTCTTCTTGTTGGCTTCCTTCATCTGACGGATCATCAGCTGACTGGACTCATACCAGAAATCATAGTTTCCGGCATAGATCTGGATCTTGCCGTAATCCAGATCCGCGATATGGGTGCAGACACGGTTCAGGAAATACCGGTCATGACTGACCACGATCACCGTGTTCTCAAAGTCGATGAGGAAATCCTCCAGCCAGGCGATGGCGTCCAGATCCAGGTGGTTGGTGGGCTCGTCCAGAAGAAGGTTATCCGGATTTCCGAACAGCGCCTGGGCTAACAGCACCTTCACCTTCAGGTTGTCATCCAGTCCGGCCATGGGGGAATAGTGATATTCCGTGTCGACGCCAAGGCCGTTCAGCAGATTGGCCGCATCGGACTCGGCATTCCAGCCGTCCATTTCCGCAAATTCGCCCTCCAGCAAAGAGGCCCGGATCCCGTCCTCCTCGGTGAAATCCTCCTTCATGTAGATGGCGTCCTTCTCCTTCATCACCTCATAAAGACGCTTGTTTCCCATGATGACGGTATCCATGACATTGTACTCGTCGTATTTGAAATGGTCCTGTTCCAGGATAGACAGACGCTCTCCCGGATCCATGGTGATATCACCCGTTGTGGTCTCCAGCTGTCCGGAGAGGATCTTTAAAAAGGTTGATTTTCCCGCACCGTTGGCACCGATAAGGCCGTAGCAGTTACCGGGAGAAAAGGTGATGTTCACCTCTTCAAAAAGAGCCTTTTTTCCAAAACGCAGGGATACATTGTTTGCACTGATCATTTCTTGTCCTCGCTTTTATTATTCTGATTTTTCATTATCACGTTTGTTTTCCGCCGCCTCAGGGGCAGCTTTTTTGGCCGCCGGAGCAGCCTTTCCTCCGGTCTTCACCGGTTTTTTAGCGGCGGGCTTTCCCGCGGGCTTTCCCGCGGCGGTTTTCTTCGCCGTCTTCAGCTTCTGCTTCCTGGCCTTCTCTCTGGCCCTGGCCTTCCTCTGCCGCTCAGCCTCCTGGGCCTTCTTCTCCTCGGATTCCTGCACCATTTCATCGATCAGCGTCTCGATGAGCCGCTTTTTACTGAACATGTCATAGGCCAGCAGATAGATGAAGGCCAGCTTGTTCAGCCCTTCCTCCTCTGCCTCGGGGAATTTCTTCTCCACCAGGGACGCCGCCTTAAGGGTACTCTGCTCAATGGTAAAGTACCAGGGCTTCTCCAGCTCGTAGATATCCTCATAGATCCTGGTCATCTTCTCCGGTGAAGCGAACTCCTCCTGCAGCGGCTCCAGGAGCTTTTGTATATCGCTGATGGAGAGCACATTTTTCAGGTAATAAATGTAGATCAGCAGGATCAGATGCTGGCGGGAATACCGTTTTTTCTCCGGCGGAGGAACCAGGTGATTCCTGGTATAGTTGTTGATCATGGTCTTCGTCAGTACCTTATCATCCTCACTCCGCTTATTCTTCTCCAGATACTGGTCCATGAATCGGGTGACCTGGTCCATGTATAATTCAATATCCGGAAGATCATCCGGTAGAATAAAATCCAGGCGCAGCTTGCTCCTGAGCTTCTTTTTCAGTTCGCGCTGTTCATCATCCATGGAGCCCCTCCTGCTCTTTTCATTCCTCGTTCTCCTCCGGCCTCGGCGGAAGGATGGATATTCTCACCCGCTCCACACGATTTCGGTCCACTGCGGTGACGGAAATGTGCACCACATCATTTTCAACTTCATCGCCCTTATCCGGCAGGCGATCCAGCAGCTCGATCACGAGACCTCCCACGGAATCATAATGGGCGCTTTCGATCTCGATGCCCAGGGCATCGGACAGATCGTCCAGCTTCACGCCGCCGTCCACATCATAGGTGCCGTCTGAAAGGGAAATGATCCGTTCCGCCTCACTCTCATCATATTCATCCCGGATATCTCCCACGATCTCCTCGATGAGATCCTCAATGGTGATGAGGCCTGCCGTGATCCCGTATTCATCCAGGACGATGCACATGGTCGTGGAGGAGGCCTTCATATCCTTAAAGATCTGCGCCGTACGCTGGTATTCGTAAACATATACCGGTCTGCGCATGATCTTCTCCACATTTACATTTTCACGTCCGTTCTTCTCTGCATAAAGGATCAGATCCTTCACATGCAGGATGCCCTCAATATGGTCCTTGGATTCCCGGTACACCGGAAGGCGGGAATAATTCTCCTCCTCCAGGAGCTGCAGCAGCTCCTGATAGCTGCTGGATACCTCCGCACAGGTCATGTCCGTACGGGGGATCATTACATCCTTGGCTACAGCATCACCGAAATCCACCACGTTGGTGATCATTTCCTGTTCTTCCTTCTCAATGACTCCTTCCTCGTGGCTCACATCCACGATCTTCAGCAGCTCGGATTCGGTCATCTGATCAGGATTGTAATCGGGATCGATCCTGAAGAGCCGGAAGATCCCCCTGGAGATCTTGTTCAGGATCCAGATGAGAGGCGTAAGCACCAGAGACAGGATATAGGCCGGCGTGGCATAGAACAGACTCATGGGCAGATTATACATGGTCGCCAGGTTCTTCGGCATGATCTCACCGAAGATCAGCACAAGAAAAGTAAGCACACCGGTACCCAGACCGATCATGGCGCTGCCAAAAAGCTTCGTCACCAGGATCGTGGTCAGAGCGGATGCGGAAAGATTAACGATATTGTTGCCGATGAGCACCGTGGTAAGAAGCCGTGAGGGATCCTCACGCATCTTCAGCACCCTTGCCGCTCTTCTTCCCTTTCGTCCGCCCTCATCCACCAGTGTGCGGAGTTTATTTAAGTTTACCGTTGTCAGCGCCGTTTCCGCCGAGGAGAAGATCCCCGACAGGAGCAGGAGCACGATAAGCATAACGAGTTGTATCACCGAACCGGAGTCCATTATTTCTCGCTCCTCTGTATTACTGCAGTTCTTCTTTCTGTTTCTGTTCCGATTCCAGTTCCTGAAGCCGTTCAAAGATCAGCTCATAGCTGCCGTTCCCGCAGGTAATGGACCGGTTTACCCGGCTGATGGTCGCGGTGGAAGCTCCTGTCGCTTTTGCGATCTCGATGTAGGTCCTGTTCTCATGCAGCATCTTAGCCACCGCAAAACGCTGCGCTATGGAAACCACCTCATTTGTGGTGCATACATCCCCGAAGAAGGAATACAGTTCCTCCTTGTCTCTGAGCTGCATGATCGCATCAAAGAAGGCATCCACCGTATCGGTTCTGATCGTCTTTTCCATTATTTCGGTTCCTTCCGTACCCATACAGCCACGGCACCGCGGTTTACATAAAATTCGCCGCAGCCCTCGTTGTCGATCTTGATATTGTACTTGGCATTTCCCATGATATCTGAGAAATGCGCACCTGCGAACTGACGGCCGATATACATTCGTTTGGTTCCTCCCTTTCCGTCGGAAAGGACCACTGCCATACCGGAATCCTTATGATCCTCATCACCCTCGCGTGTCCACCCGATGCAGTCCGGATCATCGAAATAATCATGCTGCGGTCCGTAAGCCTTCTGCTTGCGGAGCTTCATCAGCTTGTCAAGGAGAGCCTTCTCCCCTTTATACCTGTCATTGGCGATCCCCTTATAATCTCCGTAGAATACGCAGGGGTATCCGTCCTTCCGGAGCAGGATCAGGGCATAGGCCAGAGGCTTGAACCACTCCTCTACCCAGGATTCCGCCGGCTGACCGGGCTGTGTATTGTGGTTATCCACAAAGGTAACTGCATGCATGGGATCACGGTCTACAAGGGTTCCGTCAAAGATCCGCCGGAGGTCGTAAGCCCCCTTTGCCCTGGAGGCATCATAGAACCGGTAATGCAGCGCCACATCCAGGACAGAGGTCTCTGCATTGGCGGAAGCCAGATATTCAGACAGCACATTTACATCACCGTTCCAGTATTCACCTACGGAGAACAGCTCCTTACCCGTAACCCGGCGTACCTCATTCAGGAATTCCCGATAGAAGGAGCCCGGAACGTGCTTTGCCGCATCCAGACAGAAGCCGTCGATACCGGCGGTATTGACATACCATACGGCCCAGCGGACGAATTCCTCATACACCTCCCGGTTGCTTAAGTCGATATCCGAACCCATAAGATAGTCAAAGCTTCCCTTGCCGTCTTCCGCATCGGTCTCTTTCCCGGTCAGCTGGGAAATGGTCTGCTTAACCTTCTTCTGATCCCAGTCAATACCACCGAAATGTGTCCAGTTCCACACAAAATCAGAGTATTTCCCCTTCCGTCCCGGGAAGGCAAACTTCGTACAGGCACCGATCACCTTATCCTCACCGATCATCTGATAGGTGCTTTTCTCGTTGAATTCCGACGCACTTACAGACTCTACTCCGTCCGCACCGGACTTATGATCCAGGACCACATCTGCATAGACGTTGATCTTCTTATCATGCAGCTCGTCGATGGCCGCCAGATAATCCTTCTTCGTACCATACTTCGTCCGTACGCTGCCCTTCTGCCGGAATTCTCCCAGATCATACAGATCATAGACATTAAATCCGGAGTCACTTGCTCCCTCAGCGCCCTTGCAGGCAGGAGGAAGCCATACGCCGGTCACACCGTTTTGCATAAGCTTCGCCGCATCCTGAGCAAGATTCTTCCAGAGCTTTCCGTCAGCCGGAAGATTCCACTCGAAGTATTGCATAAGTGTTCCGTTCTCAACCATGATTCAGTCTCCTTATTTATCTTTAAGTACATTTTCAACGGTTTCAAAAATCCACATATGGAGATATTATACCAAACTTTAACACTTTAAGCAACTAAAACCCCATGGTCCGGTATTCACATTTCCGCCGAAGTCTGCTATAATGTTCAGCACCTGTTTACACGGAATCTGCCGCATAAGGAGAAGGAAAATGATCATCGGTGAGGACAAATCCATTCGGGATACCATAACAAGACTTGGACATGAGATCCTGGTTTCGGATACCTTCCGCTCCGAGGAACATTTCATCCAGCATGGCGTGATCAACTGCTACGAGCACTCCCTGGCCGTGACCTATATGAGTGTCTGGCTGGTGAAGAAGCTTCACCTTAAGCTTTCGCTTCGGGCTGTGGTCCGGGCTGCTCTTCTCCATGACTACTTCCTGTACGACTGGCACGACAATGCCATCTGGCACAGCCTCCACGGCTATCACCACGCCAGGAGGGCGATGCAGAACGCCCGCAGGGATTTCAGACTCTCCCGCAAGGAGCAGCAGATCATTTACCGGCATATGTTCCCTCTGAACATCACCAGGTTCCCCAACAGCAAGGAGGCAGCCGTCGTCTGCCTGGCGGACAAGATCTGCGCCACCGTGGAGACCATCAACAAGAAAAACTACAAGCCCGTTCTGACCCGGGATTTCCGGGCTCTGGCTTAAGAAGGAGGTACGCTTTATGTCTATGGCTAGTGCCGGCGAGATCAGCCGGGAACTGCATAAACTCGCAAATCTCTGTGTAGAGAACAACCGGATCGATCCCGGTCTCTATGATGTCTATCAGGTGAAGAAGGGCTTACGTGAGCCCAGCGGCAAGGGAGTCCTTACCGGTCTGACGGAGATCTCCACGGTGAACGGTTCCCGTGAGGTGGACGGCAAGATGGTCCCCATCGAAGGGGAACTGTGCTACAGAGGGATCCGGATCGAGGATCTGGTGGATGGCTTCACCCGCGACGGACGTTTCGGTTTCGAGGAGACCGCCTATCTTCTTCTGTTCGGCCAGCTTCCGGACAAGGACGCACTGTCCCACTGGAACCGGCTGCTGTCCCACGCCCGCCGTCTGCCGGAGGACTTTGTGGAGGACGTGATCCTGAAGTCCCCCAACAAGGACATCATGAACGCCATGGCCCGTTCCATACTGGCGCTGAACTCCTATGACCGGAATCCGGACGATCTGTCCATCCCCAACGTTCTTCGCCAGTCCATCAAGCTGATCGCAAATATCCCGCTGATCGCGGCGTATTCTTATCTTGCCTACCGGCACTACATGCTGAACCGGGGCCTTTATATTCACAATCCGAAGCCGGAGCTCTCCGCTGCGGAAAACCTGCTCCGGATCATGCGGCAGGACAAGAAGTTCACTCCACTGGAGGCGAAGCTTCTGGACATCGCTCTGGTGCTCCATGCCGAGCACGGCGGCGGAAATAATTCCACCTTCACCACCCATGTGGTCACCTCCTCCGGTACGGACACGTATTCTTCCGTTGCCGCATCTCTTTGCTCCCTGAAGGGACCAAAACACGGGGGTGCCAACATCAAAGTCAAGAAAATGTTCGACGAGCTGAAAAAGGAAGTCCACGACTGGGAGGATGATGAGGAGATCTCTGCTTATCTGCTGAAGATCCTCCACAAAGAGGCCTTTGACAAGTCGGGACTGATCTACGGTATCGGCCATGCCATCTACACCCGGTCAGATCCCCGGGCGAAGATCCTTGAGCATTACACGGAGCTGCTGGCGGGGGAGAAGAACCGCACGGCAGAGTTCCATCTGTACCAGAAGGTGGCCAGGCTGTCACCGGGACTGATGCAGCAGGAACGGAAGATGTTCAAGCCGGTATCTCCGAATATCGATTTCTACAGTGGTTTCGTCTACAACATGATGAACATTCCGGACGAGTTTATCACACCGCTCTTTGCCATCGCCCGTGTGGCCGGTTGGTCGGCCCACCGCATCGAGGAGCTTACCTGCACCAACAAGATCATCCGCCCGGCGTACATGTCCGTGGCCTCTACCAGCGAGTATGTACCGCTGTCCAAGCGGTAATACCGAAGAAAATGCTCACGGTGTTTCTCCATCGTGAGCATTTTCTTAACGTTATTCTTCTTCCATCTGTCTTTCGACAGCTTCCAGTTCTTCACGGAATTCTTCTCTCGCTCTGGCGATCTTCTCCCGGTCCTGGGTGTCCAGCACTGCTTCAAAGCGGCGCATCATCCGGTCCACGATGGCTCGGGTGTCGCCTACGGATTCTTCATACAGGCGATCGCCTTTTACCAGAAGGTACCGGTTCTCTTCCTGCTCCCGGGGAGGGATCTTCAGGTCGGAAAGCTCTGCCAGTCGGGCGTCGATCTGCTCATCCGTCAGGGGGTTCTCCTCATTTCGGATCACGATCCGCTTCTCCTGCCCTGTGGATACTACCTTCACCACAACCTCCAGGATGGAGTTCACATCATAGGTAAAGGTAATATCTGCGGCCTCCTTGCCCTCCGGTCCCTTGGGGACTGCGATCTCCAGATCTCCCAGCACCACATTGTTCATGGCCATCCGGCTTTCTCCCTGCAGCACCTTTACGGCTATAGCGCCCTGGTTTTCGGACGCGGTATAGACGCGGTGGGTACGGCTCACGGGGATCACGGTATTCCGCTCGATGATGGGCAGATAGTGACCGGGTTCCTTATTGCCGCCGGGCAGGGTGACGCACACCTCGGTGCCGAGAGTGAAGGGGCAAACGTCCGTGAGGATCATTTCCTTTACTGCTTCGTTCCGTTCCTTCATGGCCCCCTGGATGGCCGCCCCTATAGCCACCACCCGGTCGGGATCTATCCCCGTGTTGGGGATCCTGCCGAAGGTCTTGCTCACAAATTTCCGTAAAATGGGGAGCTTTGTCGCTCCTCCCACCAGAAGGATCTCACCGATATCGGACAGCTTCACGTCCGCGTCCCTGAGTGAGCGTTCGATGGGTTTCTTCAGCTTGGCGAATAAAACCGAGCACGCCCGTTCATAGGCATCCTGGGTGATCCGGGAGGTATATTCTTTCTCCTCGCCGTTTTGTTTCAGGGTGAAACGCATGGTCACCGTATTCTTCTCCGAGAAACCCAGCTTGGCGGTTTCCGCAGCCTTCCGCAGAAGCGCTTCTTCCTTCTCAGACAGGGTCCGGTCCTCGATCTTATGCTCCGCCAGGAACATCCGGATCAGCACGTCCGTGAAATCCTCGCCTCCCAGGAAGTTATCTCCTGCCACGGCGCGGACCTCCATGATCTGCTCAAACTGTTCCAGGATGGATACATCAAATGTACCGCCTCCCAGATCAAAGACCAGATATTTGCTGTCTGCATGGTTCTGGTGAATACCGTAGCTCAGCGCCGCTGCTGTGGGCTCGGAGACGATCCGCTCTACCTTGAAGCCTGCCATTTCACCGGCCTGTTTGGTTGCCCGCCGCTGGGCGTCGTTGAAGTAGGCCGGGACACTGATCACAGCCTCCGTTACTTCCTGTCCGAGATAGGCTTCCGCATCTTCCTTCAGACTCCGGAGGATCAGACTGGACAGCTGTTCTGCGGTGAAGTCCCGGTCTCCCAGACGAAAGATCCTTCCCGTTCCCATGCTCCGCTTAAATACCGCTGCCGATTCATGGGGATGGGTGATGCTCCGTTCCTTTGCCGTTTTTCCGATATACGTCTCTCCGGCCGGATCCACGCTTACCACTGAGGGCGTAAGGTATTCTCCCAGTCGGTTGGGTATCACCTTCACCTCTCCGTTATCGGAACAGGCGATCAGACTGTTTGTGGTTCCAAGATCAATTCCTGCAATCATTCTGTAACCTCATGATCATATCTTTCAGAACTAAATCCACGCCCCGGGCCGCTCCGGCCTGCTCAAAGGAGAGAAGGGCCTGGCTCTTATCCTTCCTGGCAAGATGAAGCCATCCCAGTTCCTCATAGGCCTCCGAAACCAAAGCGTTTACTTCGCCGTCCCAGGGGAGTACGTCCAGCACTTCCCGAAGCAGGGACTCTGCCCTGGCGTAATCCTTGCCTGCTCGCAGACTTTGCGCCAGCCGGATCTTGGATTCCCAGAGGAAGAGCCCGCTGCTTCCCATCTGTTCCAGAACGGAAATGTACCGATTCACTCTGGTCTTCCCGTTAAACTGCCGGGATGCGCATTCCGCCATGAAGCCCTGATACCGGAACCTTTTTCCGGGATCCCGGTCCATGGCCAGCCGGAAGCTCTCCTCCGCAGCCTTGTATTCCTTATGCAGCAGCTGCAGCCGTCCCAACAGCTCATACTGATAGCCGGAAATGAGCTTTCCGCCCGGGCCTGCAGGTTCGTTTTGCTCCGCCGTCTTTACCGCCGCCTTCAGTTCCTTCAGTTTTCCGGCATAGAAGAAGCATTCGCAGAGACGGTCATGCATGCCCTGCATTTCATCTCTCCGCCAGTCGGTCCGAAGAAGCATCTGTTCCGCTTCGCCGAATCGTCCGGAAAGTACCAGCAGCTGTGCATGGAGCAGTCGGACGGACTGGTAGGCCCGTGTCTCCCGGAGCGCCGTGATGAGCTTATCCGCGGGGCCGTACATTTTCAGCCGGAGCATGCATTTCAACCTGAGCTCCAGCAGATCCGGATCGTATTCCTCCGGGGCAGGCTCGCCAAGGCCGGACAGCACCTTCAGTCCGTCCCTGGGACATCCCATGGCCAGAAGAAGCCTTCCCGCCACAATAGCCGCTCTTGATCCGGGGGCCATAAGCCTTGCCGCGATCAGAGTCTTCTTTCTTGCTTCGAAATACCGTCCCAACTGCATCAGGCAATAGCCCTGATTCAGCAGGACTCTGTCCGAGGTGACAAGCTCTGACTGCCGGTCAAAGCATTCCAGGGCTTCCTGGTAATGCAGCAGTCTTCGATGCATGTCTCCCAGGCGCTCCAGGACCACTGCATTCTCCGGGTTCTCCTTCTCCGCCAGCTGATATTCCTCAAGAGCCTTGTGGGGTTCCTCCATTTCCTTATAGATGTCCCCCAGCATCAGGTAGAACCGATCCCGTTCTTCCACATCCGACTCGTTCTTTTCGATATTCGCCTTCACCGGTTTCAGAAGCCGCAGCGCTTCCTTACGGCTTCCGTCCCGTTCCAGCAGGACTCTTGCGCGGATCACCGATGCGGTATCGCTTTCCGGCACCATCTGCTTAAGCCGGGCGGCAACGCCTTCCGCGCCGTCATAGTTTTTCTGCCGAAGGGCGATCTTCGCCATGATGAGATAGGGCTCCGCATAAAAGGGAAATATACCGATGGCCCGGTTTGCATACTCCGCCGCATCCTGGAAGAGATCCATTTCATAGGAGCATTTTGCCCGGATGTTGGAGGCCTGATAGTTCATGGGACTGCGCTTTTCCAGTTCCACGCAGGCTCTGATGCCTTCGGCATAATTACCGGAAAGATATTCCAGCACACATTTTTCTTCCATGGTCACCGCATATTCATCATGCCGCATGGAGAGGGCGGAATCAATGGCCGTCCTTGCTTCGGCATAACGTTTCTGCTGCATCAGGGCAACCCCCAGAAGAGTCACCGCATAGCCCATGCGTTTCCGGATGGCCGTTGCCTCATCCGACTCATCCGCTTCGGGAATAGCAACTATGGCATCGATCCACAGCCTGAGCTCCGCCTCCGCTTCCACCGGTTTCCGGATGGACAGCAGGCATCTGCCCAGGTAATTATGATAGGTCGCACCCAGCAGTCCCTTCGGCGGATCGATCTCCGTCAGCACCCGGATGCCCTCCTCAAACTGATAGCTCTGGTAAAGGGCTGTGGCCAGAGCGATGCGAAGCTCCAAAGAACCCGGATCCGCCTCAAGCTCCGCCTTCTTCTTTTTCACGATCCCCTCACAGGCCGTGTGGACCTGGGCGCGGTAATAGTTCTCATAGGGATCGTCCTGCATCAGGTCATAAAAGATGTCCCGGGCTTTTTCGAAATCTTCTCTGGCGTTTGCCACCTCGCCCAGTCTGCCCCGGATCACCCGGGAATCCCCGGATATTTCTTCCGCCTTCCGATAGCAGCGCTCTGCGCCGTCCAGATCTTCGGAATGAAGCTTGATATCTCCCGTATTGATCAGTACGGTGACATCCTCGGGATAGAGGCGGTTCAGCTCCTCCAGAAGCTCCTCGGCTTCCTCCTCCCGGTCGGTCTGCCAGAGAAAACGTACCAGCATGATGTCGATATCCGGATTTCTCACCGGCAGATCTTTGAGCTTCGGCAGGAGCTTCATCAGCTCCGGAATATTCTCGGCCCTAAGGGCCCTTGAAAATGCCGATGCCGCCTCGATCAGATGGTCATAATCATAATCCGCCGGTCCCGTGAACTTGGTAAAGTCCACTGCATCCGCATATCTTCCGTTGGCCAGGATATAGTCCACAAAACGGGAAGGATAACGGGCCGTAAGCTCCTCCCTCTGTTCACTCAGATCATAATGCTCCGTCAGGAATTTATAGACCTGGTGGGGAAGCAGATAATGCCCGGTGATAAAGTCCAGCAGGGTATACATGGCCTCTGTGGAGGTATCGATGGAGGACGCATAGGGTTCCTCCAGAAGAGCTTCCCATTCATGCACATCCACACGCCGAAAAAACGATGCATAGATCTCCTGCATCGTTTTCTGCATTCTGCCCTGAGGGGTGTCGGGATATACGATTTCCGCCGGTTCACGGTTCTCCTGTGCTTTAGGCCCGGCCTCCGGCTGATATTCCTCTTCCGGAAGATCTGCCAGTCTCAATGCTTCCTCATAGGCGGCCCGGAGGGCCTGAAAGCCCTCCGGGTCGTCCTCGGGATGCACTGTCACCAGCACCTTACGGTAAGCCTTTTTTAACTGCTCCTTATCCCTCGTGGGTTCGATTTTTAAAATCGTCCAAATATCCAAAATCAGTTTATTTCCTTGATCATACCAAAGTCTCAAGCGTCTTCCGGATCGCCTTGATGAAATCTTCCGTATTCAGGGTGGTCACATCGGAAAGCTCTGTAATCAGAGCCAGATCCTTGGTCATGGTTCCGCTCTCGATGGTGGAAAGGGTAGCCTTCTCCAGCTTGTCTGCAAATGCGGAAAGCTCCGGAAGCTGATCCAGCTCGCCACGCTTACGAAGTGCGCCGGTCCATGCAAAGATGGTAGCCACCGGATTGGTGGAGGTCTCCTCACCCTTCAGATGCTTATAGTAATGACGCTGTACGGTTCCGTGAGCTGCTTCATACTCATAGAAGCCCTGGGGAGATACCAGTACCGATGTCATCATAGCCAGTGAACCGAAGGCGGAGGAAAGCATATCGCTCATCACATCACCGTCGTAGTTCTTGCAGGCCCAAATAAATCCACCCCTGGACTTCATGACTCTGGCAACGGCGTCATCGATCAGGGTATAGAAATACTCGATCCCTGCAGCGTCGAACTTCTCCTTATACTCTGCGTCGAAGATCTCCTGGAACACATCCTTGAAGGTGTGATCATACTTCTTGGAAATGGTATCCTTGGTGGCAAACCACAGGGTCTGCTTCGTATCCAGTGCGTAGGTGAAGCAGCTTCTTGCAAAGCTCTCGATGGAGGGAACCAGGTTATGCTGGCCCTGTACGATACCTGCGGACTTGAAATCATGGACGAGAACACGCTCTTCGGTTCCGTCAGCTGCGGTATAGACCAGCTCTACCTTTCCGGGTCCCGGGATCTTCATTTCACTTGCCTTATACACATCACCGTAAGCATGACGCGCGATGGTGATGGGCTGCTCCCAGTTCCGAACGCAGGGAGTGATACCCTTCACCTGGATGGGTGCACGGAACACGGTTCCGTCCAGGATGGCACGGATGGTCCCGTTGGGACTCTTCCACATTTCCTTCAGGTTATACTCCTCCACGCGGGCTGCGTTGGGGGTGATGGTGGCGCACTTTACAGCCACGCCGTACTTCCTGGTGGCCTCGGCGGAATCGATGGTCACCTGATCGTCCGTCTCGTCTCTATGCTTCAGTCCCAGATCATAGTATTCTGTCTTCAGGTCTACAAAAGGAAGCAGCAGCTCATCCTTGATGTACTGCCAGAGGATACGGGTCATCTCGTCCCCGTCCATCTCAACTAAGGGTGTCTTCATTTCGATCTTGCTCATGATCGTATCTCCTTTATTTAAAAATATTATTTTACGATTTATGTCAGGCATTCGATCCTTATTGGGCCGGATCGGTCTGCCTGCTTTCCCGCTCCGCGTCAAGGGCCCGGATCAGTTCCTTCAGCACCTGGGTCTCTCCGTATTCGGAAAGGGGAGGGGCCAGATATTTCGCCGTTTTCTTCACCTCATCTCTCGCACTTCCGATGGCGTAGCTGTACTCCGCAGCCTTCAGCATGCCGATATCATTCAGGTTATCGCCGAAGACCATGGTCTCTTCCGGCGTGATCCCCAGCTGCTCCTGCAGCTCCCGAAGGCTGGATCCCTTGTCCGCGTCATACTGAACGATATCCATCCACATGGTTCCCGCAGAGGCGATATTGAACTGCTCCCGCCATTTGGGGGCGAACCACCTGTTCACCGTGGCTTCGGCCGTATCCTTCTGGTAAATGGACATCTTCACGATATCATCCTGCAGATAGGTTTCAAAATCTCCCAGCACCTTTACGTTGAACTTGTAGGAATCCCGCAGCCAGTAGAACATTTCACTGTATTCTTCGCAGTAGGCCGCATCCTCACCGCAGAGCATGATATCGCAGTCCGGCAGGCGCTTTGCGTCACGGATCAGCTCGAACAGCGTAGTCCGGGGGATCACATGCTTCTTCAGGATCTTTCCGGCGCTTCGAAGTATGCTTCCGTTATCCGTGATGTAATACATATCCTGCCATACCGGCTGAAAGAGCTTCTTCATGGACAGGAACTGTCGTCCGCTGGCTCCGGCGAAGACGATCCCCCGCTCCTTTAACGCGCGGATCACGTCCATCATTTCCGGATCGATCCTATCCGTACCGTCCGGCACAAGGGTGCCGTCGATGTCGCTGGCAATGAGTCTGATCATTGAAGGTCCTCCTGGGTAAAATTCCAAGGTATTATAGCACAATCGGGAAATAATTCCTACATTTATTGAAGGAATTTCTGTTTGATGTTATAATGTGCGGTATGAATTCACGGAAAGGCAAAGAAAATGATCCGCTATCACGTAAAACATAACAAGAGAAGTCGTCGCACCCTGCGATACTTCGGTCTGTTCCTCTTTCTCTTCGGTGCCATGATCCTGGTGCTCTTCTTCACCGGCCTGGCTTCGAGTCATGTGATCGGTGCCATCCTGGGGGGTCTCATCGGCCTGTACGGAGGATATCTCTTCATCCATACCTATGAACGGGATAAGTACGACATCGATTACGAGTTCACGGACAAGGGGATGACGGTGAAACACCGCTGGGGCGTTACCGAATACTCCTATGAGGATATCGTGGACGCCACACTGATCGTGCCCGAGAACGAATACGCCTACAGTCTGATCCACGTAAAGACGAAGAAGCATAAATACCTGATCCCTTTCACCGGGAAGAAGGAGCTCTGCGATCAGATCTACGCCCTGCTCACCACCCATGTGACCCTGCGGGACCTGAACGAAGAGATCGAAAAGGCAAAACAGAATGCGCAGCAATGATCATCTAAGCTTTGATGATCTTAAAAAAACCAGGGAGCCTGTCGTCGTGAAGTACTCACGATGACAGGCTCCTTTGCCTTATCCTTATCTGTAAATGATCTCATGTCTTCCCGGTCCGTTGGAAACCATGGTGATGGGGAAGCCGATCTCTTTCTCGATGAATTCGATATAATTCCGGCAGTTCTCCGGAAGTTCTTCATATTTCGTGATGCCCCGGATCTCGGTCTTCCATCCCGGAAGTACCTTGTAAACCGGCTTAGCCTTCTTAAGCTTAGCGGTAACGGGGAAATCCTTTGTCACTTCGCCGTCGATCTCATAGCCTACGCATACCGGGATCTCATCCAGATAACCCAGTACATCCAGTACCGTGAAGGCCACATCCGTGGTTCCCTGGATCCGGCAGCCGTAACGGGTTGCCACGCAGTCGAACCAGCCCATTCTTCTGGGGCGTCCGGTGGTAGCACCGAACTCTCCACCGTCACCGCCCCGGCGACGCAGCTCATCTGCTTCATCCCCGAAGATCTCGCTGACGAATTCTCCTGCACCTACTGCACTGGAGTAAGCCTTTACTACCGTAACGATCTTCTTGATCTCATAGGGCGGGATACCTGCTCCGATGGCGCCGTAGGCAGCCAGTGTGGAGGAAGAGGTGACCATGGGATAGATCCCGTGATCCGGATCCTTCATGGAGCCCAGCTGACCCTCCAGCAGGATATTCTTTCCGGCCTTGATGGCCTCATAGAGGAATGCGGAAACATCGCATACATAGGGAGCAACCATTTCCTTATATTCCATCAGTGTTGCATATACCTCATCCACTGTAAGAAGCGGCTGATGATACAGATGCTCGAGAAGCACATTTTTCTGGGTGATCACCCGTGAGATCTTATCCTTCAGCGAAGCCTCATCATCGAAGAGCTCGCTCACCTGGAATCCGATCTTCGCATATTTGTCGGAATAAAACGGTGCAATACCGGACTTGGTGGAACCGAAGGACTTCCCTGCCAGACGCGCTTCCTCATAGGTATCGAAAAGCACGTGATACGGCATGACCATCTGTGCCCGGTCAGATACAAGGATCTTCGGTGTGGGAACACCCTTGGACTCGATATCCTTGATCTCCTTAAAAAGCTTGGGGATATCCAGCGCAACACCATTTCCGATGATACTGGTGGTGTGATCATAGAAAACACCCGAAGGCAGTGTATGCAGCGCGAACTTTCCATAATTGTTGATGATGGTATGTCCCGCATTCGCTCCGCCCTGGAACCGGATGATGATGTCGGAAGTTTCGGCAAGCATATCCGTGATCTTGCCCTTACCTTCGTCGCCCCAATTTGCACCTACGATAGCTGTAACCATAGCCCATTCCCTTCTGTAAATCAAAAAAACTATACATGCATCTATGTTCACGCAGAAAAAAACCACGCGCAAAAACTGAACGTGGCTTTTGCCTATGTATTATAGCCCACTCTATTTCATATGTAAAGAAACTTTTCTCCGAGATTGGGTTTATCCGCACCGGTCTCAGAGCAGATACCGGATCACAAATGAGGTTCCCTCGCCTCT
The DNA here is from genome assembly GCA_017634475.1 of Eubacterium sp. Lineage (GTDB taxonomy): Bacteria > Bacillota > Clostridia > Lachnospirales > Lachnospiraceae > Eubacterium_Q. The sequence continues at coordinate 47,516 of JAGBNH010000106.1, forward strand.
CACGGAGCTTACCATGATCTTCCCGCCACCGTTTTCCACAATGCTCGAGGCCAGGGAGAGACCGATCCCCACGGATTCTTTTCTGGCATTCTTCGCCCGGTAAAATCGTTCGAAAATGTGCGGCAGATCCTCCTCCGGTATGCCATCTCCGGTATCCCGTATGGTCAGCTCCTTGAACACCGTGGTATTCCGCATGGAAAGATATACCCGTGAGCCTGCGCCGGAATGCTCGATACAGTTCTTTAAAATGTTGCTTATGGCCTCCAGCTGCCATGCAGGATCGCCGGTCATGGGCACCGGCCCCAGGGTTTCCGGATCGATGACTTCACCCTTCGGCTCGTCCTCCCAGACCACTTCCACGCCCTGGATCTCTGCCAGGATCTCCAGCTTCTTCTGCGCTTCCCTGGCTACCGACAGGATATCCATTTCTTCCTTCTTCAGCTCCACTGTTCCGGCATCGATTCTGGCCAGCTTCAGTAAGGTCTGCACCAGGGAAGAGATCCATTCCAGCTGCATGCTGCATTCCTTCATGAATTCCTTCCGCAGCTCCACCGGCATATCGGGATCATCCAGCACATTGTCCAGATTGATCCGGATGGAGGCAATGGGGGTCTTCAGCTGGTGCGAGATATCCGCCAGCCAGCGGGAAAGCGCCTCATTCTTCTCCTTCTCATGCTCTGCTGCTGTCCTGAGCAATTGTGTCACCTTGAAGATATCACTCTGCAGCATGGACAGGTCCCCTTCCGTGGTCTGTCCGGGGTCCAGATCGTAGCTCCCGTGGTTCAGCTCATCAAAATACCGCTGCAGCTCCTTTACTTCCTTTCGTACCCGCAGCCGATGCTGTGCATACAGCATGACGCAGATCACACCGGTAAGAAAGATCACGCCGGAATTGAACAGCACCAGCTGCCACATCAGGCGTTTCTCTCTGGCAGAGAAGAAGGCGTCGTCATAGCCGTATTTCTGCATGAGATCCGCTCCGCGTTCCAGCCTTTCCTGCCGGTCTGCCGGATCCTTCAAAAGCTTCATCAGCTCCGCATCCGAAAGCTCCGGAAACTGTTCCCGGAGCAGCCCCACCATGGCGGTGATCTGCTGCCGCTCCATTTCCTTCTGCTGGGAGATCAGCCAGATATTTCCATACAAAAGCGTCCCCGCCATGATCAGCGCACAGCCCATGGCGAGGAGGATCCTTCTGGTTCTTCGATTGATCTTGTTCTTTGTCTTTTCCATTCTTCCCAAAAGCTTCTGTCAGATCTCTTTACTCTTCTTCCAGCTCACTGTCCTTGGCCAGCTTCTCCGGATCAGCGGGATCCTCTGCACGATATCCCACGCCCTTTATGGTCCGGATGATATCCGAGTCTCCCAGCTTCTGGCGAATTCTTTTGATATATACCGTAAGGGTATTGTCCTCTACGAAATTGCCGGAAATATCCCAGATCCGATCCATGATCTGCTCCCGGGTAAGGATCTGACCTGCGTTCTGCATCAGCATATAGAGGATCTTATATTCCAGCTGGGTGAATTCCGTTTTCTTCCCCTTCACCGTTACCTGATCCGTCTCCACATCGATCTCCACATCCCCCACCCGGAAGACCTTTCTGGTCTTTCCGCTGCGGCGGAGCACGGTTTCGATCCTGGAGATCAGCTCCCGGTTACGGAAGGGCTTCAGGATATAATCATCTGCCCCCAGCTCCAGTCCCATGACCACATCGCTCTCCTCATCCCGCGCGGTAAGGAAGATCACCGGGATGTCCGTCTCCTCCTTCAGCTGCCGGCAGAGATCGAAGCCGCTGCCGTCCGGAAGATTCACATCCAGGATCGCCACGTCGAATTTCATCTTCGCAAGGCGGTCATCCGCCATCCGTCTTGACATGCAGACCACCACTTCGTAGCCTGCCTGTTCCAGGGTATACTGTAAGCCGCGAATGATCATCGGGCTGTCTTCCACCAGAAGTAATTTGAGCTTCATTCTGTTTCTTCCCTCTTCTTTATAATTTATTTATCAATAGGTCTGCCTTCGTATGGTCTCTATGATGTTCAGCTTCCGCTGGCGCCGAAGGGCGGACCACATGGAGAGACCGATGATCAGGATCACGGCCACCACGGAGATCACCATGGCCTTCCAGGGGAAGACATAGCCATATTCAAACTGGCGCTCGATCATCTTGTAAACCAGCAGGGAAAGCAGAAGTCCCAGCGGAAGGCCGAAGGCCAGGGATTTCAGTACATAGAGCATCCCTTCCACCCGGATCATCCGGCGGAATTCCTTTCCGGTCATTCCCACCGACTGCAGCATGGCAAATTCCCGCTGCCTCAGGTTCATATTCGTCGTTACCGTGTTCAATACATTTGTGACGCCGATCAGGACGATCACGATGATAAAGCCGTACAGGAAGATCTCCACCACCAGGATCAGTCTCCTGGTCCGGTTTGCTCCCGACTCCTCATTATACACGAATGTCTCGCCGATTTCAGCATTTTCCTCCAGTTTCCGGATCTGAAGGATCATTTCCTCCGCATCCTCAGCATCGATCAGCATGGCGCCGTAGTTTGCGTCAAAGGGCATGGCGGCAAAGAAGTCCTCGTTGACGAAAAGGATGGTTCCCCCGTACTTTTCGAAGCCGGAGCCCACGCCGAAGGGAAGGTCGCTGCTTTCATAAACCGTGCGAAGGATCTTCACCTCCGCCTGACCGTAGAGCCAGTCATCCTCACCGGCCATGAGCTCTTCATCCGAAAGCCCTTTACTTCCTACCGGATAGGAAAATGTGACTGTCTCTCCCTCCTCGATGTTCGTCTGCCGCATATGCTTACGCACACCGTCAGCCCCGGAATAAACCACATGATCCGCAAGGATCCCCACGGTGTTTATATCCTCGGTCTCTATACCCAGCTGCTCCAGATACTCCCGGAACTCGGATTCTGTCAGCATCATGACATTCATGGATACCGGATACCATTCATTTGTTGCGGCATCCGCCTCATAGGCTTCCGGATCCCTTGCATATTTCGTTGCATCCAGCTGGCCCATGGTCTCCAGGGAAGTAAAGCACCTCTTTACTCCCGGCAGCTTCCGGATCCGGTTCACGTCCCGGCGCATGCCTTCGATGCGTTTCTCCTGTCTCTTCTTTTCCGCCTCAGGATCGGAATCATCGATCCCCAGGTCTCCGATGCCTCCGCCGGAATCCACATTTACCGACAGGTTATAGTCCATTTGCGTATAGACCTCACCCACCAGCTTCTTGCCATAGTTTACGAAGCTGTAAATGCCGATGAAGGACGCCATGCCCACCACCAGGGAGACCACGGTGGTCCGGTATTTCTTCCTGCTTCGCTGCAGGTTCTTGTGGGCGATCACGCCACCCACGCCGAAAAACTTCTTCACGAAGCCCGCCGGATCCAGCTTCTCTTCATATACCTTCACTCTGGTCTTGCCCCGGATGATATCGATGGGGGCGTATTTCATGGCCGCCCGGGCCGGGATCACGGAAGCAAAGAAAATGGTCACTGCAGAGAGCAAAACGGTGAAGGCCACCACCCACCAGGGCAGGGTATAAAGCATCCGGATCTTCATGGTTTCCTCCAGCAGGAGGTTCACCACCTGATCCAGGATCCAGATCACAAATGCACCCAGAAGGATACCTGCGGTAGTTCCGATCAGAAAGATATACATGCCTTCCCGGAGAACGATGTTCCGGATCTGGCGCCTGGTTGCGCCCACGCTGGCCAGCATACCGAACTGGGTCTTCTTATCCTCCACGGATATGCGGAAGCTGTTGGAGATCACGAAGATACTGGTTCCCACGATGATAAGACAGATCACCACCCCCACACCGAAGACCATATCAATGGTCCTGTCGCTGAGACCGCCTTCATAGCGGACCAGCATATTTATGTTGGGGAACTGGGTATATCCCTCCTCCATGAGCTGCTTTTCGATATTATCGTTGATCAAGACGAAATCACGAGGCTGGTCAAACCGTACGAACACATCCATCATTCCGGATTCAAACCGTTTCTCCCGGAAGAGACAGAGATAGGCCGGTGAGCTGTAGCCGTCCATATTTGAAGGTTCCCGGATCACACCTACGACCCGGAAGGTCTTCTCCTTCAGGTTGTCCAGCCGTTCCTCTTCGAAACGGGCTGACTTGGGGGACACCCGCTCTCCGGTGGAGACAAGGATCCGGTCTCCCAGAGACAGGGTCACGGTATCTCCCACCTTAGGCGCGGAAGCAAGCCTGGAATAGGATTCCGGGATCACCAGCTCTCCGTCATCCTCCGGAAGCCGTCCCTCCAGCACCTTAACCTGCATCTGGGTAAAGAGGGTGTCATTTCCTCCGGACACATTGATGTAATCCCTGGTCCGGTTATCGTCCGTCACCTTCTGGAAACCAATATTGGAAAGGATACCGGCCAGCTCCACATGGGCGTTATCGGTCACCAGTCCGCTGATCGGTGCCGGCACATCATAGTACTGTACGTGGTAATTTCCCTGATTCAGCTTGTAATCCTCGATCAGGGAATGGCGGAAGGTGGCCACCATGCCCATGACCGTACAGATCAACGCTGCGGAAAGCATGACACCGATACAGGTCACGATGGTACGCTTCCGGTTACGTGCAAGATTTCGTATTGTGAATTTACTTGTAATATTCAAGAGTCCATACCTCCGGGAGAGACCTGTGTCAGCTCCGCTTTACATCCTTTCTGATCATTCCGTCCTGGATGGTGATCACGCGGTCTGCCTGCGCCGCGATCTCCAGGTCATGGGTGATCATGATAATGGTCTGTCCCGTGGACTGATTCGCCCGCTGAAGCAGGGCGATGATCTCGTCACTTGCCTTTTTGTCCAGGTTACCGGTAAGCTCATCCGCCAGGATGATGGCCGGCTGATTGATCAGGGCCCGGCCGATGGCAACTCTCTGCTGCTGTCCGCCGGACATCTGGCTGGGGAGGTGATGCTCTCTTCCCTCCAGGCCAAGGCTGTGGATCAGCTCCTTCAGCTTCTCCGGATCCACCTCTCTTCCGTCCAGATCACAGGGAAGTGTGATATTCTCCTCCGCCGTAAGCACGGGGATCAGATTGTAGAACTGGTAGATCAGCCCCACCTGTCTTCTCCGGAAGACAGCCAATGTATCGTCATCCTGCTGATAGATATCTTCTCCGTCGATATAAACCTTTCCGGAATTCGGCCGGTCCACTCCGCCCAACAGATGAAGCAGCGTAGACTTTCCGCTTCCCGAGGCTCCGATGATGCAAAGGAACTCACCCTTTTCCACGGAAAAACTGATATCATCCACCGCACGGACCTCGGTTTCACCGCTTCCGTATATTTTCGTCAAATGCTCAACTCGCAGGATCTCCATAACATTCCCTTTCTCTGTGTGGTTGTTTTTGAACCGTGGCTCATGTTATCAGTTCAAAGTGACAATAAAGTGACATTTTCGTAAGAAATGAAATATTCCCCTGACAGTTACTGAAGTCTCACTGTCAGGGGAACATATCTTTCGGGGGTATTATTCAGCGTCTCCGCCATGGAAGGGCAGCTTGCAAACGATGCTGTCCGGGATCTTCACCGGAATCCTGGCGATCACGGTATCCATGGATGTCCTTGCCTTCTCGGGGATCTGCGCGATCACCGCATCCACCGAGGTTTTTGCCTTCTCGGAATGGGTGTAGATCAGATATGCCCCGCCGGCGATGGCGCCAACGAAGAGTACACGACGCACGAAGCGGCGTCTCTTCTGCTTGATCCTCTGCTTCATTTTCTTCTTCACATCCGCCTTAACTGCCTTACGGATGTCAGCCTTAACCTTCTCCCTTGCATCATCGGCAAGATCACCGAGGATAGAATTCAGCTTCTCATCTAATGACTTCTTCATAAGTAACCTCCATTCTTCATCCTTTTTATGAAAATGTATCACTGTTGTAGATTATAATCAGCCCTCCGGGGGTTGTCAACCTACAGCTGGCTGTTGAACAGATTCTTCAGCTTGTAAATGATATCGTCGGAATCCGCATTGATGCTGGCCGCCTCGTTAATTCCTGCCACCTTCTGAAGCTCACTCTTATCCGCATCATCGCCGTAGCTGATGGTATATACCGGAATGGTGGTGGTCTTTATCGCGCCCTCGATATCCTTAAGCTTGTAGGATCCGTTGGCATAGCCGTCACTCAGAAGGAGGATCATACATTTTGCGTCCGGATGATTCACCCTCTCCTTCTCGATCATCTGGGCTGCAACCACCAGCGCTTCGTAGGTAGCCGTATTTCCGCTGGCGCTGAGGGAATCCACCGCTCCCTGGAAATAGGCGCGCTGATTCAGATCCAGCTGTGCAATGGGAAGCTCCACGGTAACGTCGCTGTCATAGCTCACCAGACCGATATAGTTGTTATCGTTGATGTAGGAAAGGCCATTGGTCAGAGAACTCTTCAGCTGATTCATGGGTGCTCCGCTCATGGAGCCTGAGCAGTCCGCTACGAAAACAGCAATGATATCCTTACCATTATCCTTCTCCTTCTTGTAGGTCACCAGCGCCTGGGTCACCTGGGAACCGGAGAAATCCAGGGTGGTCTTGTAATCGTCATTTGCATTGAAGCCCTTATTGGTGGCGATCTTCTGCATCTCGGGGGTGAGGCAGTAATCGATGATCATCTTGATGGCGTCCAGCTGGTCCTGACTCTTGGATGCCTTATTGCAGATAAACGCCGGATTGTCATGTCGTACGCCGAAGGGAATGAAATCATACACCGAGGTCAGGTTCTTATCATGAATGAAGGCCTGATACTCCGTGAGCATTCCGTCAAGTCTTCCGTTGGCGGCACTGTCGCGCATCTGCTGTGTGGTGTAGGCTACATAAGGGATGTTGGCGTTGAACTTGATAAAGTTCTCCGTTCCGTCCTCCAGCAGGGTGAGCAGGAGGTTCAGTCCCGTAGCACTGGTCTGGGGATTGGTATACCCCACATTGATCTTATTCTCCTGAACGGCCTTGATGACCGAATCAAAATCCGTATAGGTTCCCTTCTTCACCAGGATACCGGCGGTATTTCCCACCAGACGGTCACAGTAGATCTCCAGCTGCGCACCGTTGGCGCTGGCATATTCGCCGAACAGGGTATTACTCGGGGAATAGAGATCCGGTACATATTTGTTGGAAATGATGTAATCCGCCGCAGTTCCCGAGGGTACGGAGCGTACGCTGAGGGATACGGACTTGCCGTTGCTCAGTTTATGATTTTCGGAATTGAATTTGGTAGCCACATCCACCAGCCAGGAATCGTTTCCCGTGCCCGCCTTCTCACCGGAGGTAAAGATCTCGATGGCTACCTCACCTCTGCCTTCCACCGCCAGGGGGTATTTGCTGATCTCCGGAAGCTCGTCGTAAAGATTGTTGCCGTCAAAGGACACTGCGCCCTTTTTCGGTGTGGCGGTGCTTACCTTTACATCCTCCGCCAGATCATCCAGGCTCTTTCCGTTTTTCATTTCTTTGCTTTTTCCCACAAGCACGGCAATGAGAATACCGATCATGGCCAGAACCACCACAGCTCCCACGATGATTATGGGCTTTGCCTTCTTATCCATAATTATGCCACCTCTGTCTTACATACTC
>JAGBNH010000107.1 GCA_017634475.1 Eubacterium sp.
AAAAACAGGCATCCAAAGAATAAACGATGCCCGTTTTATAAATGTGCAGCTGGCTGCCATTTCACAGGCCCTGTTAGCTTTGAGTCATCACGTTTCCATGATTTTTCTAAATGTATTTACTTCCCGGTCTGATGATGTCAGAATAGGATTCGCTCACAATTATCCATTTCTTTCATTTGTTCAACCTGTATGATTTAGTATAGCAAATTTGAACAGAAAGCACAATAGAAATAAAGCTTTCAGTTTTGAAAAAATGCCCAAGAAACAAAAAAATCCGGACAGCGATTTGCCCTCCCGGATCCCAGGCGGCTGGCAAACCGCTGTCCGAAGTTCCGCTGAAAGTCCTCAAAAGACTGCTCCGCCAGTTCCGGTGTCTTCTTGCTGATGGTAACTGTGATATATTTTCTGGATAAGCCCCGCCGCAGCTGCCCTGTGATGTCTCCTTATTGCGTTATACTCCTGCCGCAGGTTATCATATCCGTCTCCCACATCTGTCGGAAGGACAATAAAATCCGACTGCAAACGGCTGACATTCCGGTTGAACATGGAAAACTGCCTTCTTTTCTCGCTTATCTCGTCAAACAGATCGTTTTCTTCATCAATTTTATACTTTTTCGTAATCATATATTTTTCCTTTCCCGGTGGATGTTTAACTCTCCTATCTTAATTATGTCTTTTTTTTGGGGAATAACATCGGAAAAATGCGATTTTTCGACCAAAAGGCGATTTTTTGCAAAAAAAAAGACCGTCGGCTGCTTATTTTAAGCTACCGACGGCTATTTTTCTGTAATATAATCCTTGCTTATTTACATCATCATCACTTTTGGCTTACGCCATTATCTCATTTGCTTACACCATCATTTACACCGTTTTTAAAACATCTTACGTATGTCTTACAACATCTTACGCGATATTTTGATGTGTAAGCGGCTCACCTTTTTGCATTATTTTCCCTGGCAAAATCCTTCTTCCCATCCTTGAAACCCCTTTATTTTTCAATGGTTTTGACGGTTTTTCATATGGTGTGATCCTGCTGATCACCGCCAGTTATAAGGTGTCTGTTGATAGACATAATAATTCAACCAGTTGGTGTACAAAGTATTGGCGTGACATCTCCAGGATTTCGTCGGTTTCTTCGTAGGATCATCATCCGGATAGTAGTTCACGGGGATAGACGGATTTAATCCGCGGCCGATGTCCCGTTTGTACTCTGAATCCAATGTCAGGGTATCGTATTCCGGGTGACCGGTCACAAAGATATTCTTGCCCCCTTCAGCGACGATCAGATATGGTCCGCATTCTTCGGAATCCGCAACGATCTCAAGCTCGGGATTAGCTTCTACTGCGGCACGGTCCACGCCTGTATAACGGGACTGGGGCACAAGGAAATAATCATCAAAGCCGCGCACCAGCTCCGTACGCTTATGAAAGGTCTTCATCTTGTATACACCGGACAGTTTTTTCTCCATTTCAAACTTCGGTATACCGTAACGGTGATAGAGCCCCGCTTGAGCGCCCCAGCAGATATGCAGTGTGGAGGTCACATTGGTCCTGGACCATTCCATGATGTCCACCAGCTCCTGCCAGTACTCCACCTCTTCGAAGTCCATCTTCTCCACAGGAGCACCGGTGATAATGAGGCCGTCCCATTTACGGGATTTCACCTCTTTAAACTTAAGATAAAACTGCTTCAGATGCTCCTTGGAGGTATGCTTTGACTCATAGGAAGAGGTACGTACGAAGTTGACGTTCACCTGCAGCGGTGTATTTGACAGGCTGCGGAGAAGCTCCAGCTCCGTATTTTCCTTAAGAGGCATAAGATTCAGGATCAAAATATCGATGGGGCGGATATCCTGGCTGTTGGACCGATTTTCGTCCATTACAAAAATGTTCTCATCCTCAAGTATTTTTTTCACAGGCAGATCATTATTCACTCTGATCGGCATGAATAGAGTCCTCCAATCTGACCCATGGGATCCTTCGCCTGCTTCGCAGCTCAGGATGACAGGTCGTATTCTAAGATCCTTCGCTCGCTTTGCGGCTCAGGATGACAGATCGTTATTCTAAGATCTTTATTTCAAAAACTCCCCACTGACGAAGTCTTCTTCTGACAGGATCGGTATCCCCAATTCCCTGGCTTTTTTATTCTTTCCCGAATTGGATGTAACATCATTATTGATCAGGAAAGAAGTCCTGGCACTTACAGAGCCGGCAACCTTTCCTCCTCGGTCCTCGATCTCCTTCTTCAGCGCATCCCGATTCGGGAAGCTAACCAGTGATCCCGTGATCACAAATGTCATCCCGGAAAGATCCTGGGGAAGACTGCTTTCTTCGCGTACAAAGGTGATCTCCTTCAACAGCTCCTTCAGTTCTTCCTTATGCTTTTCATCTGCAAAGAAAGCCACGTAGCTTTCCGCAATGATGGGACCGATCATTTCGATCTCACATAATTCATCATAAGGTGCCGAGAAGCACGCTTCCGGATCCTGTTTGAAATGTCGGACAATGAGCTTTGCATTGGCGAGTCCCACATTTGGGATACCTAGTCCGTAAATAAACTGCGCAAGATTCGCTTGTCTGGATCTTTCTATGGCTTCCTGAAGCTTTTGATAAGACTTCTCCCCCAGCTTGTCCATCTGAACGATCTCATCCCTGTAGCGATCCAGACGATAAAGATCCGCCGGCTGTGTAAGGAATCCCCGATCAAGGAAGCGTTCCAGAGTCGCCTCGGATATACCATCAATGTTCATTGCATTTCGGGATACAAAAAGAGTAAAACGTTTCAGGTCCTTGGCCGGACATTCCGGATTAGGACAGAACAGTGTTTCCGTATCATTTTCATTTCGGATGACCGTTTTCCCGCCACATGCCGGGCAAGTGTCCGGAATGTCCAGAGCCCCGGATCTTGTCAGATTCTCGGAGATCTGCGGGATGATCATATTTGCCTTATAAACCTTGATCCTGTCACCCTTTCCGAGGGCCAGCTCCTTCAGGATACTGATATTATGCACGCTCGCCCGCTGTACCACGGTTCCCTCAAGCTCAACCGGTTCAAAGATCGCAACCGGATTGATCAGTCCCGTTCGGGACGGACTCCATTCCACATCGATAAGGGAAGTCTCTGCTTCCTCATCCTGCCATTTGAAGGCGATGGAATCTCTGGGAAACTTCGCCGTTCTGCCAAGGGATCTGCCGTAGGAAATGTCATTATAGGACAGCACCAGACCATCCGAAGGAAAATCATTTCCCTTAATGGCTTCGGAAAACCACTTAACGGTTTCTGCGAGATCCTCTTTATCAACCATACGATATTCCACCGTATCAAAGCCGATGGATCTTAAGAATTCATATCGTTTCTGCATGGTCATGCCTGCCCTCGAAAGGAGCTCCTTATCCTCGGGATCTACCATGGAGAAGGCATAAAACCGGACAGATCTCTGTGCGGTGATCTCGCTGTTCAGCTGTCTTACCGAACCACTGCAGAGATTTCGCGGGTTTTTATATTTCGCATCAATATCCTCAATGGAGTTATTGATACGGTCAAAATCGGAATAAAAAATGATCGCTTCTCCCCGGACGGTAAAGCGTTCCTGTATGGGAATGCTTTTCGGGACATTCAGGAACACCCTGGCGTTGGGTGTGATCACTTCTCCTGTCTCACCGTTCCCCCGGGTAACTGCCTTGATCAGCACGCCGTTCTCGTAGGTCAGCACAACGGTAAGCCCGTCCAGCTTCCATGAGAGCACTCCCTCATGATCACCCAGCCACGATACCAACTGATCTACTTCCTTTGTCTTATCCAGGGAAAGCATGGGGGAAGGATGCTGTTCCTTCGGCAGCGAACTGACCACTTCGTATCCCACCTTCTGGGTGGGACTGTTGGAAAGGACGATCCCCGTCTTCTGTTCAAGCTTGGACAGCTCATCATACAGCCGGTCATACTCGAAGTTGCTCATGATCTCCCGATCCTCCATATAGTAGGTCCTGGAAGCATCGGAAAGGATCCGGATCAATTCCTTCATCCGGTCCAGGGATATACGTTCCGTCTGATTCTCTATGGGATTTTCCGTCACTTTATCCATTTCGAACCTCTCATGTCATACACGTTTCATCAGTTCTTCGAGCTCTCTGCCGGTGACCTCCCGATACCCTCCGGGCTCAAGATCGCCAAGCAGGATGTTGCATTCTCTGATCCTTTTCAGGAATGTCACCTTATATCCCAATTCCGAACACATCCGGCGGATCTGCCGGTTCAGGCCCTGGGTCAGGATGATCCGAAAGCTGTTCTGCCCCTGGCGAAATACCTTACAGGGCCGGGTCGTAGTCTCCAGTTCAGGGATCTCCACACCTGAACTCATCTTCTTCAAAAAGTACGAGGTCACGGGCTTATCCACCCTGACCACATATTCCTTCTCATGATGATTTCTTGCCTTCTGCAGCTGATTGGACAGATCTCCGTCATTGGTAAGAAGGAGAAGCCCCTGGGAATCCTTATCCAGTCTTCCCACATACATACAGGGAACCGGCAGGGACAGTCTTCGGAAGATACTGTCCTTATCTGCATCCTTTGCAGTACACACCAGTCCCATAGGCTTATTATAGACGAATACCCGGGTGTCCTGTCTGGCCAGCACCGGCTCTCCGCGGTAAAGCACCTCATCCTCCGGGCCTACCTGTGTTCCCAGTCCGGCAGGCACACCGTTTACCAGAACCTCACCGTTTTGCACAGCCTCATCCGCTTTTCTTCTGGATAAGACCCCTGCTTCACTCAGGTATTTATTTATTCTTATCTTTTTCTCATTGGAAATGTTCAACGCAATTATCCTTTTCCCGGCGGTTTGCTTAATTTTTTTAAAAAACACTGGAAAAAACCCAGGCATCAATATATAATAGCAAAGTGAAATGACCAATATGGTTAATATTATAAAGTCAACTAACAAATCTGCCCGAATCACAAGAATCGAGGGATCAACAAATGGACAAGATCGATCAGAAACTGCTTTCCCTGCTTCAGGAAAATGCGCGTTACCCATTAAAATACCTGGCAAGCCAGGTATACTTATCCTCTCCCGCCGTTTCAGCCAGAATCGAACGTCTGGAGAAGGCCGGGATCATCAGCGGATATCACGCATATATCGAACCGCTTTCCGTAGGGTATCACATCAAAGCCTATATCAATATGACACTTGATCCGAAGCAGAAGGAGGAATTCTATCCCTTCATCGAATCCTGTCCCAACGTACTGGAATGTGACTGCGTGACCGGTGCATTCTCCATGCATATGAAGGTCTGGTTCCCCAGCACCATGGAGTTGGACAGTTTTATCGGACGTCTTCAGACCTACGGCAAAACAGAGACGCAGATCGTATTCTCAACCCCTGTCCCCTCCCGTGGAGTGGATGTGACCCATCTCCCCGGCCAGGTACTGACCTCGGATGAAGATCTTACCGATCCTTCGGAAACAGAGGAATGATCGACTGATCATTTCCACAGACGATCGTAAAACTCTTTAAAGGTCTGATCATCAGCGACACATTTCTCCTGATCGTCACGCACCTGTTTCATCAGATCCAGGATATCCTGCTTCTGATTCAAGGACTCAATTAAATTCTGAACCTCAGAACGGAGAGTGGTATTGTCAATGACATAGCCACCTCCTTTTTTTACCACATAAAGCGGCGGGCGGGTGATATCCAGCGGCTGCGAGATCACATTCACGATGGACAGATTGAACATGACATAGACCACCGTTTCATCCACAGCAGCTCCGGGGATGGTGTAAACCTTCAGATTGTTGTAGGCCGTAACGATATCCGCCTTCTTCTCAAGGATGGACATATTATCAAACTGCGAAGGATCCACCACCAGCGTCTTCAGGGTTTTCTGGTCACAGGCTGCATAGGCGGTATAATAATCGGTGATCAGCTTGTTGATCTCCGGCACCGCATTCTCCTCATAGATCGTGCTCTTTTTAACGCCCATATCTCCCATGAGTTCATCTTTATTCCGGACAAAGAAATAGATCCCAAAAGCAAGCAGCACAAGGAAAATGCTCCACACGATGAGCAGCATCTTCCTTATCCGAACCTGTCTCTTCCGGTCGATCTTCTTTCTGCTTCTGACATTTCCTGACTGAGGTCTTCGTTCGGTCCGAGTATTCGATTGTTCCTGTCTTCTTTCTGCCATTTCTGAACCTCTGTACGAACCTGTATATTGCAAAAGGGCCTCCGGGACTTCACGTCCATGAGACCCTTTTATGATCGTTGTGCGCCTGATAGGAATCGAACCTACGCACATGGCTCCGGAGGCCATTGCTCTATCCACTGAGCTACAGGCGCATAGTCTGTCAAATCTAACAGACAACGTTATTACTATATTCCATTTTCAAAGAGATTTCAAGTCTTTTTTCATCTGAGTTACAAGTTCCTCCACAGAGGAAAAATGCATTTCCGGCCGGATAAATTCACAGGGATGAACCGTAACTACCTGACCGTACAGATCTCCGGAATAGTCCTTGATAAAGGTTTCCATGGTGACCTGCTCCGACTCCTCTACCGTGGGTCTGAGACCGATATTGGTAAGACCGGTATAGATTTTGTCCGGTTCCTCCGGCAGGAACACTTCCGAACGATATACGCCGTTACAGGGAAGCATCTTATCCTCCGGCGGGATCAGGTTGATGGTGGGGAATCCAAGGGTTCTGCCCAGCGCCTTCCCGTGCCGTACCTCTCCGGTAAGCCGGATGGGATGTCCCAGAAGATCCTCTGCAAAGCAGATCTCCCCACGATGCAGAAGCTCACGGATCCAACTGGAGCTGACAACAGCATCTCCGATCTTCAGCTTCTCCACAGCCATCAGGCGAAAACCGTATTTTACTCCCAGACGGCTGAGGGTGTCTATGTTGCCGCTTCTTCCAACGCCAAAATGAAAATCTCTTCCCACGATGATGGCGCTGAGATCCGGAAAACGCTCCAGGATATCCCGGATAAAGGCTTCCGGCGTTTTGGCGGCAAGCTCTTCGGTAAACGAAAGGATGATCAGCTCCGGTGAACCGTATTCCTGCAGGAGCTCCAGATCCTCCTCCTGGGAAAGGATCCTCTGCCCCGGAAAACCGATACGGATCACAGCCGTTTTCATCCCCTGATCGGAAAGCTCTTTCAAACGACTCAGCAACAGACGATGACCCTTATGAAATCCGTCAAATTTACCTATGGTTACCGCTGTCACTGCATCATCCTCTTTCCTTTAAAGCATCTTTCTGTTCTTCAGGAGTTTCTTATCCTCGTCAAACTGATAGAGGGCCTTAAGCTGATCATGCAGATAGACCCTGTACATTTTCCCCGGCTCCAGGTCCTCCGTCTGAACCGCATCCGGATAGAGCGGATTCCCGTTAAGAAGGATCTTCTCCTTCTCCGGCTTCAGGTCAAGCCTGGGGAAATCTTTAAGAAGAAGGTCCACGGGAAGCACCGCATCGGAAAGTCTTCCCTCCTCCTTCAGCGCCCGGAGTCCGTCAAGGGTGATGGAATCCTTCAGCGAAAAACCGCTGGCATGATCTCTCCTTAACGCAGTCATCACCGCCCCGGTACCCAGGATCCTGTCCGCATCCCGACACAGGCTGCGGATATAGGTTCCCTTGGAACACCTGACAAAGAAACGGATCTTCGGAAGATCGATCTCCTCGATCTTAAGCTGATATATGGTGATCGGCCGGGGAGGTACCTCTACCTCGATCCCTGCCCTGGCATATTCATAAAGCTTTTTGCCATTCATTTTAATGGCAGCATAACGCGGAGGAACCTGCATTTGATCCCCAGGGAATCCCTCCAGAACACGGCGCACATCCTCCGGAGTGATCCGGGAAAGCCAATCTTCGCTGCACCGATCCAGTTCCTTTCCTGTGGAATCATCCGTATCCGTAGTGATCCCCAGCTCCATTTCCACGGCGTAGCTTTTCTCGGCGGAAAGAAGGAGCTCACTCACCTTCGTCGCCCGTCCCAGACAGACCGGAAGAACGCCGCTGGCCATGGGATCCAACGTTCCCGTATGCCCCACGGCCTTCTGGCCGAAGATCTTTCTTACCACGGCTACCACGTCAAAGGAGGTAAAGCCGGGCTCCTTATTGATCACCACTACTCCCTGATACATAATTCCCCTTGTTACTTCAGCTGTTTATCTACCTCTTTCAGGACCTTCTCCAGGATGTCCTTCCTGCTTCCCTCTGCATCGAAGCCTGCTGCACGGACGTGTCCGCCGCCACCGAACATGGTGGCGATCGTGCTTACATCCACATAATTCTTGGAACGCATGCTGAACTTCAGGTTCTTTCTGGTCAGCTGATAGGAGAAGATGGCCACTTCTACCCCCTCTGTGAGGCGGAGCTGTTCCACGATCCCTTCCGTATCCATCTGGTTTGCCTTGAAATCCTTGAATGTATCCCTGGACACGTGTCCGTAGATCACCTTGCCGTCACGATACAGCACGGATTCCAACAGTGTCTTCGCCATAAGAAGGTTCTGTTTATAGGACTTCTTATAAAATGTTTCATCAATGATATAGGCGGAGTCAACTCCCTTTTCCAGAAGGGCTCCTGCTATCTCCATGGTATTCCGGCGGGTGCAGCTGTACTTGAACACACCTGTGTCATGCACCATGCCAAGATAGATACAGGTTGCCGTATTCAGGCTGATCTCCGAGAGATCGATCAGATCGGCAAATGCTTCACAGGCGCTGGATGCATCCGCATCAACGTAGCAAAGATCACCAAAGCCCGGGTTGCTTACATGATGGTCGATACAGATGGTGGAAATGGCCGACATGTACATTTCCTGAAATTTCCCCAGACGTTCAATATCCGAAACATCCATGGAGATGGCCAGATCATACCGCTTCCCATGTGACTCATGCCTGATCTTCTTTGCACCGGAAAGAAACCGGAAGGATGCGGGGAATGCTTCGGTATAGACATCCACCTCTTTCGGTTTCTTCGGGTCTGTGATATCACTGATATAATTATACATGGCAAGAACTGACCCAATACAGTCGCCATCAGGACGGATATGACCGACGATGCAGATGGAATCCGCCGCGTCGATCATCTTCCTGAGCTGTTTTGCCTTCTCTCTTCTTCCATTATCCATAGACTGCTCACTCCTCGGAATCAGTGATCCCTGATTCTTTCGCCTTTTCCTCATCCTGCCGGATCACTTCATCAATACGGCGTGACATTTCCACACCGTATTCGATGGACCGATCCGGAACAAACGTGATCTCCGGAGTATTTCTCAGATTCAGGGATCTGGCCAGTTCCTTACGGATAAAGCCCCTGGCACTGTTCAGTCCCTGCATGGTAGAATCCAGGTCCCCCAGAACACTGATATAGGCCTTGCAATCCTGCTGATCCCTTGTCACCTCACAACGGGTGATGGATAACAGCTTGTCGATCCGCGGATCCTTCAGTTCGGAAATGATCCGGGACAGACTGCGCTGCACATCATGGGATACCCTCTGGGCCCCATGTGGATTTTTTCTCATTTCATCTACCTCATTTTACGATCCTGCAGATTAGCTTCTGGGAACCTCTACCATCTTGTAAACTTCCATCTGGTCAAACTCTGCAAAATCCTTATGTCCATCAAGCACGATACCGCACTCGAAACCACTCTTAACTTCTTTCACATCATCCTTAAAGCGCTTAAGAGATGCGATCTTTCCATCGAAGATCAGCTGTCCGTCGCGGGTAAGTCGTACGGAAGAATTGCGCTCTACGATACCATCCAGAACGTAGCAGCCGGCAATGGCACCTATGTTGGATGCCTTGTATACCTGACGAACCTCCACGTGTCCGGTGATCTTCTCCTCGTAGATGGGATCCAGCATACCCTTCATGGCTGCTTCAATATCGTCGATAGCGTTATAGATTACGTTATAAAGCCGTACATCCACCTTTTCTTCTTCGGAAAGCTGTTTTGCCTGTGCATCCGGACGGATATTGAATCCGATGATGATGGCGCCTGATGCTGATGCCAGGGTCACATCCGATTCGTTGATGGCGCCAACGCCGGAGTGGATCACCTTGATCAGGATCTCCTCGTTGGAAAGCTTCAGCAGGCTCTGCTTAACTGCTTCCACGGAGCCCTGAACATCGGCCTTAACAATCAGCTTCAGTTCCTTCAGCTTGCCTTCCTGCATCTGGTTGAAGAGATCATCCAGTGACATTCTGGCCTTCGTCTCGGCGATGAGGTTCTCCTTGCCACGGTTGATAAACGCTTCACTGATCTGACGAGCTTCCTTCTCTGTATCTGTGGAAATGAATGTGTCACCGGAATTCGGAACTCCGCTGAGACCGATGATCTCCACCGGAGTTGAAGGTGTAGCTTCCTTAACATTTCTCTGCTTATGATCCAGCATGGCTCTTACACGTCCGTTTACTTCACCGATAGCGATAAAGTCTCCTACATGCAGAGTACCCTTCTGAACGAGCAGTGTAGCCACGGGACCGCGTCCACGATCAAGTCTTGCCTCGATGACAACGCCGCGGGCTCTACGCTTTGCGTTGGCCTTAAGCTCCAGCACCTCAGCCGTAAGCAGGATCATATCCAACAGCTGCGGGATACCTTCATGGGTCCTTGCGGAAACCGGACAGAAGATGGTACTTCCGCCCCATTCCTCGGCAACCAGACCGTATTCCATAAGCTCCTGTTTTACACGCTCCACATTTGCGCTGGGCTTATCGATCTTATTCACGGCAACGATGATCTCAATGCCTGCAGCCTTGGCATGGTTAATCGCCTCAACTGTCTGGGGCATAACGCCGTCATCTGCCGCTACCACAAGGATAGCAATATCGGTAGCCTGCGCTCCACGAAGACGCATGGCGGTAAATGCCTCATGTCCCGGCGTATCCAGGAAGGTGATCCTCTGCTCACCGGCCTTAACTACATAAGCACCGATATGCTGGGTGATACCGCCTGCCTCATCCTTGGTGAGATCGGAATTACGGATCGCATCAAGAAGGGAGGTTTTTCCATGGTCAACGTGACCCATTACGCAGACAACCGGCGGACGCGGAGTAAGAGTCTCCGGTGCATCCTCGATATCCTTGATGGCCTCTTCCGCAAGATCCACTTTCTCTTCCAGATCTGCGATATAATTATATTCCAATGCGATCATGGATGCGTCATCGAAGGAAAGCTCCGTATTCACGGTAACCAACTTACCTTCCATGAACAGCTTCTTGATCATTGCATTTACCGGCTGTTTCAGCTTCTCTGCCAGTTCCTTCAGGGTAATGCTCTCGGGAAGGACGATATTCTTGATCACCGGCTCTTCAGGTGCCTTAGGTGCCGTTTCCTTAACCGGAAGCTTGGTATTCGCCTTCTGTCCCTTCTTTCCGCGAAGATCGTCACGGGACTTCAGCTCTAACCGTTCATCCTTGTCCTTGCGATCGTAACGGTCCTTATCCTGACGGTTCTTCTCATGTCTGTCGCGTCTGTCCTTACCGAACTTCTCTGACGGTGTATCTGCAGCCGGTGCCGCCGCAGGTCCTCGGTCATTCCTTCTCGGTCCTGCAAAACGGCTATCCCTTCCGTCTCTGCCCTGATTATCCCTTGTATCGGCCCCTGCACGACCGCGAACATCCGTCCGTGCGCCGGTACGCTGCGTACCGTCAGGTCTTCTATCTCTGGAATCTCTGTTATCTCTTTCACGGGGATCTCTGGAACGTCCATCCCCACGGCGGTCATCCGGGCGCTGCGGACGATCCTTCTTTACAACCTCTCTTTTGCTCTGGCTTGCGGCTATACGCTCAGCGATAGTCTTTGCATCCAGAACCTTACCGGGGCGCTGCTTCTCCTGGATCGGACTGGAGATCACACGAACCTCCGGCTTATTCTCTTCAACCGTTTTCTTTTCCGTATCCTCTTCCGGAGCCTTGGCTGTCTCAGCTTCCTTCTTTTCTTCGGTATTCTCCACCGGTACGGCTTCAACAGGTTCAACCACAGCTTCAGCTTCCTTCGGTGTTTCTGACACAGTCTCGACGGCCTTTTCCTCCACCGGAGCTGCGACTGTTTCGGGAGCTGCAACACTTTCTGCTGCTGCAGTCTGTACTTCTTCAACCTCCTCCGGCTTCTGAACAGCCTCCTCTGCCTCGGCTTTCTTCCTGACCGTACGGGTTGCCCTCTTCTTTTCCTCTGCCTCAGCAGCCTTTGCGGCAGCTCTTGCTGCCTTAGCTTCCTCAGCGCTCTTCATGGCAGCCACCTTTTCAGCGGCACGCTTTGCCGCCGCTTCTACCGTTGCCGTCAGGGACGCAGTACGTGCACGTCTTGCACCATCGGATGCAGCAGTTCGTTTCTCTTCCGGCTTAACAGGTCCACCTGTGATCGGCATAGGTCGGCGAGCTGTTTTCGGCTTCTGTTCCGATCTCGCAGCAGCAGGTCGGGCAGCAGGCTTTACAGCTTTTTTCGGCTCAGGCTTCTTCTCCTCAGTCTTTACATACTTATTGCGAACATAAGTCATGTCATCATCATTGATCATGCTGCTCGCCTTAAGTCCTTCCTTTTTCTTGACCAGGTCTTTGGCTATAGTACGCCAGTGAAATACCATACCCGTTTCACTCTGAAGTTTCTTTGCGAATTCTTCAACTGTCATTTGTGCCAATTGTCATACCTCCTGTATCTCTATGCCGAAGCTTTTACCAATCTGTTTTCCGAAGTTTATATCTGTCAGTGCCAGACAGCTCCGCGCTTCTTTTCCGATCCTGTGCCCCAGAGACTCCTGGGTATCACACAAAACATACGGCACGTGATAGAATTTACATTTATCCTGAATTCTTTTCTTTGTTCCCGGAGACGCATCCTCCGCAATGATAACGAAAACCGCTTCCTCACTCTGAATCGCCTTTTCCGTAAGGAATCCGCCGCTTTTTACCGTTCCTGCTCTGGCTGCAAGCCCCAGCAGGGCAAGTGCTTTGTTTGATTCCAATATTTACTCCTTTGTCAGTTCTTCATAAACTGCATCTGTGATCAGACGTTTCTTTCTTGCAAGCTGATAACAATCAGGATCCTTGCAAAGATATGCGCCTCTTCCGTTTTTCTTACCCGTCGGATCCACCTGGGCTTCACTGTCGGCGCTGACGATCCGGATCAGCTCCATCTTCGGCCGGCTTGTTCCGCAGGCAATACATCGACGCATGGGAATTTTTTTCGTTTTCATAGCTATGCCTCTTATTTATTCGGAGTCGCCGGATCCTTCCGCCACATCCTCTGCAGCTTCGGAATCTTCTGCTGTTTCTTCGGCTGTATCATCAGCTGTATCCTCAGCAGCCTCTTCCGCATACTCCGCATCCTCCTCGGAATACTCTCCCTCTTCCTCTGAATACTCGCCATCTTCATAATACTCATCATAGTATTCTTCCCGAAGATCACTCTTGGCAAGCAGTTCATCATAATATGCATCCATATCCATATCGGCAGCCTGTGTCTCGGATTTGATATCGATCTTGAATCCGGTAAGCTTTGCAGCAAGGCGTGCATTCTGGCCTTCCTTACCGATGGCCAGAGAAAGCTGATAATCGGGAACGATAACAAGGGCTGACTTTCCGTCCGGTCCGATGGTTACGGAAACCACCTTTGACGGAGAAAGCGCATGCTCGATAAATATTGCCGGGTCCGGATTCCACTCGATGATGTCGATCTTCTCACCACCCAGATCATCTACAATGGCATTTACGCGGGCACCGTTCAGACCTACACAGGAACCTACGGCATCTACATTTTCATCATTGGACCACACAGCGATCTTGGAACGTGAACCAGCCTCGCGGGAGATACTCTTGATCTCAACCACGCCGTCGGCGATCTCCGTTACCTCTCGCTCAAAAAGACGCTTGACCAGATCGGGATGTGTACGGGAAACCACGATACGGAATCCCTTCTGATTCTTCTTGACCTCTACCACATACAGCTTGATCCGGTCACCACGACGATAGTACTCTGTAGGGATCATTTCCTTATCGGTAAGGATCGTATCTGTCCGCTCATCCAGGCTGACGCTGAGGCCGTTGGTCACATACCGCTGTACCACACCTGTGATAATGTCCTTCTCCTTCTGTACGAAATGAGAATAGACAGCATCGCGCTCGCCCTCCTTGATGGCCTGAACGATGATCCCTCTGGCCTTCTGTGCAGCTCTGCGTCCGAAATCTCTTGTGGTGATCTCAACCGGCACCTCATCGTCGATCTCATAATTCGGATCGATCTTACGTGCATCCTCCAGAGACATTTCCGTCCGGCTGTCGTACACTTCTTCAACCACGATCTTCCGGGCAAACACCTTGATCTCACCGGTCTCACGATCCATCTGAACCGAGCACTCGATATCCTTGCCAAAATCCTTTTCACAGGCAGAATTCAATGATTTCTCAATGGCTTCCATGATGAAGTCCTTCGGAATTCCTTTTTCCTTCTCGAGCTGATTCAGCGCCTCAATGATCTCCTGCATTTGTCTATCCTCCTTAATCTGACAAATAAAAACTTAATGATCTGATCGATCGATCAATTGTCCTGTTCTACATAGCAAAGGCGGGCCTTTGCCAGATTGCTTCTTTCGATGGTAAGGATCTCACCGTCCTTCTCCACCCGGATCTCCTGATCGCTGCCTTCCTTAAGTATGGCTTCAAATTCCTTCAACCCGTTTACCGGCTGGAAGGTTTTTACTTCGATCAGCTTTCCTATGCTGCGTTCAAAATCTACGGTTTTCTTCAGCGGTCGGGTAAGCCCCGGTGAACTCACCTCCAGGATGTAGGCATCCGGGATAACGTCCTCGGCGTCCAGCTGCTTCTCCAGCGCTCTGGATACGGCAACACAGTCATCGATGGCCACTCCGGACTCCTTGTCGATATATACCCGAAGATACATATCCTGTCCTTCATGAACATATTCCACATCCCACAGCGAAAGTCCCTGAACCTCAAGGATCGGTGCGAGAAGCTCCTTCGTATGCTCTTCTATATCATTTCTTTTCATGATCAACCTTCTTTTTCTGTCCGCGTTACCGGTGTATGCATAAAAGAAAGTGGGCTCGTTTCGAACCCACTTACTAATGTTACACTATGATTACGTTACTTATATTAACATAAGATAATAAAAAATCAATACTTTTTTGCGAAAAAAGCACGGAAAGCGCGAAAATACTGCATTTTTATCAGATTTCGATCAGATTCCGGGGTGAGTTTGTGAAAGATTCATACCCTGCTTCCGTTACCACACCCATATCCTCGATCCGAACGCCTCCGAACCCGGGCACATAGATCCCCGGCTCGATGGTTTCGATCATTCCCGGACAAAGGATCGTCTCGTCTCTGGTATTCAACGCCGGTGACTCATGAATATAGAGTCCCACAGAATGACCGAGTCCATGGCCGAAGTACTCTCCATAGCCGGCCTCCCGGATATGATCTCTGGCAATACGGTCCACCGCGTTACATTTCATGCCGGGACGCAGCTGCTCCATTGCCAGCTGCTGGGCCTCCAGAACGGTCCGGTAGATCTTTCGCTGTTCTTCATCCGCTTTGCCTATCACCACAGTTCTGGTCATATCTGAGCAATACCCATGATATATACAACCGAAATCCATGGTGACAAAATCCCCGTTCTCCAGCTTCTTATCCGTTGGAACGGCATGGGGCATGGAGCTGTGAATACCGGATGCTACGATGGTATCGAAGGAAAGTCCCGATGCACCGTTCTTCTTCATCGCATATTCAAGCTCTGCGGCAACTTCCAGCTCCGTGATCCCTGGCTTAAGCACATTCAGTATCCCGGAAAAGGCCATGTCTCCTATGGCCTCTGCCCGGCGAAGATCGTCCAGCTCTTCCTTTGTTTTAATCTGACGCGGTATCGTCAGGCTATCCTCCAGGGGAACCAGCTTTACCTTCAGCTCCTGATGGAGCTTTGAAAATGTACTGCAGACCATGGACCGGTCTTCAAAACCGATACGGAAACCGGCCGGGTCGCTCAACCCGTCCTCCACGCCGATCTGCTTTCGTAACAGGGTGTAAAGCGGGTTCTCCCGGTTAAACTCCACCACCCGGAAACCGGAGGCTGCATCTGAGATATCCTGCTTTGCCGCTTCCGTATAACGGGAATCCACATAAAGGATCGCTTCCCCGCCTGTGCAGAGAGCGGTTCCCTCTCCCCCACAAAAGCCGGTGAAATACCGAAGGGAAAAGGGATCCGTGATCAGGATCCCGTCCAGCTTCATATTTTGAATTATGTTTTTCAGTTCTGTATTGATCATTTTCCCGTAACTCTATTTCGTGTTATTGGCGTCCTTCTCCTTCAGCCCGTCATTGATCTTCTCGATCTCACGCTTCAGCTCGTCCTCATATTCCGAATCCGACATGTCCTCCGGCCTGGCATTTGCGGCACTGGTCACATAGCCCAGGAAACCGCCGGTCTTAAGCCCGTCAAGCGCTTTGGCAGCATAGGGGACATCATCATACTTTGCGGCTTCCTGCCGAAGACTGTCAGCCACATTCATGAGACCGGCCATCATTACGGCACCGATCAGTATACCGGTCACTCCTGTAAGGATACCGCCGAATCTCTTTCTTCCATCCTCCGGAAGCTTCTTATTTGTCAGGATCGTAAACAGGATGCCAAGACCTCCAAGGATCACAACCAGCCCCACGCCAAACCAGCCTGCCACCCAGGCTGCGAAAAGGCCTACTACAATAGATATTATTCCAAAAACCAAACCCATAGGTCAATCGCCCCTTTATCTCTGATCTAGAACTCAAGTTCCTTCTTACGGAACACAACCTGTGAAAGTACAAGCGGAAGAATGATAAATACGCCAACCAGGATCGCTGTAAACCCAAAAGCCTTCAGGAAGTTCTGCTCTACCGTTCCCTCCAGGATCTTCTGAAGCGCTTCTGCGGAGCCTTCCTGAAGATCTTCTGCTCCTGCAGAAATACTTGCGAATGTCGGTACATAACCGAATAGATTGTTAGCCGCCAGGGTATGAACTCCACCGGGGACAATATTGCTCAGCTTGATCCCGTGATCCTTCAGGAACGGGATCGCATCTGCCAGTAACAAGAGCATCCTGAATACATCTGCCGCCATCAGGATGTACATTACAAGACCACCGGTCGGATTCATGGTCAAATAAAGGATCAGCATGGCAACGGAGGTATTGGCAACGACCAGTACCAAATCGAAAAACAGCTTACCGATCATCGTCGCAAGACCGCCAATGGATGCTCCGAGGACGAGTCCCATTACTATACTTAAAACCGTAAAGATCAGGCAGGCTTCCACCAGGAGTGCGATCGCCTCAAAGAATCTGCAGAGCACCAGTCTTCTTCTGGAGATACCGCGTCCGATGGCCGTCTGCATGGTACGGCTCTTAAAATCATCCGAAAAAACCGTCTGAAAAACAGGGATACCAACCAGAAATGGGATCATGGAATAGGCGATCCCGATGTTATTCAGGAAGGCGAGTCCTTTACCGCTGGTCTCACTGGATAATTGTAATGCCTCAGCATCTGCCGGTCTGATAAATGCAACGATGGTAACGATGATCATCAGCGCAACAACAATGCCTATACAGACGAAATAGCTTACCTTTCTCTGGGCACGTCTGAGATCCGTAAATATAATTCTCTTCATCATTGTTCGCCACCTCCGATCAGTCCGAAATAGAAGTCCTCCAGAGATGTCTTCGCCTTATCCGTTCCCTTAACATCGATCCCGCCGTTCTTCAGCAGCTGAAGAGCCTTCTCCACATCCTCATCCGCGATATTGATGGATGTGATATTGTTCTGCGTCCGCATATCCTCCTGGGACATTTCCTTCATCAGGACGCCCTCATGAACGATACCAAAACGATGCGCAGTATGTTCAAGCTCACCCAGGATATGGGAGGATACAATGATAGTGGTGCCATATTCTTCATTTACACGCTGGATCATGTGACGAACATCCATGATACCCTGCGGATCCAGACCATTTGTAGGTTCATCGAAGATCAGAAGCTCGGGATTACCGAGCATGGCATTTGCGATCCCGAGACGCTGCTTCATACCCAGCGAAAACATTTTTGCCGGTTTCAGTGCCGCATCCGTATTGAGACCCACAAGCTCCAGAACACGATCTACTTCCTTTGCGTCCCTGACGCCCTTCAATCTTCGGAAATAATCCAGATTCTGCCGCGCATTCAGGTAACCGTAGAAATTCGCTCCCACAAAGAAACCGATCCTGCTCCGATTCCGGTTATTCTCTCTGCCGGTTTTCCCTCCGAAGATGGATACGCTTCCCGCTTCAAATCGGGACAGTCCAAGCACCACCTTAAACAGAGTGGTTTTACCTGCACCGTTTTTTCCCACCAGGCCGTAGATATCCCCTTTGTTTACGGTCATGTTCACGCCCTTTAAGACCTTGTGATTCCCGTAACTTTTTTTGATATCCTTCAACTCAAGCACTACCTCACTCAAGGCTTCCTACCTCCATTTCCTGAAACTCTTTTACTTACAACCGTACATCATTGTAATACATTCTTCCCACTCATGTAAATGTGAAAAAAGCTTTATTTTTATAAAAAACAAGCCAGCCTTTCGTCAAGATGCGAAAAGCCGGCCTGCATTGTTCTTAAGTATAAGTTTGATCCAACTGCTGTGGATTATTTATTCATCTGAGCTGCAACCTCAGCTGCAAAGTCCTCGTTCTTCTTCTCAAGGCCCTCTCCGGTCTCGAAACGAACGAACTTCTTGATGGAGAAGCTACATCCGTTATCCTTGGCAACCTTCTCAACATACTGCTTAACAGACTCCTTATCCTCAGCCTTAACATAGGTCTGGTCAACCAGGCAGATCTCCTTCAGATGCTTGGAGAAACGTCCTTCAACAAGACCTGCGAAGATCTTGTTCTCCAGATACTCAGCCTTGTGCGTAGCTGCAAGATTTCTCAGAACCTGAACAGCCTGATCGGACAGGAAGTTGAAGAGATAATTCATGTTGGACTTCTTCTCTTCATAGATAGCGATATCTTCCTCTGTCCAGCCCTTGTTGTCATCGCCTTCATAAGAAGCAACCTTGTTCTGGATAGCTTCAGCGATAACTGCATTAAGAAGCGGCTTCGGAAGAGATGCGGGATCAGCCAGAGAGCTGTCAACGATGATCTCTCTCTCCTTGTTCAGCTCAGCTGCAGAGATCTCTTCTCTCTTTACGTAGGACGGATTCATTGCAGCGATCTGCATAGCGATGTTCTTCATAGCTTCCTTGATCGCATCGCTGGGTGCATTACACTCAGCCTCAACAAGAACGCCGATCTTTCCGCCCATGTGGATGTAGGAAACTACCACATCACCGGTAATCTTCTGGAAACGACGGATGGTCAGGTTCTCACCGATCTTAGCTACCATAGCCTTATGATGCTCTTCTACGGTTGCGGAAGAGTCAATAGCGGATGTAGCTGCAAGGAATGCCGGAACATCAGCATAATCGTTAGCATTGATCTGCTCTGCCAGACCGCTTACATAGGTCTGGAATACTTCATTCTTTGCCACGAAGTCTGTCTCGGAGTTAACCTCGATGATCGTAGCTGTCTTATCATCAGCAGAGATCACAGTAGATACGATACCCTCGGCTGCGATACGTCCTGCCTTCTTCTCAGCGGTTGCAAGACCCTTCTTACGAAGGAACTCAACTGCTGCATCAAAATCACCATTTGTCTCTGTCAGGGCCTTCTTGCAATCCATCATGCCGGCGCCTGTCATTTCGCGTAAATTCTTTACGTCTGCTGCTGTAATTGCCATAATTCTTTCTCCTATTATTATAAGATTCTTCGCTTCGCTCAGAATGACACTGATTACTCTTCTACTGCCTCAGCTGCCTCTTCTGCAACTTCCTCAGCTTCTACGGACTCAGCGTCAGCGCCCTGGTTAGCTTCGATCACTGCGTCAGCGAGCTTGGATACGATCAGCTTTACGGCACGGATAGCATCATCGTTACCGGGGATCACATAATCCAGCTCTTCCGGATCACAGTTTGTATCAGCAATACCTACAAGCGGGATGCCCAGTGCGTGAGCTTCCTGGATGCAGATGTGCTCCTTGCGGGGATCAACTACGAAGATCATATCCGGCAGGCGCTTCATCTCCTTGATGCCGCCGATGTTCTTCTGAAGCTTCTCCATTTCCTTCTTGATCTTGATGACTTCCTTCTTGGGGAGTACATCAAATGTTCCGTCTTCAGCCATGGTCTCGTACTTCTTCAGTGTCTCAACACGGGACTTGATGGTCTTGAAGTTTGTCAGCATACCACCCAGCCATCTCTCGTTTACGAAGTACATACCGCAACGCTCAGCTTCTGTCTGGATAGAATCCTGTGCCTGCTTCTTGGTACCAACGAAAAGGATCTTTCCTCCGTCAGCAACAGTATCAAATACTGCCTTGTAAGCCTCGTCCATCTTAACAACGGACTTCTGCAGGTCAATGATGTGGATCCCGTTACGCTCAGTATAGATATACTCAGCCATCTTGGGGTTCCAACGTCTTGTCTGGTGTCCAAAATGAACACCTGCCTCGAGTAACTGCTTCATGGAAATAACGCTCATTTTTCTACCTCCTGGTTTTCGCGTCTTCTGCAGGATCTTTTTTACGGCCGTAAACCTGTGAGCACAGGCACCAGCGTCCGAGAATCCCGCATGATTTTTAGCACAACGGACAGTTTAGCATAAAGAAACGGCCATTGCAAGGGGATTTTTATTTTCTTTTTCCTACTATAAACGTTTTCTGTCTGTCGTCATCCGACTTTCCTGTTTTCCTGTATGTCATCCCTCCCCATGATCTGTCATGTAGAGTTTCCGGACCGCATACTCCCTCACCCGGTCAGGAAGGTGTTTCAGGGCAAAACCTGCAAGCTTACAGGATCTTCCGCAGATGATATGGGCTTTGGGATGATCGCTTTTTGAGCATTTGAGGATGGCCATTGCCACATTTTCCGCCGGATCCCCATTCATTTCATCCCGGGCCATCACCTTCACCGCATGTTCCACCGCATCCTTATAGACTGAGTCTTCCGGAAGAAAGGTCTCCCGGTTTGCGGCGAATCCGGTCTTCGTATCTCCCGGTTCAATGATGCTCACATCAATATCATAGGGCTTAAGCTCGATCCGCAAAGCGTCGGTATAGGCCTCCAGGGCGTATTTACTTGAGGAGTAATGGCTCTGCATGGGGATGGCCACTCTTCCACCCAGGGATCCCACGATAATGATCTTTCCGTACATCCGTTCCCGCATGGGAGGCAGCGCAGCGGATACCACCCGGAGAACGCCGTAGTAATTTACATCCATCTGCCGTTTTACCAGATCGATGGGTACCTCCTCTGCCGAACCGGCGATGCCCATGCCGGCAGCCAGTACAAGGATATCCAGGGGGCCGATCTTCTTCATGCCCCTTCTTACCGAATCATCGTCCGTCACGTCCATGGGAAGATACCGGAGTATTCCTCCCCGCTTATATCTCCTGCTTCCCGGCTTCACACTGCGGGAAACGCCGTAAACCTCGTAGCCGCCCCTGGCAAAAAGCTCTGCCGTGGCTTTGCCGATGCCGGAGGATACGCCGGTGACAAGGACCTTCGGAGCGCCTGCCAAAGGCTTTATCTTCCGCTCTGCAGCTTCTTGCAGATCTGCGTCAGCTCTCTGCTCTATTTCTTCTTTCGCATTGTTCATGCCGTCATTTCCTCTCATAGATTCAGGATCTCCTGTGGAAATCAAGCTGTTCCTCCAGGGGAGCGTCCTTTTTCCGTCTGGTCATTTCCACCAGCCCCAGCTTCGTCATATCCACCACATGAACATCCACCGAATCCGGGGCAACTACCCTTCTTAAATACTTTAGCAGCTCACGGTTGGATCCTTCATCCCGCATACTGATAAAATCCACGATGATGATACCGGAGATATTTCTTAACCGGAGGAGTCTTGCGATCTCATCCGCCGCCAGGCAATTTTCCTTAAGCGCCTGTTCTTCATGATCCTTTCCCCGGATGGATTTCCCGGAATTCACATCGATCACGGTCATGGCTTCGGTACGCTCGATATAGAGATACCCTCCATCCTTAAGAAATACCTTTCTGGCCAGCGCCTTCTCCAGTAATACAGGGATGTTGAAGGTAACCAGAGGGCTGCCTTCCTTTTCCGTGATCCGGTGAAGCACTACGCGATCCTTCAGTCCGATGCCGGAGGCATCAAAGTCCAGATCCGTATGGATCGCAGCCGCTTCGTACTCTCTCTTCTGCAGGATCTCTCTTACCTTTGCTTCCGGTGTAAGCTCGGGACGATACAGCACTTTATATTCCGGCGTTGTTTCCGCCCGTTTGATGAGATCCTTCAACCGGCTCAATAAAGACGATGTCTCCTCACGCAGTACTTCTTCCGCTGCGTCCTTTGCCGAGGTCCTGACGATCACACCAAACTCCGGTGAATCCTTCAGAATATCCTGCAGGATCTCCTGCAGCCTTTCCCGTTCCTCAGGATCCGTGATCTTCCTGGAGATCCCAATGGTTCCGGTCCGGTTCAGGATCACGTAGCTTCCGTTAAGGGAAATGTTCACCGTTGCTTCATATTGCTTCTTCTTCTGCGCCTCGGCGGAGATCTGTACCAGAAGCACATCCCCGGGAACCGGCACATTTCCTTTTTTCCTTTTTCTGAGGATGATCTCCCTGCCGTTCATATCCGACAGCCTGAGGAACAGCGGCGTCTGTTCGGGTCCTATGAGGAAGGCGCCGTCAATGGCCGGGATCACCTTATCCACCACAGCGGTGCAGATCTCTCCCGTCCGCTGCTTCGGCTCATTTTCCGGGCAAGAAAAGAAATGGGCCTCTGTCAGGCACATATCCTCAAACAGAAAGCCCATTTTTTTGTTATCATAGGTTGTGTAAATGTAATCCAGCTTATTCATGCTCTGTCATTATCTTCTGTGCTTTACCACAAAAACTTTTCCGCAGTAATTGCAGACATACTTTATCCCACGTCCATCATCCCCCGAGCCCTTCAGGCTGTCTGCCGTAGCCGGAGAAACGTCCTTTGCGTCACAATAAGGGCAGAACGTCCCGTCACTCTCTTTTTTGAATAAATCAAACAATCCCATTCCATGAGCCTCCTTCCTTGCCGGTCATTCTACAGTTAATTCAATCATAAGCACTCCTGGGGCAAAAGTCAACAAGGAACCGCGTTTGCCAACCCTGCGAAAGCCTTCCCGATCTACCTTTTACTCAAATGGACGTGCCACCCCGTAGATGGCGGTATGGGGTTCGTCGGTGACCCCATACTTGTCGGTTACGGCAGGCGGCCAGGATTCGATCACCTTGCCGTTCCCCAGGTAGATGGCCACATGAATGATGATGCTGCCCTTGGGATTCTTATAGAAGATCAGATCGCCGCGCTTACGCTCCGAATAGGGGACGTGACGCATTTCCACCTGGTTGTACAGTGTCCGGGAATCGTATTCATTCTCCGGCAGCGCATGATGCTTCGGCGTAGCCGGCGAAGGATCGAAGCCTGCTGCATAGAGACACTGCATCACCAGTCCGCTACAGTCCGCATACTGCCCCGGAGCCTGGGATTTACAGATCTTGTAGGTGGTTCCCGCATTTTTATAATCATAGGCCCTTTTGATCATTGCCTCGATCCGCTCCTCAGGAGTGTTCAGATTTCCGGCATACATGGGGCTGATGTAGTAGCCCGGCATGGAAACAAGCCTGGGCGCTTCTTTAGTTTCCTTATCCACCATTCCGTTTTTCTTAAAATGATAATAGGTTTCATCCCGGTATAACCAGCCGTCGGAAACCATTCGTCCGTATGGATCCAGAAGGTATTTCTTCCCCAGGTCCGTGATCCAGCCGGTCTGCATGCGCCCCGACTGATCCAGATACTGCCAGCAGTCATCCGTATAGATCCAGCCGGTCTGCATCACGCCGTTCTCATTCAGGTAATAGCTCCCATTCTTTAAGATCAGCCACCCCTGTGCCATGATCCCGTCAGAGTCAAAATAATACCATTTTCCCCGGATCTGCTCCCACCCGGTCCGCATCACACCATTGCTTCGGAAATAGTACCAGTTTCCGTCCTGCGTGAACCACCCGGTAAGCATCCTTCCGGTTTCGTCCAGGTAGTATTTACTCCCGGAAAGGGTTAACCACCCGGTCTGCATCTCACCGCTCTCACTGAAATAATACCAGCGGCTGCCTACCCTGAACCATCCGGTGGCCATGGCTCCGCTGCCGCGAAGGTAGTACCACCGGGATCTGTACTGCAGCCAGCCGGTCTGCATCCTGCCCGACCTTCCGAAATAGTACCAGGTATCGTTAAACCAGTACCATCCGGTATGGGGGTTACCTTCTCCATCCAGAAGATACCATCCGTCCTCGATCTGCTCCCAGTGATCCCCGGTATCCTCTCCCGGAGCATATGCAGGCCCGGCAGATTCGGAAAGCACATTTTCCTGCAGTTCTTCCGCATTTACCGGAACAGCCTGTCCGAGAAAAGAAGCAGCCAGCACCCCCAGCAGCATAGCTCTTCCAAGTTTATTCTTCTTCCCTTTACGCATCTCTAAATCCTCCACTTTTGGGGTCTTCCCTCCTACGACGGGTAATCCTGTCAGAAGGAACGATCTCCCGCTTCGATCAGCGCAGCAAACCTTCCGGGTTCCTCCGCATCCATATAGGTTTCCAGTCTGAGGATATCGTAATGAAAACGATCATAAGTTATATCCAATCTGCGGCACACCTCGGAAAGCACCTGCTCCGGCCGGAGATTCACCTTGCTTCCCGCTGCCAGCAGCATATAGACAGAGCCGTCGATCCGGTACTCCAGCTCATGGATCATGGGGCGGATATCCGTCGGTTCCTCCCTGGTCTTGGTCTTCTTCACCACAACGATCTCCCCGGCATTGAAGAGCTCCAGCATCTTATCCGGGAACTGCTCCTCCCAGGCCTTACCGATCTCCGTCCTTCCCTTGCCGGTAAGGGTGATCTGATAGGAGGAGGCTGTAACCGCCGCCATGGAATTCAGGGCTCTGTCCGGCAGGATCGCTGCATCATGAACAGCCATATAGGGCGTTCCCACTTCATTCAAACGGGCAACGAAAGCATCATGGGACGGCAGGGAGTTAAACTCCGCATCGAAGTACTCCGCTTCCGAGGTCAGCATCAGGGGCATGGGCGCCGCAAAAGAAATGACCTGATGGGGACTTAAGCCTGTACTGTAGGCGATATCCAGCCCTGCTCTGCGGATGCTTTTCTGGAAATACCGCATCACATCCAGATGACTGATGAATTTTAACGGGCCGGTCTTGGCATATTTGACACGAACCTTCATGTGTGGTTCTCCTTGTTTTCGTTTTATATGATCATTGTCAGCTATGGCCACGGGATCCTTCGCATCGCTCAGGATGACAGACCTTCTGTCATTCTGAGGCCGTCAGGCCGAAGAATCTTCTGGCTCGTCCACGGGATCCTTCGCTTCGCTCAGGATGACATGCGTGTCATTCTGAGGCCGTCAGGCCGAAAAATCTTCTGGCTCGTCCACGGGATCCTTCGTTTCACTCAGGATGACAGACTTTACGTCATGGCCGGACAGGGTCCCCTGGAGAGACCTGCCGCTCCGCAGCCGGAGCACTTCTCCCGACAGTTGGGGGTCACGATCTCCTGCTTAGCCCTCTCCCATTCCCGGATCAGGAAATCCTTGGACACGCCGCAATCGATATGATCCCAGGGAAGGATCTCCGTCACCTCCCGTGGACGGGTAAGGTAAAAGGCCGGATCTATACCCAGCTTCTCCATAGCCTCCGTATACCGGTCCATTTTAAAGAATTCCGTCCATGCGTCGAAGATCCCGCCCTGCTTATATACCTCCAGGACCAGCCTGGACAGCCTCCGGTCTCCTCTGGCATAGATCCCCTCGGTAATGGAGATATCCTCATCATGGTAGGCAAACTTCAGTCTCTTGTTATTGCGCATCTGTTTAAAATGATCCTTGGCATGATGTGCATGGGCAAGATATGAAGCCCGGTCCAGCATGGGGGCCCATTGAAACGGGGTAAAGGGCTTGGGTACAAAATAGGATGCCGAAGCGGTGATCTGCAGACTGCCTACCCGCTTCTCCTTCGGTACCACTTCATAGTACACCTCGGAGATCTTCTCGCAGAGCTCCGGTATACCCTCCACATCCTCTTCGGTTTCCGTGGGAAGACCCATCATGAAGTAAAGCTTAACCTTATTCCATCCGCCGGCAAAGGCCTGAGTCACACCACCCAGGATATCCTCCTCCGTTAGTCCCTTGTTGATCACATTTCTCAGACGCTGACTTCCGGCTTCCGGAGCAAAGGTAAGAGATACCTTATGAACATCCTGCACTTTACGCATCACATCCAGAGAAAAAGCATCCACCCGAAGGGAGGGCAGGGAGATCTGAATATGCTGCTCCGGGAAATGTGCGATGAGATAATCCAACAGCTCCGGCAGTTCCTCATAATCACTGGTGGAAAGAGAACTCAGGGAGATCTCGTCATACCCTGTATTCTGCAGCATGGTCTCGGCATACTGCTTGATCATTTCCACCGGCTTCTGCCTGGTGGGACGGTAGATCATTCCTGCCTGACAGAAACGGCAGCCCCGGATACAGCCCCGCATGACCTCCAGCACCACCCGGTCCTGGGTTGCCCTGAGATACGGGATCACCGGTTTCATGGGATAGGGAGCGTTCTCAAAATCAGAGACCACTACCTTCTTCACCTTCTCCGGTGCATGAACGGGAAGCTCTCCCAGCCCACACTCTTCTGCTGTAAATGCGGAAGGATCGAACTGTATGGGGCTGATGGCATAAATGGTGCCATCCTCATGATAGGTCACCTCATAGAGGGACGGTACATAGATCCCGGGGATCTGGGACGCCCGAAGCAGGAATTCCGTCCTCGTCATGGCGCTGCCCTTGTACACCTTATACAGCTGAAACAGGGGATCGTAGCTTTCCTCACCCTCTCCGATATAGAAGATATCAAAGAAATCCGCTATGGGTTCCGGATTGTAGGTACAGGGTCCTCCGCCGATGACGATGGGGTCCTCCCTGGTCCTGTCCTTACTGAAAAGCGGAATGCCCGAAAGGTCAATGACCTGCAGGATATTGGTATAGCACATTTCATACTGGATGGTGATCCCGAGGAAATCAAACGCACGGACAGGCGTCTGGGATTCCAGAGAAAAAAGCGGGATATGCTTCTCCCGCAGGATCCGGTCCAGATCCGGCCAGGGACTGTATACCCGTTCACACCAGGTATCTTCCCTGCGATTGAACATATCGTAAAGGATCTGGATCCCCAGATAGGACATACCGATCTCGTAAACATCCGGGAAGCACATGGCATAACGGATATCCACATCCTTCAGATCCTTCTCCACCATATTGATCTCATGTCCGATGTATCTTACCGGCTTATCTACCGCCATCAGGATCTCATCGGATAAAGCTAACTCTGCCAATCGTATTCTCCATTTCCATTATTGTATCGTTTATCGAAGCCCTGTGCCGTCAAATCCCGGGATGTAGCAGGAATCCGCAGACGCTTCCTCCTGAACAAACCCCTGTGTCACACCGATCCCGGCGGCATAGTCCACCAGACTTTTATATTCTCTTCCGGTGACCTTACGGTCGATCTCCGGGTAGTCCCTGGACAGTATAGCATGTTCCGGCGTATACTGTCTAAGCAAACTGATCCAGATCTTCTCCCCATAGGTCTTGTGAAGATAGCTTACGATCTGCTTTGCCTGGATCAGCAGACCCGGCAGAAGAAGATGCCGGACCACCACGCCCTGCTTAAGGATCGGCATCTTTTGATCATCTGTTTCAAATCGACATACCGGCTGCTGGCGGACCATTTCCGCTATGGCACTCTTTGCAGCGGCAGGATACCCCGCTGCCCTGCTGTACCTCCCTGCATCCTCGTCCCGGATATATTTGAAGTCAGGAAGATAAATATCGATCAGTCCCTCCAGCGCCCTTACCGTATCCACCATGAGATACCCGCCGGTATTCAGGAGAAACGGAAGGGAGAAGCCCTGCTTCTTTGCCCTCTCGATTGCCCGGGCAACGGCAGGCAGAAAATGATCCGCCGTGACCAGATTGATATTATTGGCCCCCTGCTCCGCGAGACGGTAAAAAAGCTCTACCAGCCGTTCTTCGGATATCTTCCAGTGATCCGGTTGATCATCCGATATCGTTTCCCGGGAGATGGTCCGGTTCTGACAGAAGACACACCGAAGACTGCAGCCCGCAAAGAAGATGGTCCCCGAACCTCTGATCCCGGAGATACAGGGTTCCTCCCAGTAATGCAGGGCTGCCCGGGATACGAGAAGCTGATCTGTCATGCCGCATACCCCTCTGTCGCGTCTTCGATCCGTTCCACAGTTTCTCGGACAGAGTCTGCAGGATCCATAATCCATTTCCAATCCTTTATTCCTCATTCGTCAGATTTTTTATCAGCCGCAGCACGTTCTTTCCATCCCTGTATTCATAGGAATACTGATCCGCCAGCTCAAAGGTAAGGAACCGGCCAACGCCGCCGATGGTGTTCAGTGGGTCGTATTCATCGATATCCTGGACCTCCCTGGTGGGATCAAAGGGTACGCCGTTATCCGTAAAGGTAAGAACCAGCTGCTCTCCGGCATCAATGGACAGATCCACATACCCATTTCCCTCGGGATAGGCGTAGGAACATATATTCACAAAGCATTCCTCCGCCATCATCCGTATCTCCATCATCCTTCGATCCGTCATTCCCGGCACCTCACGAAGGGCGGAATTGATCAGAGTTAACTGCTTTTCCTCTGCCGGAAGATGCAGCTTACGGTGGAAATGTTCCCTCTCTGCCGCCTTTGGCTTAACGGAGGAACGGAAGGTAAGCATGGTGATATCATCGCTCTGCTCTGCCTCTCCCGCAAACGCACTCAGACTCTCCCGGATGCTGTTGATCACATCCTGACCGGCCATTCCCAGATGTCCGGAAAGAACCTCCTCCAGCTTCTCCGTGGTATAGAACTGCCCTTCCTGGTTTCTCGCTTCATTTACGCCATCCGTAAAGAGGAAGAGACAGTCTCCCTCCTGCATGGTGATGGTTGCTTCCTCATACTCCTGATCCGGGAAAATGCCCGCCGCCATGCCGCCCGCATCCTTCAGGGGGATCAGCCGGTCTGACAGCAGATAGGGAGGATTATGCCCTCCGTTGGAATAGGTGAGTATCCCTGTTTTCGGATCGAATATGGCGGCAAAGGTGGTGATGAACAGCCTCTCCGGATTCTGTTCCGCCAGTGTATTATTGAATTCCTCCAGGATCCTCGCCGGGGAGAATCCAAACTTTGCGTATAAATGGAGAAGGGTTATGGCTCTGGACATAAAGAGCGCCGCGGTAACCCCTTTTCCGGACACATCCGCCACCGACAGGAACACCCTGCCATCCTCCAGGATCAGATAGTCATACAGGTCACCGCCCACATCCTTTGCAGGGAACATGTAGGCATCGATCTGTCCTGCTTCCGTCTGGAAATGCGGCTTAGGAAGAAGACCGAACTGGATGGTTCCTGCGATATCCATTTCCACATCATGGGTATGCTTCTGTTTGTTCAGATCCTTTATATTCTCCAGATAGGCATCGATGTTTTTCGCCATAGTATTGAAGGAGCTGGACATTTCCGCAAATTCATCATCTCCCTTAACAGGAAGGGGATGGAATTCCTTACTCTGATCCTCCACGAAGCTGGTCATTCTCCTGCTGATCCGCCTGACCGGTCTGGAGATCATGCGGTAGGTGATAAAGGACACGATAAAAACAAGTGCGATGTTCAGGAACACGGTCAGCAGCACCAGACCGCTGAAATTCCGCCGGAAGGACCGCATAAGATCCGTGAAGGACTGCTCCAGTCCGATCACCAGCGGTTCCTTACGTGCAACGAGCTGATCGGCTTCGTGATCATACACCTTGTCCAGGAGGATATAAATACAGAGGGTTTCTCCGAACCGGTTATTCTCCTTGTAAACACCGAATTTAGCTTCACCATGGAACACGGACACCATGGCATCATCCAATGCATCCTCCACTACGACTCCCGGCGTACGTTCCGTTTTTGCTTCGGGGACTGCATCATTTCCAAATCCGATGGCCCTGTACTGGATCGACTTTTCCTGCTCGTTCACATCGAGTACGTATCCATAGGTGAGGCCAAAGGCCCGGCATAAATAATCCAGAAATCCACTGTAGCCTGTTACATCATCGGTTTCAGGAATGAAGCTATAGGCAGTGCCGGTTTCCGCCGCAAACTCGGCAGCGTGCTCCAGATTCTCCACCGCATTTTTCTCCGTGGAATCATAGGTGATCTTATACTCCACACCAAGGATCAGCCCGTCAGCCAGTAACACGAACGGAAGAAAGATCAGGGCGATCTTTCGGAAGATAGATTTCCTCCAGTAGGATACTTTGGTCCTTTTCTTCTCCATAATACCTCTTTCACGCCTTAGGCACACTGACAAATACCCGGAATCCGTTATCTTCGGTGATCTGCAAAGTTCCTCCCAATCGGTGTACACGGTTTTCGATGTTGGTAAGGCCTATCCCCGGTACACCGGACTCTCTTCCCGCCACAGGTTCATCCCTAAGCTTCCCGTCAGAGGACAGATAGTCCATGATGACCATCTGGTAGAAGCCCGGATGCTCCAGAAGCTGCAGCTGTACGGAATCATTTAAGCTGTGCCTCAGGATATTCGATACCGCTTCCCTGAGGATCCCCACCAGACCGTATTTGATCTCCCTGGGAACATCCTCTGTCATATCGATCTCCGTACTCACGCTGAAAACTTCCGTAAGGGGTTCCACGATCTGTTTTACCGTGCTTTCCAGATCCACGGAAGAATCATGGAGATCATGGACTGAGCTTCTCACACTGTTCATGGCACTGTCCAAAGTCTCCCGCACGCCGGAAAGTTCTGTATGGACAGGCTCTTCACTGTGGACCGCCAGCAGCGCCCCAACCTGAAGAAGGGCCCTGGAGAGGGTATGTCCCACATTATCATGGATCTCCCGTGCGATCCTGTTTCTTTCGGAAAGCTGCGCAGTGAGAAGCTCTCCGTCCCTTGCTTCAAGGAGCATTTCATTCTGCCGGAGGATCTTCTGCTGCTGCTCCGCATAATCGTCCCGCAGAACCTTGAGCAGGAGCTCATCCCGCTTCTGCCGAATGTTCCTCCATGCAAGCCAGAGGGCGATCCCCGTTCCGGCTGCGGTGATCAGTACCGTAGTTCCTGTAGGTGTACTGTTTCCGGAATAGGAAATATATGCACTGACCAGGGAAACCGCCGGAAGAGACAGACCGATCCAATGTCTGCATAGGATCAGATCATACACGAGAACCGGAAGAATGGGAATGAACCAGGGAGAAAATACGGTAAACAGCGCTACGAGATCCAGCAGGACTATAGCGATCCTGAGTTTCAGCTTCTGTTCCTGCACCGGCGTCTGGGTCCCCTGAAGCATCCTGTCAGGGGGGGCCAGCCAGAGCATGGCCGCGGAAAGGGCAACCGAGGTATAAATGGCAAAAAGAAGCGCCGCTCCCTCCAGATTGAGACAGAGCAGATACAGAGTAAAAAGATATAGGATCAGTTTATCAATGGCGCGTTCCATGCAGGATCACCCTTCTTATCTGTGTTTATAATAAAAGATCGCCAGATTCGTACGGTCACGCAGATCCAGCTTGCTGAGGATATTGCTGAGATAGTTTCTTACCGTTCCTTCGGACAGGAACAGCTTCTCCGCGATCTCCCGGTTTGAGAGCCCTTCGGCCACACATTTTACGATCTCCGATTCCTGTTCGGTAAGACCAAAATCCGCACTGAGGAATTCCTCCTTCTTCGGTGACAGCATGTCCGGAAGGCGCTCCACCACCTGATCCCCGAAGACTGTCTGGCCGCCGTAAACGGCCCGGAGGGCAGGAAGGATCCCGTCAAAATCCTGTTTGATGATATAGCCCTTTGCACCGATGGCCAGGGCTGTACGTATATACTCATCATCGTTAAATGTGGTAAGGAACAGGATCCGGGCACCGGGATCCTCCTCCAGGATCACCTGTCCTGCGGCAAGTCCGGTCATTCCCTCCATCCGTATATCCATCAGCAGGACGTCCGGATGGTGCTTACGGTAAAGGGCTATTGCTTCTTCCCCGTTTCTGCCGGTAGCCAGGACCTCTGTATCTTTGCCTGCTTCGATTATAGTTTTCAGTGATACAGCCACAAGGCTGTCATCATCTACGATCACGATCTTCATATCTGGTCTCCTTCGGTGAACACTTCTCTCATCATATCACATTTGGGGTTGGTATAGAATACAAAACTGAAGAATCCCACTCCCTGTTCCGGTGGCGGGATCCTTCAGTCATGACGTTTTATGCGGTTGCTTTTCAGGAAAGCTGTTTTTTTTCTGCAGAGAGTCTGGCCGCTGCCAGCCCGATAAAGAGGCAGGCCAGGCCGAATACCAGCTGAAGGACAAAGCAATCCCACAGATCACTCATCCCCTTACCGTTGTAGATCCGCTCCACAGCTACGGAATACCAGTAATTCGGCAGGAGTTGTCCGATCTTCTTTACGGTATCGCCCATGACCTCCAGGGGAACGAAGGTTCCTCCAAGGAAACAGAAGGACAGGCCGATGATGTTGGAGAAGACTCCCGCAGGGGCCTTGGCAAAGACCGGTACATTTGCGAACATGGAGATCATCATGGCAACCACCGAGGTGAATACCAGAGCATTCAGAACGGAGAACCACCATACACTGGAAAATACGCCGATGGTATTCTCTGCCGATCCCGTTTCGGAATTCATTCCGGGGATCGATGTCGAACCCACATCCGTGGTGCCCATTACCGATCCGAAGGCGATGAGGACCACAAGCACTGCCACTGCAAAGGTTGCTGCTCCCAGCATGACCCAGAGGGTCCGCTTTCCAGGAGTCATGGAGGAAACCTGCATGCGGTTCTTCTTCTCTCCCTCATTAAACTTGGCTACCACCGGGAAGATCCCCGAGATCAGGATCGCCAGGATACCAAAGGGCATATAGTTAAATGCACCCTTCATTCCGCCGTTCCCCGGTTTTTCGCTCTTCTGTATGGTGACGTATTTGGTGATGTCCAGTGATTCCTCGGATCTTTTTGCCGCATCGGCCACGCTTAAGCCCGTGGATACATAGCCCCGAAGGGAATTCAGGAAATTATTCATCTGCATGGATACGGAAACACCCACCGGCATGGCATCATCATAGGTGTTCTCCACCTTGTTCTCTCCCGTGGAAAGGAAGGTCTCACCGAAGCCCTGCGGTATCCGGATGTAACAGACGATCTGCTCATAGTACATATTGTCGCGGATCACCTCCTCGGACATTTTCTCCGCGGAGATCTTATGGATCTTTCCCAGATAGTCCACCAGCGCCTTTGAGGTTTCCGACTGATCCAGATCCTCTACGTAGATGTTGTAGCTGTCCAGGATCGCTTTCTCATCCTGCTTCTTTCTGTACAGCCCCGAGAGCAGTACGATGATCACCACGGTGATACCCGTATATACCAGGATCGATGTCAGATTTTTCTTCACGATCTTAAAAAATGTTTTATAAAGACTCATACTGATCTCTCCTTCCTAAGATCGCACCAATGATGATCAGCCCTGCCGTAAGTGCGATCATGGTAAGAATGGAACGATAAAACCGGTCCCCTGTCCCGAACATATTCAGGGAATAAAAGGCATCCGTAATGACCGACATGGGATTGATCCGATTGATGATGGGGGCTCTTGTTTCAACCATTGCTTTAAGCTGCACCATATAGAGGCCGGAAAGAGCTCCACCCCCCAGAGTGATGATGGTAAGGATGGTATTTTTCGCATTGTAGCTTAAATGTCCGAAATGGGACACCATATATCCCAGTGCAACACCCAGCACATTTCCCAGTACTGAAGTGAGCAGGATCATGCCCAGGGAACCGCCGAAACTAAGACCCAGGATACCCACCAGATAGAACAGGGCAACTCCCGTACAAACCAGGGCCAGTGAGGTTACTGCCAGGAAGATCGCCATATCATATTTCCATTTGCCAACTCCCGATGCCCCGATCCGAAGTCCGGTATTGGTGGCATTGGGCTGCACACTGATAAACATATCCATGGCACTGATGGAGCTGAGCATACACATCATGGCGATGAGATTGTAGAAATATGCAACGTAGGGATCCTTGTTCTCTCCCGCCATGCTCTTATTCACCACATATTCCATATCCTCGGCCACCACCTTCATGGCCTCCATGTAAGCGGCCTCACCGCGTTCTAAGCTATCCTGAAGGAACTCCGTCTTCTGACGGTAGGCGCTGACGATATTGGATAGGATGCTCTGGTACATATCGTTCTTTGCGATGGTCAGGGTCACATCGGCGCCGTTTCCCATGTGGATCACGCCGATCATATGCTTCGTGGCAGCCTCTCCGGCATCACTCTTCTCCTTTGCCCCCGTGGATGCACCGAAGATGGCCTTCGCCAGTCCGTTGTCATCTCCCTCCTTCAGTGCCTCCAGGGCTGTGGCTTCATCGGCAAAGGTGATGTCCATCATCTTTTTCCCGTCTTCATAGGTCAGCTCCTGCAGGACCCTGGTAAAGGGATGATCCTCTGCCTGTTCCCCTACGATGGCGATCCGCATGGCGGACTTACTCTGATCCCCGTAGATATTGCTGAAGGCAAAATAGAACAGCGTACCCAGCACCAGCGGGAAGGCCAGATTCCAGAAAAGCACGCTTTTGGTACGAAGGAGCTTCTTGATATAAATCACATATATACGTAACATGGTAGTCCTCCTACTCCTTGTCTCTCAGTTCTTTACCGGTGATCTCCAGGAACACATCATTCAGTGTGGGCAGTTCGGAATAGATCCGGTCATAGGACAGATTGTGGTCTGCCATATATTCCAGCACATGGGAAATGTTGTGCTTGCCGCCGCTGCATTTCACGGTCAGTCTCTGGTTATGGTAGGAAACCTCGTAAACATGATTGAGCTTCCGCATGTTTTCGATATCCTCTGCCGCGAGCTTCTTTATATCCACGATCACATTTTCCGTATTCCGGATCTTGGATTTCAGTTCCTCGGAGGTACCGGAGGCAACCTCCTTTCCCTTATCCATGATGAGGATCCTGGAGCAGATCTGCTCCACCTCCTCCATGTAATGGGAAGTGTAAATGATGGTGGCGCCCTTTTGGTTCAGTTCCGTGATTCCTTCCAGGATCTTGTTTCTAGACTGGGGATCCACCGCAACCGTGGGCTCGTCGAAAATGATGAGCTCCGGTTTATGTGCGATGCCGCAGGCGATATTCAGTCTTCGCAGGAGTCCGCCGGACAGCTTCCTGGGATAGAATTTCCGGAAATCCCCGATGTCCACGAAGTCGATGGCTTCCTGCACATATTTTTCCCGGGTGGCCTTGTCCTGAATGTACAGGCCGCAGAAGAAATCCACATTTTCATAGACGGTAAGCTCATCGAAGACCGCCACATTCTGGCTGACCAGACCGATCCGGGCCTTGATATCCCGCCTGTTGGGATTCATCTTCTCTCCGAAGAGATATACCTCTCCTTTATCGTAGGTAAGAAGGGACAGGATGCAGTTGATGGTGGTGGACTTGCCGGAACCGTTGGGCCCCAGAAGACCGAATACCTCGCCCTTCCGGATCTCCAGACTGAAGTTGTCCAGAGCGATCAGTTCCTTATAGCGTTTTACCAGATTGGTTACCTTTACGATGGTCTCGCTCATGTTGAATTTCCTTTCTTTTCCTTTACTCCCCGGGGCTCCCGGTTAAACTTCATTTTTTTGATCTGAACAAAGAATACCACCCGGCAACGGATTTCGTTAGTGATATCCGTCACCGGGTGGCATTGATTCTATATGACATTTGTCACATTTCAGGTATTAATTCTTAAAGCTGTGCACC
Source organism: Eubacterium sp. (assembly GCA_017634475.1). Taxonomy (GTDB): domain Bacteria; phylum Bacillota; class Clostridia; order Lachnospirales; family Lachnospiraceae; genus Eubacterium_Q. The sequence continues at coordinate 36,044 of JAGBNH010000107.1, forward strand.
GGCGCAGGGATCCTGCCCTTCCGGTTGATCAGTGCGTCGCAGCCGAAGGGGTTCACGGCCATGATGGGAGCACTGCCCAGAAGTCCGCCGAATTCCACACGTTCACCTACTGTCTTTCCGATCACCGGGATGATGCGGACAGCCGTGGTCTTCTGGTTGATCATGCCGATGGCCATTTCATCCGCTATGATACCGGAAATGGTGGTTGCCTTCGTTTCGCCGGGAATGGCGATCATATCCAGACCTACAGAGCATACACAGGTCATGGCTTCCAGCTTCTCGATGGTAAGCGCCCCTGCCTCTGCCGCCTCGATCATTCCCTGGTCCTCGCTGACAGGGATGAATGCGCCGGAGAGTCCGCCTACATAAGAGGAGGCCATGATGCCGCCCTTCTTCACCTGATCATTCAGGAGAGCCAGTGCCGCGGTAGTTCCGGGTGCCCCGGCCTTGTCCACGCCGATCTCCTGCAGGATGTCTGCTACGGAATCACCTACCGCGGGGGTGGGAGCAAGAGACAGATCCACGATGCCGAAGGGAACCCCCAGCCGTTTGGAGGCTTCCTTAGCCACCAGCTGGCCTACACGGGTGATCTTAAATGCTGTTTTCTTAATGGTCTCACAGAGAACCTCAAAGGATTCTCCATGGATATCCGACAGGACGCTTCGCATAACGCCGGGGCCGCTGACGCCCACATTGATGACGCAGTCTCCTTCCGTCACTCCGTGGAATGCACCGGCCATGAAGGGGTTATCATCCGGAGCATTGCAGAATACCACCAGCTTGGCACAGCCGATGGAACCCTTCTCCTTTGTGAGCTCAGCAGCCGCCTTGATGGTCTCCCCCATGAGACGCACCGCATCCATATTGATACCGGTCTTCGTGGAGCCGAGATTCACGGAGCTGCAGACCACATCCGTGGAAGCCAGCGCTTCGGGAATGGACCGGATCAGAAGCTCATCCGCGGTGGTCATGGCTTTTGAAACCAGTGCGGAATAGCCTCCCAGGAAATTCACCCCCACTTCCTTTGCCGCCTTATCCAGCGTCCTTGCAATCTCCACAAAGTCTTCCGAGGTCTTGCATACCGATCCTCCCACCAGAGCGATGGGAGTAACGGAGATACGCTTATGCACGATGGGGATGCCATACATCTGTGTGATGGCTTCTCCGGTCTTCACCAGATCCCTGGCCCTGGTGGTTATCTTTGTATAGATCCTTTTACAGGTATCCTGCACGTCCGTTCCCACACAGTCCAGGAGACTGATTCCCATGGTGATGGTACGGACATCCAGATTCATTTTCGATATCATTTCATTGGTCTCAAGGACCTCGTTTAATGTGATCATACATTCCTCCTTCGGTACAGTGCAAATCAGGCCGGTGCGGATCTGATCAAATCAGATCCGATCAGATCCGATGCATCATATCAAAGATCTCCTCCTTCTGCGCCTTGATCTGTACGCCGATCTCATGACCGACTGAGGTAAGCTCACGGGCAAGCTCCTCATGGGACTTTACCGCCTTATCCGTATCCACGATCATCATCATGTTGAAATATCCCTGCATGGTGGTCTGGGTGATATCGCAGATGTTGATGTTGTTGCTGGCCAGGTAATTGCATACCTTGGCGATGATCCCCACGGTATCCTTTCCTACAACGGTAATGATGGTTCTGTTCATGTATCTCATCCTCTCTTTCTGCTATATGTGTTACTTCATTTTCTATCAAAACTCGATCATGGGATCCGCATTTTCTCTTCCCGCCACGAAAATAGGCAGGTCTTCCGGATCCGGTGAATAGGGATTCCCAAGGAGCTCCTGCTTCACCGTGAGCAGTGCAAGCTCGGGATAGTTATTCTCCCTGGAGAGATGTCCCAGACGGATCTCCCGGATATGCTCATTTAGCAGGGCACGGATGAAGGCTCCGCCGCTCTCGTTGGAGAGATGGCCGAAATCCCCCAGGATCCTCTGCTTCAGCGGATAGGGATAAGGTCCCGCCTGGAGCATCCGTACATCATGGTTTGCTTCGATCAGCATGGCGTCACAACCCTGCAGCTCAGAGATCAGTTCGCCTGTGGTGGTGCCAAGGTCCGTGGCGATGCAGCATTTGCTGTTTACGCTGCTGAAGCTGAAGCATACGGGCTCCGCCGCATCATGAAAGATCTTATGGGAACGGATCTCCAGATCCTTCAGCTGTATCCCGTCACCGGGCCTAAAGGGCCGGAACAGCTCATGGTCCACCCTGCCCAGGGACTTCATCCTGCCAAGGGCCAAAATGGTCCCATCGGTGGCGTAGACCGGAACATTATATTTCCGCATGAACACCCCAAGACCGTTGACATGGTCGATATGCTCATGGGTGATCAGAATGGCGTCGATATCCTTACCGGATAATCCCGCCGAATTCAGGTTTTCTTCTATTCGTTTCAAACTGACGCCGACGTCGCAGAGGACATTCACCCTTTCGGTTCCCACCAGAGTGCTGTTCCCGCTGCTGCCGCTGACGAGGTTCATCATTCTCATTTCGTTAACTCAGTTCCTTATGATTCATCATATGATGCTGCTTTCGGTCCCTGCAGCTGGATTGCGTAGGGGATGGCCTGATAAAACAGTTCTTCGTATTCGGTATCCCCGCCGAACCGGTGGGTCACCACCTTTTCACGGAAACGCTCATACTCCTCCACACCCTCAAGAACCATCTTCTCTGCGGCAAGAAGGGAAGTGTTTCCTTCAATCTTCACCCGTTCCGACAGTTCCTCCGGCAGGATCCCCAGGGTCACTGCATCCCGAAGGGACATGTGAAAGCCGAAGCCTCCGGCCAGCCGGATACTCTTCAGGTTCTTCTCTTCTACCCCTGCCCGTCTGCACAGCATGGAAAATGTGGCGCGGATGGCGGCCTTGGCCATCTGTACCTCCTGCAGGATCTTCGGCGTGATGAGCATTTTCCCTGCAGCCTTTTCTTTCCCCGGTTCAGGGACGGTGCCGTCATCATAAATGCCTCGCTCCGCCACATCCTGAGGAAGGGTTCCGTCCGCAGGAAGCTTCTTTCGTTTCAGGAGTCTGCCGATGGCGGCCAGCATGGTGGATCCGTAGATTCCCTGGGCACGGGTACAATTCTCAAAGGCCGGACCGCAGGCGGCTGTAGCCCCATGGATCACACCATCATGTCGAAGCAGCATCTCTCCGTTAGTCCCCAGATCCATGAGAAGCTCATCCTCTCCCAGAGGAAGGGCCCATGCGCCCCCCACGGAATCACTTCCCAGAAAAGCCGATACCGGAGCCGGAACCGTACATGGGATACCCGACAGGTCCACATCCTCGGTTTCGTCGTAAGGAAGCAGGAACGGGGCATGCCCCAGAGAGCCTGCATAATACCCCATAAAAATGGCTGCCATAGCCGTGTTCCCCGTGACCACCGCCTTCCGGATATCTCCAGGGAAAGTACCCTTATGCCAGGAAAGCATTTTCTCCAGGGCGTCGCGGATACTCTCTGCTACACAGTCCGTGATCTCCGGATCCTCGGAATGCCGGATCTGCCAGGTTACCCTGGAGATCACATCCGATCCGTATTTCTTTTGGGGGTTAAGAAAGCCATGCTTTGCCACAACGGAGCCGTCAGCCTGAAGCAGGGACACTTCCACCGTTGTGGTTCCAAGATCGATGGCTGCGTAGTATTTATCCATCTTAAAGATCCTTCGCTTCGCGCTGCCGCTTGGTCGATACTCGGCGCACAAGCATGCGTGCCACCGGCACGCGTGCGCCCGCTCAGGATGACACCGCACGAACGTAGTCATCCGCTATATCGTTGCAGATACAAGTCACTTTCCATACCGTCAGAATACAACCTTGGGACTCTTGTCCATGGGGCGATAGCCCTTCTCCTTCAACACTTCCATGATCTTCTCTTTATGCTCCGGTCCAAAGGCTTCCATGGTGATCACCAGCTCTACTGCCGCATTCCGGTTCAGGGAAATGAACTGGTTATGCTCAAGCTTGATGATATTTCCCTGGAGCTCGGCAATGATCCGGGATACAGCCATCAGCTCTCCCGGCTTATCCGGAAGCAGAACGGAAACCGTAAAGATCCGGCTTCTCGCTATGAGGCCGTGCTGAACCACGGAGGACAGGGTGATGACATCCATATTTCCGCCGGAAAGGATGCTGACCACCTTCTTGCCCCTGGCAGGAAGATGCTTCAGCGCCGCCACGGTAAGAAGGCCGCTGTTCTCCACGATCATCTTATGATTCTCGATCATATCCAGGAAGCTTACGATCAGCTCACTATCTTCCACGGTAATGATATCGTCCAGATTCTTCCTGATATACGGGAAGATCTTCTCTCCCGGGGTTCGTACGGCGGTACCGTCTGCGATGGTATTTACTCCGGGAAGGGTGGTCACCGCGCCAAGCTTCAGGGATTCCTGCATGCAGTTTGCCCCTGCAGGCTCCACGCCGATCACCTTAATATCCTTATTCAGCATTTTCGCCAGAGTGGATACGCCTGTTGCAAGACCGCCTCCGCCGATGGGAACAAGGATGATATCCACAAAGGGCTGCTCCTTCAGGATCTCCATAGCCACGGTACTCTGGCCCGTTGCCACCTCCAGATCATCGAAGGGATGGATGAAGGTATAGCCCCGCTCCTGTGCCAGCTCAAGAGCATAGGCGCAGGAATCGTCATAGACGTCACCGTACAGGATCACCTCTGCCCCATAGGACTTGGTACGATTCACCTTGATCAGCGGTGTGGAGGTAGGCATAACGATGGTGGCCTTTACCCCGTAGGCCTGGGCTGCATAGGCAACGCCCTGGGCATGATTTCCCGCAGATGCGGTGATGAGTCCCTTCTCCCGCTCTTCATCCGTAAGCTGGCTGATCTTATAGTAAGCGCCACGGATCTTATAGGCACCGGTGACCTGCATATTTTCCGGTTTCAGATATACCTTATTTCCGGTAAGCTGGCTGAGGAATTCGCTTTCGATGAGATTCGTGGGACGAACCACCTTGGAAACGATCTCATAGGCCTGCTCACATTTTTCTCTTGTGATCTTATCCATTTTCTTCTCACTTTCCGTTATTTGAAAGATCCTTCGTCACTTTGCTCAGGATGTCAGATGTATTCCCCAGGATGTCAGATTACTTTCGATCCTCCAGATCGTAGGCGCTGCTCACGTAGAGATCCGCCTCTGCAGGCATGGTGAAGTCTTCGAACAATGCGGTGATATACTGCTTTGCATCGAAGCGCTCCATATCCTCCACCTTCTCGCCCACGCCGATATATTTTACCGGTACGTTCAGTTCCGACTCGATGGCTACGGCGATACCGCCCTTTGCCGTACCGTCCAGCTTGGTCAGGACGATACCGTTGATCTCAGTCACGTTAGAGAATTGCTTTGCCTGCTCCAGTGCATTCTGGCCGGTGGAGCCATCCAGAACGATCAAGGTCTCCACATAGGCCTCAGGATATTCCCGGGAAATGATGCGGCGCATTTTCCCCAGCTCGTCCATAAGATTCTTCTTATTATGCAGACGGCCAGCAGTATCGATCAGCAGGATATCCGTATTTCTTGCCCTTGCGGCAGAAACGGCATCGAAGACCACCGCTGAGGGATCTCCGCCCTCGCCCTGGGCGATGAGCTCCGCACCGGCACGATTGGCCCAGGTACGCACCTGCTCCACGGCTCCCGCACGGAAGGTATCGCCTGCAGCGATCATGACCTTCTTACCTCTGGCCTTATACTTGGCTGCCAGCTTTCCGATGGAGGTGGTCTTACCCACGCCGTTCACGCCGATAACGAACACAACGGAACGCTCCTCCTCGAAACGGTAGGCATCCGGATCAACGGCCATCTGCTTCATCAGGGATTCCATGATGATGCTCTTGGTATATTCCGCATCCTTCAGATTCTTCTGCTCCACCTTCTCCCGGAGTTCATCCATGACCCGTTCGGTGGTCTCCACGCCCATATCCGCTCCGATGAGCGTTTCCTCCAGAGCATCGTAAAAATCCTCATCGATCTCACTTACCTTGAATACATTGGCGATGCTCATGCTGGTCTTCTTCAGACCTTCCTTTAATCTTTGGAAAAAACCCATGTTCTGTCCTTTCTCCTGTTATCTCTAATCCTCCAGCTTATCCTCGATCAGGTTTACGGATACCAGGGTGGATACGCCCTTCTCCTGCATGGTGATACCGTACAGGATATCCGCACATTCCATGGTTCCTTTTCTGTGGGTGATCACGATAAACTGTGTATCCTTTGTCAGCTTCTTCAGATATTTTGCAAACCGGGTCACGTTGGAGTCATCCAGCGCGGCCTCGATCTCATCCAGCAGACAGAAGGGTGACGGCTTCAGGCTCTGGATGGCAAAGAGCAGAGCAATGGCCGTAAGACTCTTCTCACCACCGGAGAGCTGCATCATGTTCTGCAGTTTCTTTCCGGGGGGCTGTGCATTGATCACGATACCGGTTTCCAAAAGATCCTCCTCATCCACCAGCATGAGGTCTGCCTTACCGCCGCCGAACAGCTCCCGGAACACCTTGGCGAACATCACGCGGATCTCCTGAAACTTCTCCGCAAAGGTTTCCTTCATGGCCTTATCCAGCTCGGCAATGACGCCGCGGAGATTCTCCTCCGCCTTCACGATATCATCATGCTGCACCTTAAGGAAGGTATACCGTTCCGATACCTCCTTGTATTCCTCAATGGCACCCACATTTACCTCGCCCAGCGCCTTGATCTTCTGCTTCACGGAGGCGATCTCCTTCTTCATCTCCGCAGCACTCATTCCGGTGTCTTCCCGGCGCTTCTCGGTCTCACTGTAGGTAAGCTCGTATTCCTCCCACATATAGGCGGAAAGGCTTTCCTTGCTCTCCTCCAGCTTTTCGATGGAGGATCGTAAGGTAAAGGCCGACTTGTCCAGTCCGCTGATATCCCTGGACAGCTCCTCGCGGCGGCTGAAGAAGGACTTGTGGGTCTGGTTGATCTCTTCCTTCTTGTCTACCTTTCTCCGGCCTTCCTCCTCGATCTCGGCGATGCGTTTCTTCGCTGCATCAATGTTCTCTTTGCAGCCCTCGATCTCCCGGGAAAGGGTCTCGGCCTCACGGACACGCTCTCCCGAACGGCCCAGCAGCTCATCCTTTTCTTCCTGCTGCCGGAGAATATCTCCGGAGATACGGTCGATGTCATTTTTAAAGAAGGCATCTCTCTGGCTTACGGTTCCCAGAGCCAGCTGTGCGTCTGCCAGAGCAGCCGTGATCTTCTGTGATCGTTCGGATACCTTGTCCAGCTCGCCTTCCAGCTTCCGGATCCGTTCTTCACGTTCCCGGATCTGGGCCTGCTGCTGCTTCTCCGTATCGAAGAGTTCATTCTTGTTGCCGGTGATATCCTCAACCTGGGCATCCATCTCATCATTTTCCTTCTTGATGGATACAAAGGACTTCGCCAGCTCCTCCAGACGCTTCTCGGTCTGCTGAAGGGTAATGGATACGGAGTTCTTATCCAGAGTCAGCTTCTGGATCACTGTCTGATACTGATTCCGCTGTTCCTTCAGGGCCTCACGCTGCATGGTGAGTTCGGCGTCCTCTCTCTTCGCCTCGGAATAGGACCTGGTCATATCCGAGATCTCCTTCGCCAGATCGTCCAGCTCACGCTTACGTCCCAGAAGATTGGAATTATTCTTAAATGCACCACCGGTCATGGCTCCGCCGGGATTGATCAGTTCTCCCTCCAGCGTTACCAGACGCAGTGTCTGCCGGTATTTCCTTGCGATGCGGATGGCCGAATCGATATCCTTCACCACGATGCTGCGGCCCAGCAGGCTTTCGATGATGGTAGTAAACCTGGGCTCCGTCTTCACCAGCCTGGATGCGATGCCGATAACCCCCTCCTCCGAAAGGGCATCGGGATCCACGCCCCCTCTCGCCGTAACGGAAGAGATGGGTAAAAATGTGGCGCGACCGAATTTTCCTTCCCGCAGGAAGGCGATCATCCGCTTCGCCGTATTCTCGTCCTCGGTAACGATATTCTGTATATTTCCGCCCAGGGCGGTCTCAATGGCGGTTTCATAGGCAGACTCGGTCTTGATGATATCTGCCACAACACCGATGATGCCCTTGCTCTTCTCCTTCTGCTCCATGACCTTACGGATGCTGACGCCGTAACCGTCATAGCGCTCCGTCAGGTTTCGGAGACTCTCATGCCTGGATTTCAGCCGGATCAGTTCCTGATTAAAGCGGTTCAGATCCGCCCGCACCGTACTGCTCCGGTCCGTCTTGGTCCTGAGCTCTGCCTCCGTCCGGTTGAGACGCTGCTGGTTCTCCGACAGACTCTCGGACACCTGGCGCAGCTGTTCCCGAAGGCGTGATTCCTCGCCTTTGGTCCTTTCCTCTTCACTTTTGTCGGAAAGATATTTCTGACGCAGCTCGGTTCTTCGGAGATTGATATTCTCCAGCATGGTGTCGTACCGGGCAACCCGTTCCTTCACGGTACCGCCCAGGTTCATGAAGCCGATGATCTCTCCCTTCGCACCTTCGATCTCTCCGGTGGTCCGTTCCCGGTCTTCCCGCACCTTCTCCATCTCCTGTTCCAGCACGGAGACTGCCTTCTTCTTCTCCTTCAGTTCCCCGTCCAGGCCCTGGCGGTCATTCTCTACCTTCTGCTTTTCTCCGGAGAGACGGGCGATCTCAGCGTCCACACGCTGGATCCGGGAGATCAGCTCTGCCTCGGCTGTCTGGGCCGACTGGATCTTCTCCGTAAGAACTCGGATCTCTCCTTCGCCGTGCTCGATCTTCAGGGATTCCTCATGGGATCTGGCGGTCAGCTGGGCAATCTCTTCATTCAGCTGCTCCAGTTCTTCCTCCAGACGCTCATACTCTTCCTTCGTATGGTCGAATTCCTGCTGCAGTCTCTCCTGATCCGCTTCCGTTACCGCCAGTTGTTCCCTGGTCCTGGTCACCTTCTCCTCGATCCGGTCGATCTCCTGATTGAAGACATTAATATCCAGGCGCTTCTGTTCTTCCTTCAGCTGAAGGTATTTTTTTGCCTTCTCCGACTGCTTCTCCAGAGGGCCCACCCGGTCCTCCAGTCCCGTCAGGATATCATTTACACGGTTCAGGTTATTATGCTCGGCTTCCAGAGCCTTCTCTGTAGCCATCTTGTTCTTCTTATATTTAACAATACCTGCTGCCTCATCGAAGAGATCGCGCCGGTCATCCGGTTTTCCGGACAGGATCCGCTCGATCTGACCCTGACCGATGATGGAGTAGCCCTCCTTACCGATACCGGTATCAAAGAAGAGGGCTGCCACGTCTTTGAGACGGGTCACCGTACCGTTGATCAGGTATTCACTTTCCCCGGAACGATATACCCGACGGGCAACCGTAACCTCGGTGAAATCCACGGGCAGGCTGTGGTCGGAGTTATCCAGGGTGATGGCCACATAAGCAAAGCCCTGGGGTTTTCTCAGCTCCGTGCCGGCGAAGATCACGTCCTCCATCTTGGAACCGCGAAGCTTCAGCGCAGACTGCTCTCCCAGCACCCAGCGCACGGCATCGCCGATATTACTCTTACCTGATCCATTGGGGCCCACGATGGCCGTGATCCCTTCATTAAAGGAAAAGGTGATCTTATTTGCAAAGGATTTAAATCCGTTAACTTCAATACTTTTGAGATACATAGGTTTCTACCGTTTCTGATTGTTATGAAATACCCAGCAGACGCAGGGTCTCGTGGGCCGCTTCCATCTGCGCCCCCTTGATGGATCCGCCTGTTGCGGTGGCGTAGGTGGTATCCCCGATCCGTACCGCTACGGTATAGATCCTGGCGTGATCCGGTCCGGAGGTGCCCAGCAGAGGATATTCGGGGATCAGTCCCTTCTTCTGCGCGTATTCCTGCAGAATGGTCTTCGCATCCGTAAACAGCGTCTTATGCTCCAGATCCGTGAACAGATGCCTCTCCACGTACTTCTTGGCTTCCTCCATTCCTCCGTCCAGATATATGGCCCCCAGAACGCTCTCGAACATATCACAGAGGATGGAGGGTCGGTCCTTGCCTCCGGTACGCCGCTCGCCGTTGCTGAGTCTCACATGGTCTCCGTACCCCAGCTCCCTGGATACCCGGGACAGGGTGTATTCACAGACCAGACTGGCCCGTTTCTTGGTCAGCACACCCTCCGACAGCTCGGGATACCGGTAATACAGTTCCTCGCTGGCGATGTATTCCAGAATGGCGTCTCCCAGAAACTCCAGACGTTCGTAATTCGGCACCTCATGGAGGTGATATTCATTTGCAAAGGATTTATGTGTCAGTGCAGTCTGAAGCAGGGATTGGTCATGAAAATGATAACCGATCCGATCCTCCAGGGCCGCAAGTTTCTCTGAACTATCCGACATGGTATCTTCTTTCTTTCTGTTATGTTATGTTATTGAAGGGCCGTGGGATCCTTCGCTTCGCGCAGGATGACACGTCTGTCTGTCATTCTGAGGCCGTAGGCCGAAGAATCCCCTGACTCGGCCACGGGATCCTTCGCTTCGCGCTGCCGCTTGGTCGATACTCGGCGCACAAGCATGCGTGCCACCGGCACGCGTGCGCCCGCTCAGGATGACACGACTGTCTGTCATTCTGAGGACAATGCATAGCCTTCCGGTGCCGTGCTCGCGGCAGCGAGTGCGGGCAGGGAAGGCGTTAGCAGGAGGCCGCAGGCCGAAGAATCCCCTGACTCGTCCACGGGATCCTTCGTCGCCGCAGGCTACGCTACGCTTGCCATGCGTGCTCCTCAGGATGACAGAGATTATTCCTCAGTCTTTACCTCAGCCTTTTTCTCTTCCGCCTTCTTCTCTTCCGCCTGCTGCTCGAAGCCCCGGCTGATCTTACCGCTTACATCCTTACGAACGAAGCGATAGCACTGATCGATGGCAGAGCTTACCTCATCCTTTTTGGAATTGCCGTGGATCTTTACCACCAGACCTTTAAGACCCAGCAGAGGAGCTCCTCCCTTGTTGCTGGCGTTAAAGCGGGAAAGGGTCTTCTTCATGGACTTCTTCACCATCAGGGCACCGAGCTTGGATTTCAGGGTAGCCTTCATGGCACCCTTGATCTCCTCCAGAAGCATCTTGGAAAGACCTTCATAGAGCTTCAGGATCACATTCCCCGTGAAGGCTTCCGTAAGGATCACGTCCGCCTTGCCCTCGGGGATCTCCCGGGATTCGATGCTTCCGATGAAATTGATGGACTTACATTCTTTTAACAGGGGGAAGGTGGCCTTTACCAGCGCATTTCCCTTCTCCTCCTCTGCACCCACATTGACGATGGCCACGGTGGGATTCTTTACACGCATGACATTCCGCATATAGATGGAGCCCATCTGGGCAAACTGTACCAGCACTTCAGGCTTGGCGTCCATATTTGCGCCGCAATCGATAAGCAGCGACGGATTACCTGCCGTGGGAAGCAGCGGAGCAAGAGGCGTACGCTTCACGCCCTTGGCCTTACCTACGATAAATGTACCGCCGGCCAGAACGGCGCCGGAGCTGCCCGCAGAGATCAGGGCCTCAGCCTTGCCTTCCTTGATCTGGTTCAGACCTACCACCAGAGAAGAATCCTTTTTATGCTTGATGGCATCCACCGGAGCATCATGGCAGGTGATCTCCTCGGTACAGTCGATCACGGTCAGACGGTTCTTATCATATTCATATTTGGAAAGGAGACTGTCCAGCTCCTTCTTCTTACCGGTAAGTATAAGGCTTACATCCGGATGATTCTTCAGTCCTTCCACAGCTCCCTCTACACAGACCGGTGCACCATTATCTCCACCCAGTGTATCAATGACGATCCTTACTCCCATAATATCCATTCCTTTCCGTATAAACAGATAAACTGATCTCACGGTCCATGACATACCGCGTTCGCGGTCAAATGTACATAGACTACAGTATTTTATCCGAATTACCATGTATTTGCAATACCTATCACCCTCCGTACGCACAAAAAAAGCGACCCGGTCCGAAGACCGCATCGCTTTTTTCATCTGCAGATTTTGTATCAAAGACTGTTGAAGCTGAAATTAGTCAACTTTAACGATTTCCTTCTGGTTGTAAGAACCACAGTTCTTGCATACATGATGAGGCATCATAAGAGAGCCACACTTGCTGCACTTAACAAGATTCGGAGCGGACATTTTCCAGTTAGCTCTTCTCTTATCACGTCTTGCTTTGGAAATTTTTCCCTTAGGACAGATTGACATACCGATAACACCTCCTTATCAAGAAATCACACTTTTACGATTATACAGAGGTTTACCCCTCTTGTCAATAATATTTTTTACAAAGTTCAGAGAAAATTCCGGCAGGATCTCAGAACGCATATTTCAGTGTTTCTCTGGCGATAGCCAGCTCTTCATTCGTGGGAATGATGGCACATTTCACCTTGGAATCCGGCGTTGAGATCACGGTAAGGGTACCGCTCTTCTTATTTGCTTCCTCATCCAGCGTGATTCCCAGATAACCGAGACTGCTGATGATCTCCTTACGAACGCCTGCATCCCACTCGCCGATACCGGCGGTAAATGCGATGAGATCAACACCGTTCATGGCTGCAACGTATGCGCCGATCTCTTTAACGATGTGATAGCAGAACGCCTTGAAGGCCAGGGTTGCGCCGTGCTCTCCCTTCTCCATGCCGGCATCGATATCCCGCATGTCGCTGGACAGACCGGAGATACCCAGAAGACCGGACTGCTTGTTCAGGATGTTCAGTACCTCATCGATGGAGAGTTCTTCCTTGTTTGCAATGAACTGCAGGACTGCCGGATCCAGACTGCCGGACCGGGTTCCCATGATCAGTCCCTCCAGCGGAGTAAGCCCCATGGAGGTATCTACGGACTTGCCGCCCTGTACAGCGGAGATACTTGCACCGCCACCCAGATGGCATACGATGATCTTCGTATCTTCCACCGGCTTATCCAGAAGCTTTGCCGCCTCACCGGATACAAAGCTGTGGCTGGTGCCGTGGAAGCCGTATTTCCGGATCTTATAATTCTCATAATACTTGTAGGGAATACCGTAGATATACGCCTTCTCCGGCATGGTCTGATGGAACGCCGTATCGAAGACCGCTACGTTGGGCACTCCCGGCATCAGCTCCATGCAGGCCCGGATACCCAGAAGATTTGCAGGATTATGAAGGGGTGCCAGATCGCTCACTGCCTCAATCTGCTCCAGTACCTCCTCCGTGATCTTAACGGAGGAAGAGAAGGTCTCTCCGCCATGTACCACACGGTGTCCCACTGCATCGATCTCGTCCAGGGATTTCAGGGATCCGTGCTCCGGATCCAGCAGCTCCCGGATAACGATCTTCAGCGCTGTTCCATGATCCGGCATGTCCTCCTTGATCAGGATCTTCTCTCCTGTCTTCGGATGATCGAACTTGATCTGTCCGTCCAGGAAGATTCTCTCACAAAGACCCTTTGCCAGAACCGACTCGCTCTCGGAATCGATCAGCTGATATTTTAATGTGGTTGAACCTGCATTAATGACCAATATTTTCATTGATTTGCCTCCTGTTTTTTTTTATTGTTCATATGTTCAAAATGTGCAGCTTTTTCAAAATGGATGATATTCGTCGTATCACCGGAGGGCAGGGTGTCCTGCTCCGTATCGGATTCTACAGTGGCGTTGGGATTCCGGTATTTCAGACTCTCCTCTTCCTTTCCGTAGATCACCACAAGCCCTCTTCCGTGTTCCTTACTGAAATACATGGCCTGATCCGCTTCATTCAGCACATCCACGATCTCCGGCGCGATATCCGGATAGTGGGACATACCCATACTTACATTCACCTGGATATCATCCCCCTCGAAGCTCACAATGTTGCTTACGATTTCACGCTGCATTTCCAGAAGGATATCCCGGAACTCCTCCACCGTTTTCCCCTGGAGGATCAGAAGGAACTCCTCACCGCCATACCGGACGGCATAGCCGTCATACATTTTGGCATAATGATGATCCATTCTGGCAACGGCCTTGATCACCTCATCACCGGCCAGATGGCCGTAGGTATCGTTAATGGATTTAAACTTATCGATATCCAGAAGGGCGATACACAGACTCCGTTCTTCCACAATGGAGTTTGCCATGATCTTCGGATAGATCTCGTTGAAGTACGCCCGGTTATATACATGGGTAAGGCCATCCTTTCTGGCCATATCCTCCATCTGCAGAAACAGCTTGGCACTTCTGAGCGCAGCCGTGAAATCCATCAGGGAGGACTCATAGAAGGAGTAACCTGACTCAAAGAAATCATAGGACGATGAACCGATCACCAGGACACCGTAACAGGTCTCATTCTCATAGGCGGGGATCGCCACTGCGTTGATCAGGGCTGTATCGCTGAGCACAGCATCACTGAATATCTTGTTATTGCAGATGATAAAGGGCTCTACTCCGCCCCTCCGGGTGATCTTATCAAATATGGAGTAGAAATCCCGATCCAGAGAAGCATAAAGCTCTTCGCTTCCGGTAAGGATCTCCACATAGGGAGCCTCATTCAGGAAAATGTCCTTGTTGATGAAGATCCCGCAAATGCCCGGTTCCTTCATGGCCATGATATTTTCCAGCATGAGCCTTGCATTCCGCTCCACATCGAAGCTGGAGGTGAACTCCTTCATTACGTCGATGAGGGAACGCACCTCGGCATTTACCGTAGCCAGATCCTTATTGGCCTTCATCAGATCCAGCTTCTGCCGGTTGATCTCATTATTTACGCTTTCCACACGATCCTGATAAACCCGAAGGTTATCCCTGTCCTCCTGCAGATTCACGTACTTGAAATACAGATCCGTGGTCTGCTTCTCATAATAACGGACGCCTGCCACGTAGCTGTGGAACACACTGTATACGAAGAATACCACCACGGCTCCTACAAGGATCTCCACAAAGATCCAGGGGCCCTTCACCTCGTTACGAAAACAGATCAGCATCCCGATCATCATAACGGACAGGTAGAACACCCGCCGGAAGAAGATGCGATAATCATCAAAAATGTCCGTCAGAAGAAGATCTTCGAAACAAAGAAGAAGTTCGAAGCTCATCACGGAGATAAAAACGAAAATGTGGGGCGGGCCAAATAAATTGCCCAGAGAAAGAAGAAAGATCTCCGCACCGACACGAAGACTGTGGAATTTGTCTGGAATCCGGTCCTGCTTCCGGAAGTAGAGTTCATCCAGGAAGAAGCAGCCGATGAGGACCGGGGTATAATAGATCAGGGTATACGCATTCTCTGTGAGGCCGATCATCTGGCAGGAAAGGACAACAGAAAAAAGGACCACATAGATCCCCCTGTGTAACCTGAAATACTGCCACATGTATTTTTCCTTAAAGTCCTTCGGCATACACCCTTCTCCGCTTACCGCCGTATCCGGCGGAAACCCCTTTATGATTCACGTATGCCGCCGTTTATGCAAATCCCGGCGCATACACAGCTATTCTAACACATCCTCTCTCTGACTGCAAGAATTCCCGACAGGGAACCCGGGGAACTTCTAAACATTTTCCCTACGATCCCCGGGAGAAAAAAGCCGGTGAAGCTCCCTGAGAATCCGGTCATACAGTTCCTCTGTGGAACCGTCATTTTCAATGATCCGGTCGGAATTGGCCTGAAAATAAGAGTCTTCCGGCTGGGCAGCCATCACCTGCTCCCACTTCTCCCTTGTCCCTCCTCTGGAGGAGAGGAGCCGCTCGATGCGCTGTTCCACGGGAACATGCACATACCATATCTCGTCACAGATCTCCTTATAGCCGTCCTGGATCAGGAGCGCCGCCTCGATGACATATAACCGGATCTCCTTCTCCTTACGGGTATCACGGATATCCTTCCGGATATACCGCTTCACGCCCGGATGAACGATATGGTTCAGAAGCTCCAGCTTCTCCGTGTCCTGAAATACGATCCGGCCCAGCTTCTCCCGGTCCAGAGATCCCTCCGGAGAAAGGATCTCCTTACCGAAGGCTTCCACAACCGAAAGAAATATCTCCTCTCCCGGCTCCATAAGCCGGTGAGCCAGCCGGTCCGCTTCCACGATCTTTACGCCCTGCTGCCGGGACAGAAAATGCAGGACCTCACTTTTCCCGGACCCTATACCCCCGGTGATACCGATGACTTGCATGCTCCCTGCCCCCTTATTTTGCATCATACAGGTTCTCCCCCGTATGCACATCTACAAAAAGCTCCACCGCCAGATCCGCAGCGTGAACCATTTCATCCTCCAGAAGACGCCTTACCTCTTCCTCTTCTTCCTTAGCCGTCTCGATCAGCAGTTCATCATGGATCTGCAGGATCAGCCGGGAACGAAGTCCCCGTTCCTTCAGCTTTGCCCGTACGTTCAGCATGGCAATCTTGATGATATCCGCTGCCGTTCCCTGGATGGGACTGTTCATGGCAACCCGCTCTCCAAAGAGTCTGGTCATATAGTTGGCGGATTTCAGCTCCGGGATGGGACGGATCCTGTTATACAACGTCCGAACACAGCCCTTCTCCTTTCCCTCCCGCACCAGCCGGTCAAGATATGCCTTGATGCCGGGGTAGGTAAGGAAATACTGATCAATATAGTTCTGGGCCTCTTCTCTGGAGATTCCCAGGTCCTGTCCAAGTCCGAAGGAACTGATACCATAAATGATACCGAAATTCACCGCCTTGGCCTTCCGCCGAAGTCCGCTGTCCACCTCTTCGATGGGGACTCCGAATACCCTGGAGGCCGTGGACGTATGGATATCCTCGGAATGCCGGAAGGCATCGATGAGATTCTCATCCCCGGACATGGCCGCCATGACGCGAAGCTCGATCTGGGAATAATCCGCATCCACAAAAAGGAACCCGTCCTGTGGGATAAATACCTTTCGCATTTCCCTTCCCAGCTCTGTCCGGGTGGGGATATTCTGGAGATTCGGTTCCGAGGAGCTGATTCGCCCCGTGGCCGTTACGGTCTGATGGAACCGGCTGTGGATCCTTCCGTCGCCCGAGATGGCCCCCAGCAGTCCTTCCACATAGGTGGAGGAAAGCTTCGTCAGCTGACGGTATTCCAGAATGTCCGAAATGATGGGGTGAACCCCCACCAGCTTGCTCAGGACCTCCACATTTGTACTGTAGCCCGTCTTCGTCTTCTTCCCGCTGGGAAGCTCCAGTTTCTCAAAAAGGATCTGTCCCAGCTGCTTCGGGGAATTGATATTGAATTCCTCCCCGGCATGTTGATAGATCTCCCTGGTCAGTTCCGCGATCCGTTCATTCAGCTTTGCTCCGTAGCTAAGAAGCTGCTCCCGGTCCACCCGGATCCCGTACTCCTCCATCTCCTTCAGGGCGAAGGTAAAGGGATGCTCGATGCCGGTATAGAGCTCCAGCATACCCATTTTCGTAAGCTGCTCCTGTATCACCGGATACAGCTGCTCTGCGGCATAGGCGTTCAGAGCAAAGAAGGTCCTGGCTTCAGGCATGGCCATGGAGAAGATGTTGATCTCCTGCTTCCCCATCAGCTCCTTCTCGCTCTTTACGGTGTAGCCCAGATATTTTTCCAGCAGCACATGGTACGGATACTCCCCGGCCAGGGGATCCAGCAGATATGCCGCCACCTTGATATTGAACCAGCTTTCCTCCGGTGTGATCTTAAAGGGACGGATCAGTCCCTTGAGGCTCATTACCGCAAGGGTCACCTTCCGCTTCCTCATACCGGCAAGGGCTTCATAAGCCGCTCCCAGATCATCCGTGGTGACCAGCGTCACTACTCCCTTCCGGGAAAATGCGGCGCCCAGCAGATTCTCTCCGGCAAAAACCGGATAGAATCCCACAACCTCTCCTTCTTCCACCTGCTGCTTTATTTCGGAGAGCTTTCCGTCCACTACCTCCATATGGAATTCCGGCCTGGACATTTCCTCCTGATCCGCAGAAAAATGCTTCAGCAGGCTCTTCAGCTCCAGCCTGAGATAAGCAGCCTTCGTCTCCGGAGAAAGGATCGCCTCCCGGCTCACCTCCGTAGTGGAAATGGGAATATCCACAGGTGCATCCAGCAGGATCCTGGACAGATTTCTGGAGAAAACCGCCATTTCCTTATTCTCCTCCAAAGCGGCACGCATCTTGTTCATGGGCATGTCCGGGATGTGGGCAATCACCTCTTCCACCGTATGGTACTGCCGGATCAGCTTCTCCGCCGTCTTGGGGCCGATCCCCGGAACCCCCGGAATGTTATCGGAGGTATCTCCCATAAGGCCCTTCATTTCAATGAATTCCAAAGGAGTTACGCCGTAGGTGTCCATAACCTCCTTCGCCCGATAATCCTCCATGGTGGTTTTTCCGGCCTTCGTTTTCGGGATCCGGATCATCACCTTCTCCGTCGCAAGCTGCAGAAGATCCCGGTCTCCGGACAGGATCACCACCTCCATGTCCTCCTTCATTCCCATCCTGGACATGGTTCCCAGAAGGTCATCGGCTTCGAAGCCCGCCTTCTCCATAATGGGGATCTTCATGGTGGTGAGCAGCTCCTTGATCACCGGCATCTGCTCCTTAAGCTCCTCCGGCATGGCATGACGGGTCCCCTTGTATTCCTTATACTGTTCATGTCGAAATGTGGGGGCATGAACATCAAACGCCACACAGATATTGGTGGGTTGTTCCTCCTCATAGATCCGGAAGAATATATTCAAAAAACCAAGAAGGGCATTGGTATGCAGCCCCTCCTGGTTTGTAAGCTCTGCCGGCAACGCGTAAAAGCCCCGGTTCATTATACTGTTACCGTCGATCAACAGTAGTTTTCCCATTCGTTCCCCCTACTCTTCTCCGGTTTGTTCCTCAGTGGTCAGCTCCTGAGGCTTCACCCGGGTTCCTTTTTTCTCTTCGGCGATCTGATCTCCGATGTCCCAGAGCTTGCTTGCATCTCCGGAAAGAACATAATATGCCTTTACCTTGTCATAGGCAGTAATGGTTTCCGCCTTCTTCTCATCCTCCCGCCGACAGTTCTCCTCAACCACACGATCCTCGTTGAAAAGCAGCACATCCCCGATCATCCGGTCGAAATAGAAGTTTCCCTGCATGGAGGCCTTGGTGTCCTGTTCAAAGGCATAGACCCGCTTCAGGCATTGTCCGTAGAACACCACCATGAAGAGCACCACCGCCGCAATGATGCCGGAGAAGGCCGACATGCGGAACCTCCTTCTTCCCTTTGCCCTGTTCTGCATACGGATCAGCTTCTTTTCCAGATCCTTCGGATAGTTTCCCGTAAGCTCCTCTTTGGAATCCAGCTGCTGCATGCCGTTGATCAGGGTATAGTAGATCTCCAGCTCCTCATGACAGGACTTGCAGGTATTCATATGCATAACAAATTCCAGCTGCTTGGATTCCGGCAGCCTTCCTTCGATAAACGGCATGATATACGATTGTGCTTCCAAATGGTTCATCTATGTTCTTCCCATTATTTTTTTCGCAGGATCAGACCTTACGGATCAGTGGAATATCGATCCGCTGGTAGCTCTTGTCTGCTCCGGCCCATTGGAGTCATAATTCACGGTTCCGGTTATGGTAGGAGCCATAAGCACCTTACCGGTACCACGATACACATTTACAAGACCTTCCTTGGATACTGCAGATCCCAGCAGTGATTTGGTCACCTTTTCAACGGTGAAATCCAACGTAGAGGACCATGCCACAGCCATATTTCCATCGATCTTCAGTACATCATCCTGAAGATTGAACTCGAAAAGCTCTTCTCTCGGTACCGGGCATTCCAGTACGCAGTAGCCCTGACCGGACAGGCAGAGGTTGAACAGCCCCTCTCCGCCCATCAGCGCTGTGGAAACATTCTTTCTTCTTACGATGGTCTCCTTGATATGAGCATCACAGGCAAGGAACAGACCGTCATCCAGCACCATTCCCTGTCCCCAGTTCGACAGATCCTCAATGAGGAGGAAATGATACGTGGGCTCCAGCATCACATAACCGGTTCCGGTATAGACCGGTTTCGCCGCGGATTCGCCGGTCACTGCGCCCTTCACCATCTTGCCCAGGAAGTTGCCGACGCCGGTAACACCGGAATCCGCATTCACCGCTCCCGCGATCCACTGCATGGCACCGGCCTGGATCTTTGCAGAAGTCTGATTCAGCGCGATCAGTACCTGACGCTTCTTTACATTCATCTCCCGCATGAAGTAGGATCTGTCCGCGTCATAAGGCGTGACCGAAAGGTCGTTCTGATGCTCGTAAACATAGAACTGTCCGCCCTGGGCGATACAGGTCATATTTGAATTATTGAAAACGTTATTGAACTGGATCATGTCTTCTCCTCCTCACCGTAAACTTGAGTCTCATGGCTCTTCTGCTGTCCTTGCAGCACTGTTTTAATCTTACTCTTTACACTGTTTTATGTCAATAAAGAACGGGCGGAGTAAGCACAGGAGAAATCCCTCCATGAGCGGTATAATCTCCTTATCCAGCAAAAAAACAGCGCCGGCGTGCGGCGCTGTTTTACGGGATCCTGTTACGGATCGTTATGTCTGATTAGTTGTTGATCAGCTTATCCTCATCGCTCCAGCTGTAGAGAGAACGGATCTCTGCACCGATCTTCTCTGACGGATGCTCTGCCTTAAGCTTACGAAGAGCCTTGAAGTGAGCCTGTCCGCCTGCAGAGGACATATCCAGAAGGAAGTCCTTAGCGAAGGTACCATCCTGGATATCGGAAAGGATCTTCTTCATAGCCTTCTTGGTATCCTCGGTGATGATCTTCGGTCCGGTGATGTAATCACCATACTCTGCAGTATTGGAGATGGAGTAACGCATTCCTGCGAAACCGCTCTGGTAGATCAGGTCTACGATGAGCTTCATCTCATGGATGCACTCGAAGTAAGCGTTTCTCGGATCGTAACCAGCCTCGGTCAGAGTCTCGAAACCTGCCTGCATCAGTGCACACACACCACCGCAAAGAACGGCCTGCTCACCGAAGAGGTCTGTCTCAGTCTCGATCCGGAAGGTAGTCTCCAGAAGACCTGCACGAGCTCCACCGATACCTGCACCGTAAGCCAGTGCCATATCCTGAGCATGACCTGTAGCGTCCTGATATACAGCGATAAGGCACGGAGTACCCTTGCCTGCCTGATACTCGGAACGTACGGTATGACCGGGAGCCTTGGGAGCGATCATGGTTACATCCACATCCTTCGGCGGGATGATCTGGTTGAAATGAATATTGAAGCCATGTGCAAACATCAGCATATTACCTGCCTCAAGGTTCGGCTCGATATCTTTCTTGTAAAGTGCTGCCTGAAGCTCATCATTGATGAGGATCATGATAATGTCTGCCTTCTTAGCAGCCTCTGCTGCTGTAAATACCTCGAAGCCCTGCTCTTCTGCACGCTTCCAGGACTTGGATCCCTCGTAAAGACCGATGATCACGTGTGCACCGGAATCCTTAAGGTTCAGTGCGTGAGCGTGTCCCTGGCTGCCATAACCGATGATGGCGATGGTCTTGCCGTCCAGAAGGGACAGGTTGCAGTCTTTCTCATAGAAAATCTTCAGATCTGACATGGTTAACTTCCTCCTAAAAATAATAGAATGATTATATAATACAGCGGATCATATCGATTCGTTATATACGTAAATTTGTCTCGACGGAGACATGGATAAAAAACAGACTATCTTCTGGTCAGTCCGGTAAGTCCGGTGCGCACCAGCTCTTGTATCTCAAAGCCGTTAAGGAGCTCGATAAATGCATCTATCTTGGAGTTGTTGCCGGTGATCTCGATCATCAGTGTATCCGGAGATACATCCACGATCTTCGCACGGAATACATCGGTAATGGCAATGATGGCCTGACGCTGGTTCTGATCTGCCTTAACCTTGATCAGCACAAGCTCACGGCAAACGGAAGAACCATCCTCCAGCTCAACAACTTCCACCACATCCTCCAGCTTCACCAGCTGGTTCTTGATCTGGGAAAGAATACGGTCATCACCGCTGACGGCAACGGTCATCCGGGAATACTTGGGATTCTCCGTCACACCTACCGAAAGACTGTCTATATTATAGCCTCTGCGGCTGAACATTCCGGATACTCTTGAAAGCACGCCGGATGTATTGTCTACAAGCAATGATAATACCTTTTTCTTCATGGAGATATCTCCTTTCGTTTGATGCCGTTTACCTGCGGCAATATCTCATCTATTTTAGCAACTGCCTCACTTAATGTCAACCTGAATAAAAAGAATAAGTTGGCACCTGAATAAAAAGAATAAGTTGGTTTTCCATGATCACGCGTAATATCATTCTTCATAGACAGAGTGATATCTTTCTTTCTCAGCTAATTCCGGGATGATCTCATTTTTGTATGCATCCTCATATCTCGTAACAACAGCACTATCGTCTGAAACCGGAACATTTGATTCCGGACCGGAAACAAGTAATGAACCATCAGACTGTGCATAGCAGAGAAACACATATTTTTTCCCGGTCTCAGGCATTTCATCATTTTCATATATATATATACGCTTTCCGTCCTGTGTGACACCGCCTTCCTTTACTATGTGGATTGGTTCATTCGTAATAAGCTTTCCTTTAATATTATCTTCAACCTGTACAGAGTAATCAGTATAAGGAAAACCTGCGGATTCAGTAGTAGGATGTCTATACCTTACACCATCGTAGGAGATCACTTTTCCAACAAATACGTAATCGCAGATACCTACTGCCTCTCTGGGATCATGAATATTATATACAAAGGATGCTGAAACACCATACATTGGAAGTTTTCTCATTTCTTCTTCAGTTAATGGATGAGACATACAACCCGATAGAATGTTAACACACAACAACATAGCAACTATTCTGATAATAGTATTTTTCATCATTTATTACTCCTTAGTATTTATTATCATATGCATAATCATACGAATCCTTATCATCTTGTGATAATAAAATCAACGTACTATAGACAGATGCTTTCCAATACATGATACTTGAAAGTTGATTTTGACCTTGATTATGTCCCAAACCCAAATGATGTCCCAATTCATGCGATGCAACATTTGTTTTTTGAATTGCATTCAACTTTTCCATTTTTTTTGTATTAAAATACATCGTCCCTTCATACGACTGACCTGCCCATCCATTAACATCACCCGTAACATCAATTACATCTACATCCTGTATTGTTAATAGCGTGTCATGTCGGATTATTCCACTTTTGTAATTATTCCATCTCCCTGCCCCTGCAGCCACATAACTTATATATGCACTACTTCCATCATAATCCAAATGTTTACCAGTATCAACACTGTCCCAATAATGTGGGTTGTTAAGATACGACGTCGCAAATGATCTCATGGAAATATTCACTACTAAAACACACATAATCATGATACTAATAATAAACCTGTATTTATTTATATATTGTTTCTCCTTTCGAAATTATCATTTCCCCAAAAGCCTGTCTACCAGCTTTACGCATTCGTTTGCGTCCTTCGAATAGCCATCTGCGTGGATCTCATCACAAAAGCTCTGGGAGATCACCGCTCCGCCGATGATGATCTTCGCCTTACATCCCTTTTCTTTGGCGGTTTCCACCACTTCCTTCATCTTCATCATGGTGGTGGTCATCAGGGCCGAGAGGCCGATGATATCCGCATGATGTTCCTCTGCCGCGGCAACGATGTCGTCCGCCGGAACATCCTTTCCCAGATCGATCACGGTATATCCGTAGTTTCTCAGCATCAGGCAGCAGAGATTCTTGCCGATCTCATGCACATCTCCCTCCACTGAAGCAAAGACAACCGTACCTTTAGGTTCGGAGGCCTCGTTGCTTCCCAGCATCGGTGCCAGGTACTCAATGGCGGTATCCATGGCGTTTGCCCCGGAGATCAGCTGCGGAAGGAAGAACCGTTTCTCCTCAAAGAGCTCTCCCACTCGGGTAATGGCCGGGATCAGCTCCTCATCGATGATGCTCCTGGGGGCGCGACCCGCCTCGAGAGCGGTCTTCACCTCGCCGATGATCTTACCCTTGCTGCCATTGATGACGCAGTCGTAAATGGGACTTACGGAAGGTTCCTTACCGGAACCGGCCTTGGGCGCTTCCCTGGGCGGTGCGCCCGCTCCCGTAGGGAGCGCCCGTACACGCTCCACATACAGCTTATCGGAATCCTCCTTCGCAAGAAGCAGATCGGAGGCATAGGCCGCATTCATCAGCTGATCCTGTCCCGGATTGGCGATGGCCATGGTAAGCCCTCTGGCAATAGCCATGGTAAGAAATGCACTGTTCACGTTGATCCGTTCCGGCAGACCGAAAGAAATGTTGGACAGACCGCAGATCGTGGGGATCTGAAGCACATCATGACAGTAGGAAATGGTATCCAGGGTCATGAGCGCTGCCCTGGGGTCCGCACCAACGGTGGAAACCAGACCGTCCACCACCAGATCCTCCCTGGCCAGCCCTTCCTCCAGGGCCATCTCCACCAGCCGGTCAACCCGGGCCTTTTTCTCCTCCAGATTTTCCGGCAGTCCCTCATCCGATACCGGAAGAAGGATACACATGGCGTTATATTTCTTTGCAAGTTTCAGCAGCGGACGACATTTCACGCTTTCCAGAGAAATGGAATTGATCAGCGCACGTCCCGGATAGATCCGGAGGGCTGCTTCAATGATATCCACATGGCTGGAATCGATACACAGGGGAAGACCGGTAAGGGAGGTAACCTCTTCGATCACCTTCAGCATCATTTCCTTCTCATCGATGCCGTTCATTCCCATGTTAATGTCCAGGACATGAGCGTGTCCCTCTTCCTGGGCCACAGCCATCTCACTCACCAGACTGAGAGACCCTTCGCGAAGCTCTGCCTGGAGCTTCTTCTTACCCGTGGGGTTGATCCGCTCACCTACCACAAGGAACGGACCGTCCAGCCGGATCTCCTGCAGCTGACGCTCCGAGGTGAGCACCCTGACCGGAGTTTCCAACGGAGGAACAGGCTCCACTCCTCTTACTTTCTGCTTCATGGCGCGGATATGCTTCGGTGAGGAACCGCAGCAACCACCCACCAGATTCGCTCCCCGATCCACCAGTGAACGGATGCAGTCAGCGAAATACTGCGGGGTCATCTTATATACGGAGACTCCGTCCTCCAGCTCCGGCATACCGGCATTCGGCTTTGCAAAGACCGGAACCGTTGCATAGCGCTTCATCCGGGACACAAGCTCCCCCATTTCTTCCGGACCGGTGGAACAGTTTAAGCCCACTGCATCTGCACCCAGGCCCTGCAGGACGATGACCGCAACCTCCGGCGGAGTACCGAATAAAGTTTTCCCGTCTTCATTAAAGGTCAGGCTCACCATGACCGGGATATCCTCTGAGATCTCCCTTACGGCCAGCAGCGCTGCCCTGCATTCCTGCAGGCTCATCATGGTCTCGATCACTATGAGATCCACGCCTGCGTCGATCAGAGCGCCCGCCTGCTCCTTATATACATCCACCAGCTCCTCGAAGGAAAGGTCCCCGATGGGACGAAGCTGACGGCCTGTCATGGTCATATCCCCGGCCACGTAACCGCGGCTGTTGCACCGGCGGACCGCTTCTTTGGAAAGAGCCACCAGCCTGCGGTTCATTTCCACTGTTTTGTCTTCAAGATGATATTCCCGGAGTTTGATCCGATTACAGGTAAATGTGGGGGAATAAAGGATGTTGGTTCCAGCTTTGAGAAATTCAACCTGCAGGTTGATGAGAGTTTCCGGATGCTCCAGAACCCAGAGCTCCGGGCAAACGCCCAGAGGCATGCCTGCGGCCATAAGATTTGTTCCCGTAGCTCCGTCGAGACAGAGGATACGGGAATCCAGAAGTTTTTTAAATTCTTGACGTTTCATTGGTTCTTGTATCTTTCTTGGAAATTTTTATGCGGGGACCTGCGCCCCCGCTTATAAGGCATATTACGGCTGAGGATCATTTCAGACTCTCGATATACGCCGTATCGGCGATCCATGGTCCATGATCCGCTGCATAGGTGGCCAGCTCGTCACATCGTTCGTTCATGGGATTTCCGGCGTGTCCCTTCACCCAGTGAAAGGTCACCTGATGACTCTCCATGACAAAAAGGAGCTTCTTCCAGAGATCCACATTTTTCACCGGTTCCTTACCGCGCATCCAGTTATTCCGGATCCAGTTCTCCAGCCATTTCTTTTCAAAGGAATTGACCACATACTGGGAATCGGAGTATACATCCACGATGCAGGGATCCTTCAGGAATTCCAGCCCTGCGATCACCGCCATCAGCTCCATCCGGTTATTTGTGGTCTTCTGGTAGCCCTGGGAGAGCTCCCGTATCACTTCCTTTGAATCCGCATCCATCAGTACGGATCCGTAACCTCCCGGTCCATCCGGATTGCTCCTGGCGGAACCATCCGTATAGAGGAGGACTTTTTTCTTCTGTATGGCAGAAGCCTCCTTCTTCTCCACCGACGGCTCCGTAACAGGTGCATCACCTGCAGTCTGCCCGATCAGCTGAAGGGCTCTATGCACCAGCCGGAGCAGACGGTCCGACGCCTCGGCCGCTGCGATTTTTACCTCTTCATGACTGAGCTTACCTTCGCCCAATCCCGCTGCCGGATTCGTGATGCAGGATACGGCATGGACCTTCAGCTTCAGCGCATGAGCCATGGCCGCTTCCACCGTAGTGCTCATTCCCACTGCATCCGCACCCATGGTACGATACATCCGGATCTCTGCCGGAGTTTCGTAACCCGGTCCCGTGGTCTGCAGATAGATTCCCTGCTCAACCTGGATCTGTTCCTGTTCGGCAGCACGGCGAAGGATCTCTGTGGTATAGATCCCGGACATGTCCACAAACTGTGTACCGCCGTAATCCTCAACCGGGATCCCGCCAAAGGGGGACGGAACAAAGGAACTGATATGATCCTCCACGATCATCAGTGTTCCGGGCCTAAAGCCTGCCCGTATGCCGCCGGCGGCATTTGTCAGGATCAGGTGCTCCACACCCAGGCGTTTCAGGAAGCGTACAGGATAGGTTACCTGCTGCATGGAATAGCCTTCATAGTAATGCACACGGCCCTTCATGCATACCACCGGTACGCCGTCCACCTTTCCGAAGATCAGAGAGCCTTCATGTCCCTCCACCGTGGATACCGGAAATCCGGAAAGCCTGGCATAAGGGATCACCACCGGGTCTTCTATATCATCCGCCAGCTTTCCCAGACCGGAGCCCAGGACGATGGCTGCCAGAGGTTTGATCCTCACTGCCTTTAATAATTCATCACAGTCCAAAAAACTGCTGTTTTCTATCATCGATCCTGTCCTTTTCATCCACCATGTATTTCGAGTTTCTCCAGTAACAGATCACCGGCATATGCTTGTATCCGTACTCATAAACCGTCTGGGCCATCTGGTACTCCAGATTGACACATCCATGAGACCCTCTGGTCTTGAACAGCTCTCCGCCGAACTTGGACTGCCAGCTGGCATCATGAAGTCCGATCCCGCCGTTAAAGGGCATCCAGTAATCCACATGGGAAGCATAACCGGGGCCTCGCAGGATACAATCCCTGTACAGACCGTTAAGTACATAAAATCCGCCCGGCGTATCATTTCCCCGGGAAGGAAGTCCGGAAATGATATCACAATCCAGCAGTAATCCGCCGTCCTTAATGAAGTAGGCCCTCTGATTGGTGAGATCCACTTCCACATAGGTGGTCCCGATATCCGAACCATCCACCGTATAGGCGTAGGCCCGATTGGAGAAAACCGGCTCCCGGATAAAGCTGTTAAATCTGCTGATATCCCGGTAGAGCTGCCTGGTCTCCTCTTCCTGATCGATCTGCCAGCCGATCTTATCGGAGGTGAGCTTCACCTTCTTGCCATCATGGGTTTTGAAAATGCGCTCCGTACCGAAGGTGTCATGCTTTGCTGCGAACTTCTCCACAAATGCGGCAACCTTCTTCATGGAAACCACAACATAATAATCCTCGGTATCCAGCGTCAGCATTTCGTAGATCTCGTTGGGTTTGATCTGAATATTGATGTCCGCATACTGATAGATCAGCATCAGATTGGTATAGCGCTCCAGACGGGCCCGGCACTCCACCACCTGAGGAGAATCTTCATGATACTCCGCCTTCAGATAGCAGCCTGCTCTTTCCACATCCAGCTCCGTCTCCATCTTCGGGATCATTTCCCTGATGAGCCCGATAACCTTATCCACGTCAAATGTGGTGCCGTCGGTTCCCGCCTTGATCTTGGGCTTTCCGCTGGCCATTTCCACAATGGGATTCGACGGAGCGATCATCTTGTCCTTCTGGAAATAGGAAAAGGATCCCAGATAGCTCTTCAGCTTGTCTTCATCATAGGTGATCTTGTAGCTTGCCTTCTGCTCTTCACGGAAGAAACCCATGAACCAGAGATACGGATTCTGTTCCTGCTTGATGCTCCGGATATCATTTTCCGTTGTGATCCGAAGACCGATATCCTCGGGGTGGATAAAGATCTCTCCATCCCGAAGCTTCACATGGATCTGATAACCAGCTACCTTCTCATCGATCTCCGACTGCACGGAATCCGGTGCACGGAAGGAGTAATCCACTCCGTTGATTACGGTATTGGCCTGGAAATACTTATAGGACAGCATGGTCATGACCCCGTATCCGATGAGGAGCAGGGTAAACACTGCAGCAACGATTATCTTCCAGAGCTTTTTCTTCTTCTTTTGGGCGCTGAAGGCCTTTGCATCATAATATGCCCCCAGCTTTTCTGCGGTATTCATTTCCTGGGTTGCCGGACTTCCCGCATCCTTCGGTTCGTCACCGGTCTTGGTATCCTTCGACTCGTCCTTGATCTCGGTATCTTTCGACTCTTCCTTGATCTCAGTATCTTTCGACTCTTCCTTGATCTCGGTATCCTTCGACTCTTCCTTGATCTCAGTGTTCTTCGACTCGTCCTTGATGTCGGCAGCCTTCGGTTCGTCCTCGATCACGATATCCTCCGTAAGGATCAATTCCGATGATGGATCTTCACTATTCTTTTTTTCTAACTCTTCCCCCATAATCACACTCTTCCTGAACACTCTTCATCCACAGACAACATTCTGATCCATTCCATCCTGCCCTTATGCATGTCCAGTCATATCACTCAAAATCAAGCAATACTAATTCAGGTGTATTAAACCAGCGAACCGGGATCGTATGCTGTCCCAGTCCGGATCCCACCAGCATGATCCGTCCGTTTTCTTCATAAACACCATAATCATATTCAGGGAACAGCTGGTATTTCGGATTGATGATCCCGCCCAGTACCGGCAGACGGATGATCCCGCCATGATAATGTCCGGAAAGGGTCAGATCTGCACCCCACTCCGTATATGCATGGAACCAGCTGGGATCATGTGCCAGAAGTATGGCCGGCTTTGAATGATCCCTCTTGCCCAGCAGTTTCTCTATATCCTCCACATGAAGCTCGCCCCGTTTTCGGTAATAGCATCTGGCGTACATATCCAGACCGTAAATCCGTACAGCCTGTTGGCCCAGATTCACGGTAAGCTGTTCATTTCTGAGGAAACGTACACGCCGGTCAAGCCGTTCCCGATATCCGTCCCAGTCATAGCCCGGAACGCCGGTCATGGCTTCCATACGGCACTCATGATTGCCGTAGGCGTAAACCACCGGTGCGATATCCGCCAGTCCGTTGATCAGCTCCACAGCGGGGGTAACATCCTCCTTCGGATGCTTGCCGTTTACCATATCTCCTCCGATGAGGATCATATCGGGCTTCAGCCGTTTCGCCGCACCCAGAAGTCCCGGATTGAGTTTCCCACCTACGGCCTCATGGTAATCCGTTACAAAGAGAAGCCGGCGTCCGGATAATCCCGGGATCTGCAGCTTGTACCGGTTTACCCGGAAACTGTGCATTTCCCTTTCTGACTCGAGAAACAGAACCGCAAGTCCGGTAACTGCTGTCGTTGCAAGGCCTGTGATCAATTTCATGATAATCTCCCGTATCGTTTCACTGCATAGCACAAGACAAAACCATTGCTCTATGCAAATCAGTCCTTATTCTCAGGTTTCCACATGTACAAGTCCGGCTTCTTCCTCCGCTTCCTTTCGGAAATCCTCCATCCGGTCAGGTGAAATGGACGGAAGATCGTCCATGGAGGAAAGGCCGAAGCTCCTGAGAAAATCATCCGTAGTTCCAAAAAGGATGGGATGTCCCGGTGCATCCAGTCTTCCCACCTCTTCGATGAGATGGTATTCCACCAGACGGTTCACTGCATGGCTGCAGGACACGCCGCGGATCTTCTCGATCTCCACTCTGGTCACCGGTTGTTTATAGGCTACGATGGACAAGGTCTCCAGAAGCACATCCGTAAGTACATGTTTCTTGGGTGTATTGACCAGTCGTACCAGATCCTCATAGTATTCGTGCTTTGTGCAGAGCTGGTATTTCCCGTCGATCATCGTGATCCGGATCCCGCGATCCTCTGCTTCATAGGTCTGTATCAATTCCTTCAGCGCTGTATTCAGTTCTTCTTCGCTGATCTGCAGTGCTTCCTGCAGGTCCTTAAATTCTACCGCTCCGCCTGCAGCAAAGAGAAGTGCTTCGCATGCTGCACCGATGTTTTTATCCATAGTATGTTCCTAAATCTATATTTTTTCTGTCGATCTGAAAGATTCTTCGCTTCGCTCAGAATGACACCGGACAACTCTACTCCAGGGAGTCGATCAGTATCTCTCCGAAGGTGCTTTCCTGACGGATGGTGATAAATCCGGTCTTCATCAGCTCCAGTATGGCAAGGAAGGAAACGATGATGTTCATCTTCCCTCTTCGTTTGCCCAGAAGGGTGCGGAAGTTGATGCTGCGAAGTCCGCGGATCTCCTGGCGGATCTCCACCATTCGATCCTCCAGCTTGATCTCCTCACGGCTGATGGTACCGAACTTGCTTCGCACCGGATCCATACGGAATACCTCCCTGCGCATGAGATCCTGAAAGATCTCATTTAGCTTCGCCAGGGTCACATCCCCGATCACCTCGGCGGGATCCACATCCTCTCTGTAATTCTGTACTTCCTTCGGAATGGAAGCTTCCTTATAGAAGATCTTGTCCGCATCCAGTTCCATATCCTTCAGGGAATAGGATGCATATTTATACATCTTGTATTCCAGAAGGCTGCGCACCAGCTCTGCTCTCGGATCCTCTTCCTCCTCCTCAGGCTCTTCCTCCTTGGGAAGGAGCATCTTGGACTTAATGGCAATGAGCTGAGCTGCCATGACCAGGAACTCACTCATCACATCCATATCCGTTTCTTCCATGGCATCCAGATACGCGATGTACTGATCTGTGATCTCCACGATGGGGATATCGAAAATGTTGTATTTATTTTTCTCAATGAGGTGCAGCAACAGATCCAGCGGTCCCTCAAAGACATTCAGTTTCAGTTCCAGATTCGCCATGGTTATCTTCCTGTTTCCGGCGGCTTTCTTCTGCCGGTTTTGTACGATCCAAAGTTAAGCCGTTTTCCCCTTCGGTTCATTTACACGTTCTGCGTTAACGCCGTTATTCTTCTTCCGTATCCCACAGAAGTGCGGATACTTCTCTTTTCTTATCCCGGGTGATGAGCTTCTTCAACGCTTCCGCAGCGGAGAGATTCTCAAACAGTACCTGATTCACCACCTCTACGATGGGCATGCAGACATCCTTCTGCTTGGCCAGCTCCAGTGCAGCCTTGGCGGAATAAACGCCCTCCACCACCATTTTCACTTCGTTCATGGCCTCATCCGCATTCATTCCCTGCCCGATGAGGAAGCCCGCTTTCCTGTTCCGGCTGTGGCGGGATGCACAGGTAACGATCAGATCCTCGATTCCGGACAGACCGGAAAATGTAGCCGGATGGCCGCCCATTTTCACACCCAGATCCGTGATCTCCACGATTCCCCGGGTGATGAGGGCTGCCTTGGTATTATCGCCGCAGCCAAGACCGTCCGCGATACCCGCTGCAAGAGCGATGACGTTCTTCAGTGCGCCGCCCAGCTCAATACCTACAACATCCGGGCTGGTATATACCCGGAAGAAATCTGTCATAAAGGCATCCTGTACCGCTGCTGCCACTTCTATGGAGTCTGCCCCCACAACCACCGTGGTGGGCATGAGCTTACCTACTTCTTCCGCATGACTGGGGCCGGAAAGCACCGCGATCTTCGCCTGGGGTATCTCTTCCGCCAGTACCTGGGAAAGCCGCTTCAGCGTTCCCTCCTCGATACCCTTGGATACACTGACCACAGTGATCCCTTCACGGATATAGGGTGCCACCCTTACTGCCGTGCTGCGGACAAAGGGGGACGGAACCGCCATGACTACCATCTCGGCTTCCTTTAAGGCATTCTCTGCATCGCAGGTAAAATGTACCGTTCCCGGAAGGATCACTCCCGGAAGCTTCTGCTTCTGCTCGCAGAATTCCGTAAGCATGGCGACCTCTGCAGGATCTACCGACCAAACGGTTACTTCATGATGATTCTCCGTAAGCAGTTTTGCGATGGCAACTCCCCAGCTGCCCGCTCCTAATATCGTAACCTTCATCTATACATCCTCCGATTTATGAAATGTGAGTTTATTCTCTTCGTGCCTGATGAGTCTGCCGATATTCTCCTTATGTCTTACAATGGCCAATGTGGCGAACAGTCCGCTGAGGATGATCCCTTCGATCATGACCGCATTGGATTCCGGTACACTCCGGTTAAAACAGAGCAGCTCATTCAGAGCAAAAATGGTAAAGGTGGTAAAGTATCCGATCATCAATGCGATGGAAGCTACC
>JAGBNH010000108.1 GCA_017634475.1 Eubacterium sp.
ACATCTGATTTGAAATTTTCAAAGATCAAACACTAAAAAGGGAGTGGGGTCACTGCATTTTTTCATTTTGTTTTGACCCCGACATCATTATTATGAATGAACATGATTACTAACTTAATGACATTGGGACGTACCAGAACCGTCCCCAATCGTTCCACTTGTAAGAGGTTTGTAAGAGCGGGTGTGTTATCCTCTGGTCAGAACAAGGGAAAACAACTTTTCATCTTCGGTGAATGTCGAATATGGAGAACAAATAGAAAGAGGGAGGATATCTATATGAATAAAATGGCATCATTTCTGAGAGCTACATATGTTGGCCGGGCGCTGATCCCCATCGGACTGATCCTGATGGTGGTAAGCATCTTTATCTTCCGAAGCGTGGATCACATCCGTGACTTCAGGAAGACGGAGGCGGTGGTATCACGGCTGGAGCATGCGGAGGACGAGTACACGGACGAACAGGGTCAGCACCATGCTGCGACAGATACAGTTTATGTAAAATACACAGCGGATGGTAAAGAGTATGAAGAAGAGTTCGGCGTCTTCTCCGGCTATAAGGAGGGAGACAGGTTGTCAATCTGTTACAATCCCATGAATCCAACGGAGATATCTTCACCGACATCCATCGTACTTCCCATTGCGATGCTGGGAGGTGGCGCGGCAGCGTTTATCGGCGGCATCATCAGTCTCATCCGGGCGGCAAGGAAGCATAAGGCACTGAGAAAGCAGGAGACAGAATGGACAAATAGCCGAGCGGGATCACCTGCATGAGCAGGGCGTCCGTATCGACAGCCGGTTATACAAAATTTTTAAAAAAAAATATAAATGTAAATATCTGTAAGAGGTTTGTCATAGGCGCTTTGATATACTGCGATCAAAGAACAGAACAAAAGATGCAGAAAGCATTACGAATCATAAGGAGGAAAGAGTTATGGAAAATATTAGAAGATATCATATACACCCCACAGGAAAAATGAACCAGGATTTTC
The DNA here is from genome assembly GCA_017634475.1 of Eubacterium sp. GTDB lineage: Bacteria > Bacillota > Clostridia > Lachnospirales > Lachnospiraceae > Eubacterium_Q. The sequence continues at coordinate 990 of JAGBNH010000108.1, forward strand.
AGATGGATGATGAGAACCGGAATCCGGTTTATGAGGCAAAGGTACTGAAAAAGGGAATCTTCACCCCGTGGCAGTTTGAATTCGTAAATCGCCGGACGAACAGGGACGAGGTACATAAGGTAGGACATACAGTAACGACATCGCAGTCCTCCGGCTTCGGCGGTGGTATCATAGGCGGAATCCTCGAGGACATGGCCGACAGCCTTTCCAGGAGATCCAGTTTCAAATTCGACGGAAAGAAGATCTGGGACTACCTGCATGATCAGGGGATCCGGATCGACAGCAATCTTGCAAAGGGGAGACTGGGAATGACTTACCGCGTTACTCTGAAAGGCAAGGATATGGCAACTCTTACCATGGCAGCACCGAACGGAAAGAAATCCCTAATCGTCGGAGATTACTGGTACGACGTAGAGACAGCGGAGGATGATCTGGATCTGACATTCCTGACCGCATTTGCCATAGCAAGAACAGAGCAGACCTTTTATGATTGATGAAGGGAGGACAGGATTATGAGAAAGAATATGAGTAAAAATATAATTAAGATCAGAGCACTTGCACTCGCCCTCGGTGCAGCTACCATCTTTTCCGTAACCGGTCCGGCATTCGGAGGGCGCGGATTTCAGGTGGAAGCAGCCACCAATAAAGAGGAGTCTGAAAGAAAAGAATGGATCAAGCAGGAAAAGAAGATCATGAAGGTAACCTACGAAAGTATCCTGGACGGACTTCTGGAAGCCTTCCCGAATCTCAAGGTCCTCGGCCCGGCGCTGAAGTACTTTGCCGGTCTGTTCTTCGATCAGGGAGGAGATACCTCGAACTCCAACACAGAGATATTGAAGCGTCTGGAGCAGCTGGAAGCTGAGATCCAGAAACAGGTTCAGGAGCTGAAGGCCAGCACCTACAATGCGATCCAGCTCAGCAGTATCGGTGACAAGTACAACACCCTGGAAGACAAGGCGGCAACCATCCGCACCAGGATCGCAAATTATGAGCGGAGAACTACTCTCACAGCAGAGGAAAGACAGAAAATGATCGCCGATCTCTATACGGAAAGCGAGTTCCAGAGTCTGGAATCGGCCATGAACGGAGCTACCCGCTGCTTCACCGGAAGAGCCAATGACATCTTTGAGAATCAGAGCATTTTCGAAGCAGCATACGAAAGAGCCTGTCGGGAGGTTATGTTCTCCGGCGAGGCCATCGACCTTTCTGCTCCCTATATACTCCGCCAGCTGAACAACTATATCGCTGCCTATGCGGTTATGGCAGAAGTATATAACGCTTATGAGGCCGTTTACGGTGAGGGGACCCTGGACGAGAGCATGGAAACCATGTATCGCAGGCTCATCGGCTGTGATCTGGAAGGGAACAAGGTTGAAACCTCCGTGATCGAGCATTGCGCGGAGTATTTCTCCGGCGACCGGTTCATCTTCGTGGGAAAGAGCAACACGACGAAGATCAAACTGGATCAAACCATGACCATGGTGGATCAATTTAACACCAGCGGGATCATCAAGGATCCGAAGCACTATGGAAGCTGGGTTGAGACCCCGTCCTATATGAAGAGCATGCCCCTCAACAACGCGCAGGTTAATGCGCTGCGGGAGTACTGCTTCGAAAAGAAGGTTACGATCTTCGATCTGCTTCTGAATCGTGTAGGCTTTGAGATCCAGACCCGAAGACATCTGGGAAAGAATAAAGTAGTGAGCTGCTGGAATTACCGAAACGGTGTATATACCCCGAAGGGATTTGTCTATATGCCGGCAGGCGCGCAGGAACTGGAGAAGCATCGTCCGGGAGGCGGCAGGTGCTGGGTAACCTACCAGGCAGTGGATCTTACGGGAGTACTTCCGGGACAGATTCCCGTGATGGTTACGGAAGCCAGAGTTGAAGCACACGGAGTGATGTGTGAAAATATAGTATACGGTTCCCCCTACCTGGTATTCTTCCGGAACCGGTAAACCGGGGACAGTACATTTCCACATATCCCGTACGCGATGAACACCATTAACCGGGGCAAATACCTTTTGATCCCAACGCAATAGTTCAGCAAAAAAGAGGACAGCACATGAGATAAGCTCTGTAAAGTTGTCCTCTTTTCCTGTATAATCAAACGTAGGAATTAAATGTGGGTGAGACAAATGAGAGGCAAAAAGAAAAACAGGAAAATACTGTTTCAGCTGGCAGTGATCATACTTCCGCTGTTTATGCTGATGACAGCCGCCATCGTGTGGACCGTTTATAACAGTTCCCTCAATGGTTTTCTTGAGGCGCAGAACAGTCATATGGAAGAACTCCTGTCTGATCCCGAAAACCATTTTGAGTTCATGAATGAGAAATATTATGGAGAAGATATCCGCGAATGGTATATCGAGCAGCTGGAAAAAGGAAGGGTCCGGGATTACAGTGAAGAATTATCTGAAGAGGAGCTGCTCCTTGTCCTGGAGTATGAAACCCGGAAGGATAGTTTTGAATATGACTGGTATGTTGATATGCCGGAGGATATAAGAGATATCTATATGAAACAGTATCTCTACAATACATCGAACCACATCTCTGACATCATTAAAACGGGAAGTATTGACAGTCTGTTTCTTATGGATCTGACCGGGGATTCTGCGGGAACCGTCCTTTTTGACTGCAATACAGATGGGACCGGCAGGAAGCCCGGGGAAGCCTTCGATCTTGATCTGTCAGAGCATCCGGCGCTCCGGGAGCTTTTGGACCATGGAAGAGGGGAGATCGTATTTGAAAGGACCGCAGACTTCCCTACGGCTGGAAACTATTACATCGGCTATAAGCCGGTGGTGATCGGCGGGAAGGTACGGGCAGTCATCGGGGTTTCCTACCGGTGGGACATGTTCCGTGACTCACTTGCCGGGACGATAAGAAAAGCTTTGATCATCTGCATCGGGGGGATCGCCATGGTTCTGGCGGTGCTGCTGATCTTCCTTTACCGAAATGCTGTCAGTCCTGCTGCGAAAATGCAGAAAGCGGTTCTGGAGTATACCGGTGACAAGGACAGTTCGAAGATCGTCGGAAAGATGTACAGGATCAGAGTAAAGAATGAACTGGGATACCTTTCGGATGCCATTGCCGATCTGGCCCTGGAGATCGATCATTATATGAGAGAAAATATCCGTATCGCCGGCGAACGGGAAAGAGCGGAAAAGGAGCGGTTTGAGGCAGAGGTTCAGGTCATGGTCTCACAGATCCGCCCTCACTTTGTCTACAATACCTTGTCCTCCATCGCAATCCTCTGTGATATCGATCCTAAGACTGCAAAGGAGGCGGCCATCACATTTGCAAAGTACCTCAGAGTGAACATGGATGCATTGAAACAAAAGGCACCGGTGCCCTTCGCGGTGGAGCTTGAGCATCTTAAGAATTATCTTTATATCGAAAAGCTGCGGTTTGCCGATGCGTTGAATGTGGAGTACGATATCCAAACCACGGATTTTGAACTTCCGATCCTCTCCATCCAGCCGTTGGCGGAAAATGCCGTGAAGCACGGGGTTGGAATGAAGAAATACGGCTGAACCGTGAAAATATCCACCAGGGAAAACGATCGTGCCTATGAGGTTGTTGTTTCCGATGACGGTGTAGGCTTCGATCCGGAAGAGGCCTGTATAAGGCAGGAGACGAAGAGTGACGGTAAATCCCATGTGGGAATGGAGAATACGAAGAAACGCCTTAAAGAAATGTGCGGCGCAGATATCGTGATCGAAAGCCGCATTGGAGAAGGAACCACCGCACGGGTGATCATTCCGAAGGACATTGCAGGGGATAAACCGGAGGGCACTGCAGGGGATAAACCGAAGGCTGGTTCGGCGGAAAATACGATGAACGGTCCGGATGGAGAACGAGGTGAATGATCCGGTGAATGATCCTGTAGAAAAGAAGGAGGAGAATATCCCATGAAAATGCTGTGTGTAGACGATGAACCCCTCATGATGATCATGCTTGAAAAGGCCGTAAGAGAAGCCGCACCGGATGCCGATATCTCTGCCTTCCGTTATCAGGAAGACCTTCTGGAGGAGGCGAAGAAAAACGGCTGTGATGTGGCATTTCTCGATATCCATATGCGGGGCATGAATGGTGTGGAACTGGCGAAGGAGCTAAAGATGGTCAATCCGAAGATGAACATCATCTTCGTTACCGGCTTCTCGGAGTATACAGGAGATGCTATGAAGCTGCATGCCAGCGGATATATCATGAAGCCGGTAACCGCCGCGGAAGTAAAAAAGGAATTAGAGGATCTCCGATTTCCCATTGTCCCCAAGAAGGATGCGCTTCTTCGTGTTCAGTGCTTCGGAAACTTTGACGTATTCCTGCCCAGTGGCGAGCATATGCATTTCGAGCGAAGCCGGTCGAAGGAAATCTTTGCCTATCTTGTTCATAAATGCGGCAGCTCCTGCACCATAAAGGAGATTGCGGCGGCATTGTTTGAGGATGAGATGTATGATCAGAAACAACTGAACTACATGCAGCAGCTGACACATTCGCTGATGAAAAGTCTTCGGGCTGTGGGTGCAGAGGCAACCGTCGTGAAGAGTTTTAATTCACTTGCGGTGAATCCTGACCTTCTGGACTGCGATTACTACCGGTTTAAGGAGCTGGATGCCGGGGCGGTGAATTCTTACGAGAATGAATACATGAGCCAGTATTATTGGGCGGATTTTTTCATATGATCGATACAAGGCTTGTGATGTTTTGGAGGTGAATTTACATGAATACGTGGTTTTACGAAGTTGTCAGTATCGACGGAGATTATGCCAATCTTAAGCGTACGGATATCGAATCAGATGATCCGAAGCTTGTTGCAAGAGCATTACTTCCGGCGGAGATCAAGGAAGGAAGCAAGTTGAGATATGAGATGTTGACATACTACATGTCTTGCTGAGACGGGTGGGGATTATTGCTGGATATGACTGAATTATAAGAGATAGAAGGAAAACAGAAGATGAACATATATGTGGATTATGACGATTGTCTTTGCGAAACGGCCAGAGCATTTACTGTGATCGCAGAGAGGCTCTTTGGAAAGAAGGTTCCATATGAGGAAGTTCGGTTCTTTAATCTTCAAGATTCCTTTGAGCTTACGGATGAGGAATATGAGCTTTTGATGATCGAAGGTCATCGCCCTGAAGTGTTGCTTTCTTATGAAGAGACTCCGGGTGCTTCCAGGGTGTTAAATGAATGGCTTGACCTGGGATATGATGTGAAAATAATAACCGGACGTCCGTTCAGCTCTTATGAGCCATCACGCAGATGGCTTGATGAACACGGTTTTAACCGTGTGAAGATGTTTTGTCTCAATAAATATGGCAGAGATGCATTTATAAAAGACAGTGATTTTAACATGGAGCTGGGGGATTATTATCGGATGAGATTTGATTTCGCGGTGGAAGATTCGCCTATGGCATTCCGGTTCTTTAACCATTTGCCGGAGCTTAAGGTTTTGGTCTATGATCGCCCATGGAATGAGGAATGTTTATTGCCGAATTCCAATTATTCCCGTGTCGTAAATTGGAATCAGATCCGAGAGATGGTTTTTGATTAGAGCATTGAGGGACTATGAAGAAAAAAACAGTCTTGATTTTATCAGTATTTTGGGCTTTAGCATTTCTCACAGCGTGTGTGAAGAAAGAACAGGCGAGTATAGAGGCAGTGGAAGGCAGTGAAACCTGTTCCGCCTTGGACAGCCTGATTTTTGCGCCGTTATATCAATATGTACGAGAGAATGTTACCCTTATGGGAACATTCCTTCATCGCCCGTCGGTATTGTATGATGTGACCGGAGATGGCACTGCAGATCTGTGTGCATCGGTAACAACAGGAAGTGGGATCGTTTCAACCCTGGTCGTTGTGTATGATGTGCAGAATCAAAGAGGCTATATGATAAATGATCGTATGAAGTTTGATTATCATATACAAGGGATAGAAGATGGACAGCTCGTTGTGAAAAGAACTATGTGGGGAGACCAGGAGAAAGAAACAACAGGGACTATCCGACTGGAAGGTGATGAAATTGCTTTTCAACCGGAATAGATCTGAGTATATCAGCCGGACTATTGTAATGGAATATTTTGAACTGACATGGAGGGAATTACATGAGAATAGGAGCGTTGGAAGCAGGCGGAACGAAAATGGTGTGCGCAATCGGTGATCAGGGAATCCTGGGTGCGGTGAAGCTCGGGCTGGATGCACTGGGTCTATCGTAGTAACTGGTTTGAGTGATGGGATTCTTTTCCAATTTATAAATTTAACGGTGAAGATTCTTTCGTTTTTTTTGGTTTTACTGTCGCTTTTTGTCATTCTGCTTCGTTATTATAGGTTCAATCACAAATTCTGTGTGATGGCTGATTCCGGACATATTCCTTCCGACTCGCATCCATGATTTTGAGAAAGAAGTATTCATCGTCTGGAT
>JAGBNH010000109.1 GCA_017634475.1 Eubacterium sp.
ATATGTCATCCTGAGGAGCGAAGCGACGAAGGATCTTTTCGCTTTCAGCGATACAAGATCCTTCGCGTTGCTCAGGATGACATATGCCTGTCACCCTGAGGAGCGAAGTGAATGGACAGAGCCTGTCATCCTGAGGAATGAAGCGAATGGACAAAGCCTGTCATCCTGAGGAATGAAGTAAATGGGCAGAGTCTGTCACCCTGAGGAATGAAGTGAATGGACAGAGCCTGTCATCCTGAGGAGCGAAGCGACGAAGAATCTTTCTCCAAGGGGGACGAATGAAATAAACACGACGAAAGGGAGGAACCGAAGATGAGCAAAAAGATCAGCATAATCGGTTCGACGGGTTCCATTGGAACACAGACACTGGAGATCGTCAGAGAAAACGAAAAATATGAGGTGGTGGCACTTGCCTGCGGAAGGAATATCCGGCTCATGGAGAGCCAGATGCGGGAGTTCCACCCTTCTTTTGTTGCGGTAGCCGACAAGGAAGCAGCAGAGGAGCTGCGCGCGGCAACAAAGGATCTGGGCATACCTGTGGAATACGGTATGGACGGTCTGGTCAGGGCCGCAGCCTGGGAAACCGCAGATATTACCGTGACCGGTATCGTGGGAATGGTGGGGATCCGTCCCACACTTGCGGCCATTGAAGCCGGCAAGGATATCGCACTTGCGAATAAGGAAACACTGGTAACCGCTGGGCATCTGGTGATGAAGGCGGCCAGGGAGAAGGGCGTGAAGATCCTTCCCGTGGACAGTGAGCATTCGGCTATCTTTCAGTGCCTTCAGGGAAATGCGGGGAATCCCGTATCCCGGATCCTTCTTACGGCTTCCGGCGGACCCTTCCGGGGAAAGACCAGAGGCGAACTTGAACGGGTTACCGTAGAGGATGCCCTGAAGCATCCCAACTGGTCCATGGGACCGAAGATCACCGTGGACAGTGCATCCATGATGAACAAGGGACTGGAAGTGATCGAGGCCAAGTGGCTTTTCGACGTGGCACCGGAGCAGATCGAGGTGCTGGTACAACCCCAGAGCATCATTCATTCCGCTGTGGAATTCGTGGATGGGGCGGTGATCGCTCAGCTGGGTACGCCGGATATGAAGCTGCCCATCCAGTATGCGCTTACCTGGCCCGCAAGAGAATATCTTCCCGGAGAAAGACTTGATTTTACAAGGCTTTCCTCCATCATTCTGGCACAGCCCGACCGGGAAACCTTCCTGGGACTGGACTTTGCCTATAAGTCCGCAAAGGTCGGGGGAATCCTTCCGACGGTCATGAATGCGGCAAATGAATATGCGGTGGCACATTTCCTGAAAAAGGAGATCCGGTTCCTGGAGATCTACGACTGGATCAGCTATGCCATGGATACCGCGCCTGTGATACCGGAGCCTTCACTGGAGGATATACTGGAAGAAGAGAAGGCAGTAGAAAATAGATTGAAGGAACACTTTTTATGTTAAAGATCATAGCGATCATTTTGATGTTCGGCCTGATCGTTTTTGTGCATGAGTTCGGACATTTCCTTTTTGCAAAACTGAATCATATCCGGGTAAATGAATTCGCCATCGGCATGGGGCCGGCGATCATGAAATTCGGCAAGAAGGAGACGCAGTATTCAGTGCGTCTTCTTCCTATCGGAGGTTATTGCCTTATGGCCGGACAGGACGGCGAGGAGACCGAGGTTGAGGGATCCTTCGACAGTAAGTCCGTACTGGCCAGACTGTCGGTGATGCTGGCCGGACCGTTTTTCAATTTCATCCTGGCGCTGCTCATTTCCGTGGGAACGGCCCATTTCTATCAGGTGGATCCGCCGGTGATCACGGAGGTTTCTCAGGGAAGCCCGGCGGCAGAGGCCGGACTGGAAGCGGGAGATGAGATCACGGCCATCAACGGTTCCAACATCTATCTCTTCCGGGAGATCACACTGTTCCGGGAGCTGGAGGATCTGACGAAGCCGGTGGAGCTTACCTGGCTTCACAACGGGCAGTACAAGACCGCAACCTTGAACCTGAGCGAGAAACAGAATTACATGTTCGGCATCACCTGTATGCCCAGAGAGGCGAAGAACTTCGGTGAGGAGCTGTACTATTCGCTGATCGAGGTCCGGTTCCAGATCAAAACGGCCATTACTTCTGTGAAAATGCTTTTTTCCGGACGGGCATCGGTGAAGGATCTGTCGGGCCCCGTGGGTATTGGAAATATGATGAGCGAGGTGATCGATGAGGCGGAGGCTTCCGGAGGAACCAAGAATGCCATCCTCAGTATCCTCAGCTTTATGGTGCTGGTCAGCGCCAATCTGGGCGTCATGAACCTCCTGCCCATTCCGGGGCTGGACGGCGGGCGGATCATTTTCCTGCTCATCGAAGCGATCACCAGAAAGAAGGTACCGAAGAACAAGGAGATGATCGTGACCTTTATCGGTTTTGCACTGCTTATGCTGCTGATGATCTTTGTGTTCTTCAACGATATAACCAAGCTATTCCACTAGCTTGTCATTCTGAGGAGCGGCAGCGACGAAGAATCTTTCGCCTTCAGCAATACAAGATCCTTCGCGTTGCTCAGGATGACATAAGCCTGTCATTCTGAGGAGCGTAGCGACGAAGAATCTTTTCGCCTCCAGCAATACAAGATCCTTCGCATAGCTCAGGATGACACCTGTCTGTCATTCTGAGGAGCGTAGCGACGAAGAATCTTTCGCCTTCAGCGAAACAAGATCCTTCGCGTTGCTTAGGATGACATATGCCTGTCATTCTGAGGAGCGGCAGCGACGAAGAATCTTACGGATGGTCAATAAAAAGGAGGGTCCCATGTCCTACAGAGAAAATACCAGAGAAGTGAAGATCGGGACAGTGAAGATCGGCGGCGGAAACCCCATCGCCATTCAGTCCATGACGAATACGGAAACCTCCGATGTAAAGGCAACGGTGGAGCAGATCCTCCGGCTGGAGCAGGCAGGATGCGAGATCATCCGGTCCACGGCGAATACGGAGGCTGCGGCGGATGCCTTTGATGCCATAAAAAAAGAGATCCATATCCCCATCGTGGCGGATATACATTTTGACTATCGTCTGGCCATCCGTGCCATCGAACACGGAGCGGACAAGATCCGGATCAACCCCGGAAATATCGGTGGTGAAGAGAATCTCCGCAAGGTGGTACAGGCCGCTAAGGCACATCATGTGCCCATCCGTGTGGGAGTAAACAGCGGATCTCTGGAGAAACCGCTGATCGAGAAATATGGCGGAGTGACCGCCGAGGGTATCGTGGAAAGTGCGCTGGATAAGGTGCGGATGCTGGAGGAGCAGGATTTCCATGATATCGTTATCAGCATTAAGTCTTCGGATGTGCTGATGAGCAATGAAACCCATCGTCTGATCAGTGAGCAGACAAATTATCCGCTGCATGTGGGGATCACGGAATCCGGAACTCTGTGGAGCGGCAATATCAAATCCTCCGTTGGACTGGGCATGATCCTCGGAGCGGGGATCGGTGATACCATTCGTGTATCCCTTACCGGTGATCCGGTGGAAGAGATCCGCACAGCGAAGCTGATCCTTCGCACACTGGGACTTCGGAAGGAGGGGATCACCCTGGTTTCCTGTCCTACCTGCGGAAGAACGAAGATCGACCTGATTGGTCTGGCCAATCAGGTGGAGCGACTGACTGAGCAGTATCCGGATCTCACGGCCAAGGTAGCAGTGATGGGCTGTGTGGTTAACGGCCCCGGCGAAGCAAGAGAAGCAGATCTTGGCGTAGCCGGAGGCGTAGGCGAAGGCCTGATCTTCCGTCACGGAGAAGTCCTCCGGAAGGTGAAGGAAGAGGAGATCCTGCCGGCCCTGAAGGAGGAACTGGACCGCATGCGGACGAATCTGTCACGGTAGTTCTGTCATTCTGAAGGAACGAAGTGACTGAAGAATCCCGTGGCCAGTCGATGGGATCCTTCGCTTTGCTCAGGATGACAGACTGGGAGACGAGAATGATCGATAATATACAGGAGTATGAATGGAAGTCAGAAAAATCTATGAAGTCTTTCCGGATTTCACCTTCTCCCCCACGGTAGACAAATACCTGAGGGATACGATGGTGACCCGGGTGGTGATGTACAACGAGAAGCGGCTGTTGGAGCTGTTTCTCGATTCAGAACATTTGATCGAAAAGAGTCTGATCGTCCGCGCAGAGGAAGAGATCCGTCTGCATATGTTCGGCAAGGACGACCGGTACAAGGTGAAGATCCGGGAGCGTTTTATCCTTTCGGGACAGTATACCACCGAGAAGATCGCCGAGCTCTATATGGACAGTCTCTTCTACGAGCTGTCCAGGGAAAACCATGTGGGTTACCGCCTGATCCGTAAGGGCGGATGGGAGATCCGGGGGCAGGAGCTGCATTTGACCCTGCCGGATACGGATCTGTCCCGCAGCAAAGAGAAACAGTTACGTTCATTTTTTGAAGAAATTTTTCTGACACGCTTTGGTACATCGATCAGCGTGTCATTTTCCTATGTAGAGGTTATCTGGGAGAAGGAAGAGGAGAAAAACGAAGCGCCAGGTCCCGCCGCTCCGGTGAAGCAGGAGGAGGATGAGGAGGACGATTTCGATCCCGAGCTGGAGGCCATGGAGGATGCAGCTCTTTCAAGCGGAGAGGTGACTCTTCGGCCGCAGAAAATGCCGGAAGAACCGAAGAAGGAGGAGAAGAAACCGAAGACCTTCGGAAAGGGCAGGGCGAAGGATGCCCGGTCAGGAAACCGGAAGTTCGACGGACAGCCGAAACGTCGTTCCATGGTACATGTGGAGGATGAGGACTTCTTCTATGGTCGAAATGTGGAGGGAGAAGAGATCCCCATCAGCAGCCTTTCCCGGGATACACTGAAGGAATTCTGTGTACGGGGACAGGTGGTCACCATGGAAGTGCGGGAGCTGAAGAGCGGCACCTTCCTGATCATTGCCAATATCACGGACGATACGGATACCATTGCCATGAAGCTGTTCCTGTCGCCGGAGGATAAGGAACCCTTCTGTGAAGAATTCAAGCAGGGCGGGTTCTATAAGGTAAAGGGTATCCTGGATTATGATACCTTTTCCCGGGATATCGTGATCAACCAGGTGATCGGAATTAAGACTATCAATAACTTCCGGAAGATCCGTGAGGATGATGCGGAGGAAAAAAGGATCGAGCTGCATCTGCATACCTGTTATTCCGAAGCGGACAGTGTGGTGGGGGTGGAAGCGGCCATTGCAAGGGCAAAGAAATGGGGGCATGAGGCCATCGCCATCACGGACCACGGGGTTGCACAGGCCTTCCCCGTGGCGAATCACTGCGTGGAAAAGGATCCGGATTTCAAGGTGATCTACGGTGTGGAAGGATATTTCGTAGATGATCTGAAGAACCTCACCATGAACGGCCACGGAGAGAGGCTGGACGGGGATCAGGAGTATGTGGTTTTCGATATCGAGACCACCGGTCTATCCCGGAAGGCCTGCAAGATCATCGAGATCGGTGCGGTGCGGGTAGATGCACGTGGTAAGGAGCTGGGCCGGTTTTCCGAATTCATCAATCCGGAAGAACCCATTCCCTATGAGATCGAACAGCTGACCTCCATCACGGACAGGGATGTCATGGACGCGCCAACCATCGAGGTGATGCTGCCCAGATTCCTGGAATTTTCCAGGGGCGCCATACTGGTGGCGCACAATGCTGCATTCGATACGGGCTTCATTGAGGAATTCTGTAATCGTCTGGGACTGCCGTATGATTTCTCCGCCCTGGATACCATGACCTTATCCTATGTGCTGCTTCCCGAACTGGGAAGATATAATCTGGACCGTCTGTGCAAGCATTTCGGTCTTACGAATAAGCATCATCACCGCGCCTGCGATGACGCGGATGTGACGGCGGGGATATTCATCCGCCTTCTTGACATGCTTAAGGAAATGGGGATCACCACGGTAGAGGAGCTGGATAAGCTTGGACATGAGTCGGTTTCCGCCATCCAGAAGGCCAAGTCCTATCACGGCATTATTCTGGTGCAGAACGATGTGGGGCGGGTAAATCTCTATCGTCTGATCTCTGAGGCCCATATCAAATATTTCAACCGACATCCCCGTATCCCCATGAGCCTGATCCAGAAGTACCGTGAAGGGTTGATCCTGGGCTCGGCCTGTGCCAGCGGCGAGCTTTTCCAGGCCCTTCTGGACGGGGCGAGTGACGCGGAGATCGCAAGACTGGTCAGCTTCTTTGATTATCTGGAGGTGCAGCCCATCGGGAATAATCATTTCCTTCTTGAAGACAGCAAGATGGTCCAGGTACAGACGGAGGAGGATCTTCGGGATCTGAACCGACGGATCATCAAGCTTGGCAAAGAATTCAACAAGCCGGTGGTTGCCACGGGGGATGTACATTTCCTTGATCCCGAGGATGCGGCGTACCGCACCATCATCCAGGAGGGCAGCAAGCCCAAGTCCACGAAAAAGGATCAGGGGGACAGTCTGATCCCCATAGCAGAGGGGCAGTCTGCTCTGTCGAATGAAATGCTCCGTCAGCCGCCGTTATATTTCCATACAACCAAGGAAATGCTGAAGGAGTTTGACTATCTGGATCCGGATCTGGCCAGAGAGCTGGTGATCGAGAATCCCCGGAAGATCGCCGGGTGGATCGAGAAGATCTCGCCGGTGCGTCCGGACAAGTGTCCGCCAAGGATCGAGAATTCGGATAAAACCCTTCGGGAGATCTGTGAGTCCAAGGCGCATGAGATCTACGGCGAAGAGCTTCCGAAGATCGTGTCGGATCGTCTGAATAAGGAGCTTGATTCCATTATCGGAAATGGATATTCGGTTATGTATATCATTGCCCAGAAGCTGGTGTGGAAGTCCAATGCGGACGGCTATCTGGTGGGTTCGCGTGGCTCCGTGGGGTCTTCCTTTGCGGCAACCATGGCGGGTATCACGGAGGTGAATCCGCTTTCGCCCCACTATCTATGTCCGAACTGTCATTTTGTGGACTTCGATTCCCCGGAGGTCATCGCCTTCTCGGGCATGTCCGGCTGTGATATGCCGGACCGGATCTGCCCGAACTGCGGCAGACCACTGAAGAAGGAGGGGCATGACATCCCCTTTGAAACATTCCTGGGCTTCAAAGGAGACAAGGAGCCGGATATCGATCTGAACTTCTCCGGAGACTATCAGCCCAGGGCCCATGCCTATATCGGGGAGATCTTCGGCGAGGATTATTCCTTCCGCGCAGGGACCATCACCACATTTGCCGAGAAGACCGTGTTCGGTTACGTGAAGGGCTTCTGCGAGCGGCGGGGCATCACCATGCGGACCGCGGAGATCGAGCGGATCGTTCAGCATTGTCTGGGGGTTAAGCGCTCTACAGGGCAGCACCCCGGGGGCATTATCGTTATGCCGGATACGGAGGAAATCTACAGCTTTACGCCCATCCAGCGTCCTGCAAATGATATGACTGCGGATACCATAACCACACATTTTGACTATCATTCCATCGATCATAACCTGCTGAAGTTCGATATCCTGGGGCATGATGATCCCACCATGATCCGCCGGCTGGAGGACCTGACCGGGCTGGATGCCAAGGAGGTTCCCCTGGACGACAAGAAGGTCATGGCGCTGTTCCACGGACTGGATTCCCTGAAAATCACGCCGGAGGACATCGGCGGCACGAAGCTGGGATGCCTGGGTATACCGGAGTTCGGTACGGATTTCGCCATGCAAATGGTTATCGACGCGAAGCCGGAAAGCTTCTCGGATCTGGTGCGGATCTCGGGCCTGTCCCATGGTACCGATGTATGGCTGGGAAATGCCCAGGATCTTATCGCCCAGGGAATCTGTAAGCTGTCCTCGGCCATCTGCTGCCGGGATGACATCATGGTCTATCTGATGCATATGGGGCTTCCCTCCGGAGAGGCCTTCAACATCATGGAGAAGGTGCGTAAGGGTCTGGTGGCAAAGGGGAAATGTGACAAATGGCCGGAATGGAAGGAGCTGATGAGGCAGCACAACGTTCCGGAATGGTACATCGGCAGCTGCCAGAAGATCAAATATATGTTTCCGAAGGCCCATGCGGTGGCCTACGTTATGATGGCCTGGCGTGTGGCGTACTTCAAGGTGTATTATCCGCTGGCGTATTATGCGGCGTTTTTCAGCATCCGGGCTAAGGCCTTTAACTATGAGAAAATGTGCATGGGGCGGGAGCGTCTGGACCGGGAGCTGAAGGCCCTCAGAAGCAAAAGCAAGTATGAGCTTTCCGCGACGGACCAGGATATGATCCGTGACATGCGGATCGTGCAGGAAATGTATGCCCGGGGCTATGATTTTATGCCCATCGATCTCTATCGGGCGGACGATAAATATTTCCAGATCATCGACGGCAAGCTGATGCCCAGCTTCTCCTCCATTGAAGGCATGGGGGACAACGCCGCAGCTTCCCTGAAGGAAGCCGCAAAGGACGGCATCTTCCTGTCGAAGGAAGAGCTGAAGAGCCGGGCGAAGCTCTCCGGCACCACCATTGAGAAGATGGCCGAGCTGGGCCTGCTGGGGGATATGCCCGACACCGGACAGTTGAAGTTTGATTTTCTGTAGGATGTCATCCTGAGCAAAGCGAAGGATCTTGTGGAGCAAAAGCCGAAGGGATTCTTCGGTCTGTCATCCTGAGGAGCGTAGCGACGAAGGATCCTTCGGTCTGTCATCCTGAGCGGGCGCACGCGTGTCGGTGGCACGCATGCTTGTGCGCTGAGTATCGACCAAGCGGCAGCGCGAAGGCGAAGGATCTTGTGGAGCAAAAGCCGAAGGGATTCTTCGTCGCTACGCTCCTCAGACAGGTGTCATCCTGAGCAAAGCGAAGGATCTTATAAGGAGCAGTAAATGAAATATTACGTATACATACTTACCAACTGGAACAATCAAGTAATGTATATCGGGGTAACAAATGACCTGAATCGGCGTTTGTATGAGCATAAGAATGGTTTGCTTGAACGATATTATGACGCGCAATCCCCTTCCTCTTTAGGGAAGGGTTAGTGTCCGGGCCCCCCCTGGCTCTCTTGACGTCTCATTTTGACACTTCAGATGTCCTACATAAGCAAAATCGAACAAACGTTCTTGCTTTTATACCTGGATTGTGATATAATTATATCAGTCGATAATACAGAAAGGACTGATATTCTATGGATTTTGATACAAATCAACATTCAGTGTTTTTGCTGCACTATCACCTTATTATGGGTGTGAAATACAGAAACAAAGTGATCAATGATCCCATTTCATTACGGTTAAAGGAGATGTTTGAGTATATTGCTCCCAAGTATCACATCTCGCTGGAAGGGTGGAATCATGATATCGATCATGTCCATGTTCTTTTCCGTGGACATCCCAATACAGAAATCAGTAAATTTATAAATGCGTATAAATCTGCAAGCAGTCGGATCATAAAAAAGGAGTTTCCTCATATTCGCAAGTCTCTTTGGAAAGAAATGTTCTGGTCTCAGAGTTACTGTCTGATCACAACGGGTGGTGTAACGGTTGATGTGATCAAACAGTATATTCAATCACAGGGGGCGAAAGATCATGGCAAATAAGGCGTATATTTACAGGATATATCCTGATCAGATGCAGGAACAACTGATGCAGAAAACCTTCGGTTGTTGCAGATTTGTTTATAACAGTCTGCTTACTCTGCAGGAAGAACGATATAAAGCAGGTGAAAAGCATCTCTCCAAAATGGAGGCGAATACATACTGTAACAAGGTGCTGAAGGATGTTTTTCCATTTCTCAGGGAGGTGGATAAGTTTGCACTTACCAATGCGATCTTTCATCTGGAAGAAGGATACCGCAGATTTTTTCTTCGTCTGGGGAAACACCCAAGATATAAGAGCAGACATAAGGCAAAATGGTCTTATACAACAAATTTTACCAATCACAATATTGAGATCGGTGAAAGATATATCAAACTTCCGAAACTCGGAAAGGTAAAGGCGGTTATCCATCGCTTCCCGCAGGAAGGCTGGCAGATCAAGGCGGCAACGGTTACCCGGAACCGGGATAACAGCTATCAGGTATCTGTGTTATTCTTTTACGAGGAACAGCAGATATCCACCCCTATATCGTATGGAAAAAGCGTTGGCCTGGATTATAAGTCGGATGGCTTATATGCAGACAGTGACGGACATTTCCGTGATATGCCCCATTACTACCGAAAATCTGGCCCCATACTGGCAAAA
>JAGBNH010000110.1 GCA_017634475.1 Eubacterium sp.
AGCTTCTCTACCGCAGCAACCTTGTCTCCCGGAAGCAGCTCCGCGCGGTATTCGCTGATGCCCAGCTCTTTGGAAACCCTTTCCGCCACCTCCCGGCTGTCGCCGGTCAGCATGACGGTACGGATCCCCTGCTTCTGCAGGCCTTCCATGGCTGCTTTCGCCGTGGGACGGATCACATCGGAAATGATGATGTGTCCGGCATAGCTGCCGTTCACCGCCACATGACACACAGTGCCTGCGGGAGAAAGCTCTGCCAGCACCGCGCCTTCCTTCTCCATCAGGCGAAGGTTACCCACGGCAACACGCTGTCCCTTCACATCGGCGATGACGCCGTGACCCGCCAGCTCCCGGATATCCGTGACCGCACCGGGATCCAGCACCGACGCTCCATTTCCATCCAACTTTGCTCCGCCTTCCGTCTGTCCGTAGGCTTCATAGGCCCTTCGGATGGAAAGGCTGATGGGATGGCCGGATGCGATCTCCGCATGGGCGGCCAGGCGAAGGAGCTCCTTCTCGGAATAGCCCTTCTCCGGGAAAACGCCTACTACTTCAAATACTCCGCGAGTCAGGGTTCCCGTCTTATCCAAGGCGATCACTCTTGTATCCGCCAGAGCCTCCAGATAGTTGGAGCCCTTTACCAGGATCCCTCTGGAGCTTGCACAGCCGATACCCCCGAAGAACCCCAGGGGTACGGAGATCACCACTGCACAGGGGCAGCTGATGACCAGGAAGGTCAGGGCCCGGGTGATCCAGTCCGTCCAGTCAGCCGGCGCACCGAAAAGCATTCGTACCAGCGGCGGCAGGACAGCCAGGGCCAGGGCGCCGTAACAAACGATGGGGGTATAGACACGGGCGAACCTGGAAATGAAATTCTCCGCCTTTGCCTTCTTCATGCTGGAGTTTTCCACCAGATCCAGGATCCTGGAAACCGTAGATTCTCCGAATTCCTTTGTGGTCTTAATATGGAGCTGGCCATCCAGAGCGATACAGCCGCTGATCACCTCTTCTCCGGCATGCACACGCCGGGGTACGGATTCTCCCGTAAGGGCCGCGGTATCCAGTGCCGCTGCTCCCGAGATCACCTCACCGTCAATGGGGATCTTCTCTCCCGGATTGACCACGATGACGGAACCGATCTCCACATCATCCGGATCCACCCGCTCTGTTGTCCCGTCTTCGGACAGCAGATTCGCGTAATCCGGCCGGATATCCATGAGGGCTGCGATGTTCTTCCTGCTCTTTCCCACGGCGATGCTCTGGAACAGTTCACCCACCTGGTAGAACAGCATAACTGCCACGCCCTCCAGACATTCGCCCAGACAGAAGGCCCCCACCGTGGCAACCCCCATCAGGAAGTTTTCATCAAAGACCTGCTTCTTCCGTATCCCCTTAATCGCCTTCAGCAGCACATCATAGCCGACGATCAGGTAGGGGACCAGGAAACAGAGGATCTCTGCCCAGCGGGGGATCTTTGTGAGATGGATCAGAAGGATCAGTCCCGCGGTAAGGACTGCGGAAACAATGATCCTTATAAGATTTTTCTTCTGTTTGGAGGTCATAAGTAGATCTCCATGTCATCTTCGATCTTCTTTACATTTGTTCTTGCAGCCTGCATAACCTTCTCCGGATCTGCGCCTTCTTCAAATTCCACCTTAACCTTCAGTGTCATAAAGCTGAGGGTTGCGTCCTTAACGCCTTCGGTTGCCTTGATGGCATCCTGCATCTTCTCCGCACATGCTGCGCAGTCAACTTCGATCTTATAGGTCTTCTTCATTTCGTTTATCCTCCGTTTATTCTTCTACGTGTTCCATTCCCAGACTTAAGATCATTCTTACATGTTCATCGTCCAGAGAATAAAAGATTGCTTTACCTTCCCGTTTGAACTTCACCAGCTTGGCATCCTTCAGGATCCTGAGCTGATGACTCACCGAGGACTGACTCAGGTTCAGGATCGAGGCCATATCGCTAACGCAAAGCTCTGTATCAAAAAGGGAATAGAGTATCTTGATCCTTGTGGAATCTCCAAAGATCTTGAAGAGCTCCGACAGATCGTACAGATATTCATCATCCGGCTGATTTGCCTTTACCTTGGCTACGATCTCGTCATGGGCGGCGATGTATTCCCTGGTTCCTTCCTTTAATTCTTCCTGCATACGTTATTCCTCCTTATGGATCTCGGCGATCATTCGTGATCATTTCCGCTTACATATGAAAGTATATTCATATGTTCATAGTTTGTCAAGTAGGAATGCAAAAAAACCTGCCATTTTCATGACAGGTTTTCTCTCCGGCCGAAAGCCGGTCCTTTATTCTGTAACAGCCCCCTTTGTCTCAGGCTTGCTGAGGATGGTCATTTTGGCATTCTTCAGGTGGGTGTAGAGATTGGGATCTCCCTCTTCCGTATAGGATTCAAAGGTTCCGATCACCTCGATCTCGGTTCCGTCCGCAGGATAGTCGTCCGGATACTTCTCTCCGCCCTTCTCCCACTGAAACTCCACGCCGGATGCACAGCAGGCCAGCGCATCCTTGATCACCACGTAGGAATAATACAGATTCGTGATATTGGATGTGGCAATGGCAAAGGTTCCTTTCGCCTTGAACACCTTACCTTCATAGGGCTTGGGGTCCACATAACACATCTGATATACCGTGGCGTAGACCATATCGCTGCTCATGGCCGTAAAATCGATATCCACGTCCGGATCCGGCGTGCTCTCATAGGAATCCCGGATCTCACCCATGAGCTGCTCGTCCGTTATGGTAGCCGCCTCTTCCTTCTGCCTCTTGTTTATTTCCTCCCAGGTCTCGGTGGAAACGACGCTTGAAGCCTCCGTGGTGGGTGCTTCAGTGACCGGCGCTTCCGTTTTGGGTGCCTCAGTGACCGGTTCCGTGGGGGTCTCTGTGACCAGGGTCTCGGATTGCTCCGTTTCTGTCCGAGCATTTTCCCTGGCGATCTGCTGATCGATCACCGATTCTACTGCATTGGTGCTCTGCACCTTTCTGCCACCGTCTTCGCCGCAGCCTGTGAGGCAGAGCCCCAGAACGACGGCAGCCACGGAAATAAGCTTTCTTCTTGTTTTCATGATGTTAAGCCTTCTTTTCTTTATTCTTTGAAAGATCTATCTTCTCGCTACCCGTCCGATGACCAGGCAGGCCAGATAGACCACCAGATCCACGGATACGATGGTTGCGCCTACCGGGGTGGAACCCAGGATGGAGATCATCATTCCGATAAATGCCGCAATGAAGGACATGATGGCGGAAAGGATGACCACGCCCCGGAAGGTGTGCATCAGCCGCATAGCGGACAGCGCCGGGAAGATCACCAGTGCGGAAATGAGCAGCGAACCCACCAGATTCATTCCCAGCACAATGATCACGGCGATGATCACCGCAATGATCAGATTGTATCCCCGTGCGGGCATTCCCGTGGCCCGTACAAAGGTTTCATCAAAGGTTACCGCGAAGATCCGGTTGTACAGATAGACGAACAGCAGGATCACGATGGCGGACAGAACGACGCTGATGGTGACCTCAGCTTCTGTCAGTGTCAGGATGGATGTGGAACCGAACAGGGTGCTGCACACGTCTCCCGAGACATTGGCGGACTGCGAGAAAACATTCATCAGCATATAACCGATGGCCAGGGAACTGACCGATACCATGGCGATGGCCGCATCGCCCTTCACTCTGGCCTTCTCCCCGGTCTGCAGGAGAAGAATGGCTGCAAGGATGGTCACCGGCATCACCAGCACCGTCTGGTTGGACAGCTTCATCACGGCGGCTACCGCCATGACGCCGAAGGCCACATGGGACAGTCCGTCACCGATGAAGGAATATCGCTTCAGCACCAGCGTAACTCCCAGAAGGGAGGAGCACAGTGCCACGAGACAGCCCACCACTAAAGCATAGCGCACAAAGGGGAATCCCAGATAGTAGGTGATCTTCTCCCAGATCCCCATGGTTTCCGCAAGAACGATACTCATTCCTCTTCCACCGCCTTTCCGAAGATCTCCCAGGCATCCGACTGAAGATAATCCTCTGTTTTTCCGAAGAAAAGCTGTTTCCGGCCGAGATGCAGGATATGGCTTGCATACTGCACCGCCATGGCAATGTCATGGGAGATCATGATCACGGTCAGGCCGGATTGGTTCAGCTCCCGGATCAGGCTGTACATTTCCGCCGTCACCTTGGGATCCAACCCGCTCACCGGTTCATCCAGGAGCAGAAGCTTCTCCGTAGCCACCAGCGCTCTCGCCAGGAGTACACGCTGCTGCTGTCCGCCGGAGAGATTCCGATAGCATTTGTTCCGAAGATCCCAGATCTCCATCCGCTCCATGGCTTCCCTGGTCCTTGTTTTTTCCTTCTGGCTGTAGAACGGCCGGAAGCCCAGCTTGCTCAGGTTGCCGGAGAGCACGATCTCATGGACCGACGCCGGGAAATCCCGCTGCACCACCGTCTGCTGGGGAAGATATCCCAGCGCCCGACGGCTGATGCCCTCGCCGTACTCCACCGTTCCCTCCATGGGATTGTTCAACTTAAGAATGGTCTTCATGAGAGTCGACTTTCCCGCACCGTTCTCTCCCACGATGCAGAGATAATCTCCCATGGAGACCGAAAAATTGATTCCTTTGGTTATCACCCGTCCGTCATATCCCAGGACCAGGTCTTTACATGTAATATATGCCAAGGTTCTTACTTCCTGTCTTACAAATCTTGATCATCCAGTATGATCAGTGCCTTCCTGTACAGCTCCCGCTTCTTTCGCATGGTATCGCAGAGGGAGTCCTCCGCATCCTCCGAAAACCCCTGTGTATAGGATTCCCGGCTCAGGAGCATCCGGTGAAGATCCAGATTGTGCTTAAGATCGGCCCGCTTTACCACCCTTGCTATGGGATCCTTTGCGATCTCTCTCACATAGTCCAGATAGGGGACCTCTTTGGCATGGGTCATCACCCGTACCGCTTCCAGCTGTTCCTCCGTGAAGCCCTCCTTAGCAAGGTCCTCCAGAGTCACCCCCGTATCCTCCACCACATCATGGAGCAGTGCCACCACGCAGGTATCCTCCGTAGTCATCTGCTCGGCAAGATGAACGGGATGCAGGATGTAGGGCCAGCCGGATTTATCCTCCTGCCCCGCATGGGCCTTTGCTGCGATCCGCGCCGCCTTTCTGGTAAGTTCCGTGTAGATCAATTTACTCCATTCCTTTCCCTCAGAGTACCGGATCAGCGATCCTCACTTAAAACCGTACGGTTTCTTCCTCCACGCTTTGCTTCATAAAGGGCCTTATCCACCCTTCGGTAGATATCGGAGTAATTCTCCTGTCCGTCTGCCCTGCATACGCCAAGGCTGATGGTGAGATGCTCCACGCAGGGGAAGGAGGTTTCCTCCACCGCTGTTCTCAGCTCTTCCGCAAACCGGTGCGCCTCCTCCGTATCGGTATCCGGCAGGATGATCATGAATTCCTCGCCGCCCCAGCGGCCCAGATTCCCGCCCCGGTCCTTCACCATCCGGATACAGAGACTGCCCAGGATGGAAAGCACTTCATCGCCTATACCGTGGCCGTAGGTATCATTTACCTCCTTGAAATGATCGATATCCAGCATGATCATTCCCGCAGGTCTCCCGCTCTCCTTCGCTGCGGAGAGATGTTTCTCGATGCATTCCTCGATCTTACGCCGATTGAACATACGTGTCAATCCGTCATAATCCGCCATGACCTCCAGCTTCTTATTCATGATGCTGAGATCCATATAGGCCTTCTGCAGCTCCCCGGTGGTAGCCGCCACAAGCTTGGAAAGCCTTTTGAGGAGTGAGGCCTGCCCCTGCAGCGCCGTGTCATCCACCCGGTAGAGCTTCTGCTCTGTCTTAGGCTCTGGATCCCCCTCCCGCATGGCTACAGAAAGCATGGTGATATTATATTCATAAAGCTTATCTGTTTCCGGATTCCGCATCACTTCGCCCCAGGTATAGAAGCCTGAGCTGTTTGCGATCTCGGCAAAGGGCTTCAGCTCGATCTCCGCAAAGGATTCCCAGAAGGATTTCCGCACCGAACAGGAGAACAGCATGACAGCCTCCGGCTGAAATGCACTGACCTGCTCCAGACGTTTATCCACCTTCCGGATGATGTCCTCAGGATTGCCGTAGCTGAGGTAAATGCTCATCCCTTCTTCTACGAAGCCTGCCAGATCCAGGGTTCCGTCTTCTTCCACGGTTATGGTATGTCTCAGCAGTTCCTCGCCGTCCATCTCGGCCATCAGGGGAAACTCAAAGGTTTCCTCAGCAAAGTTCTTGTCCCGGCTGATCTGCAGGTATTTCTCATAAACCTCCACCGCCGGCGCGTGATCGATCTCCATCAGACGGTTTTCATCCGCTTTGGTAACCTTTAGCGGCATTCCCAGTCTCTGCCAGCCGGCGGATTTATCCACCTGCACATGAAAATCCTTACCGGAATAGCAGATGGCATAAACCGCATCCCGGTCGATACCATTTTCATCAAAGATGAAATGCTCACTCTGCTCCAGCCTGTGTCCGCCGGAATACCCTCCGTAAACGGCTGTTCCGTGGTTTATCTTCTTCAGCTCCTCAAACATCGTCCGGGTAGAGAACTCCGTACCCGGCAGAAGGAGTTCAACGGCTTTAAGATCCGGGATAGCGTTGGCCCGGCGGACCAGCTCACTCCCCACCTCTTTCTCATGTCCCTTTACCGACAGCCCGCGAAGCACATGGATCTCTGTCTGTTCAAACAGGAGCGCAGATGCAATGATCCCCTTCTCCGGGATCTTATCCTCCACGATCTCTCCTGCGGAAAGGGTCCCGACGATGGGATCCCCCGGGAAGACCTGGGACAATCTTCCCACCACAGCCATGATCATAGCTTCCTCTTCGATCCCGCTGAAGACGTGAAAGATCGCATGCTGAAAATTCCCGAGTTCCATTTCCCTCTGAACCTGTCGTATACCATCCTCCATCTGGATGGCGGTATGAAGACTGAAAGTGATCTGTTTCATTTCTGTAACCCCTTTTTCAAAAATCCTGTCCTAAACTACTGTCTGCTTCAAGGTCCTACATTTCATGATACGTCCATACCCTAAAAAATGGATATACATAGAGAACTATAACACAAAAAAGGACACATTTCCATAGAAAGAAATATGTCCTCTATAATGTTCCGTCAGATAAAGATCAGCCAGGCCATCAGGCAGAAAACCACCTGCAGCGCACCGAAGACCAGGGGGATGGAGAAGATGGGCATCTTCCACCGTTTCCGCATGTGATCATGGAAGGGGGTAAGGATCTTGCTGAAGGGGTTCCAGTGAAATATCCGGAGCAGCGCCAGCTTGATCAGACCGATACCGCCGTCGAAGATGAATACCAGGGACATCAGCAGGATGATGAGCGGATGGCCGCTGTGCATGGCCAGAAGGGCCAGCATGAAGCCGATAGTCCGGGAACCTGCGTCTCCCATGAGGACCTTGCTGGGGTGCCAGTTAAAGCAGAGATACGCCACAAGTACGCCGCAGAACAGGATCCCCATTCTTGCATAGGTGGGCATCACATTTTGGAAGATCCCGAAATAACCGATCATGGAAACCACGGATACGCTTCCGCAGAGTCCGTCCACGCCGTCGGAGCAGTTGGTCACGTTCACCGACCCCCAGATCATTGCCACGCCCAGGATGCCGTACAGCACCGGCGGGAAATGGAAGGGCGTACCGAAGATGATAACGTCCGATGAGTTATAGCAGAGGAAGACCACCACCGCCGCGATGGCGATCACCAGATCCAGCAGTCCCTTCAGAAGCTCCCCCCAGGGCGTGGTGGATGCATCATCCAGATAGCCGGTGACCATCATCAGCGCCATGAGCAGGATGTTGAACACCATTTCCATGGAGAAGGGAAGAAACAGGATGGACATCAGCAGGAAGACCGTGACGAAGACGATCCCCGTTCCGGTGGTTTTACCGTTGGACTTCTCATTGATGACCACCGTTTTTCCATCGGGAGTCTCCACCCGCTTTCCTCCGTCCTTCGGAAGAAATCTAAAGGGCCTCATCAGGAGGAAAAAGGTCATCAGGAATCCTCCCAGCGTTCCTATCCAGAGTCCTGCGTCCTGCGAGAATGTGTCTCTGATCCAATTGTACAGCATGCTGTAACCTCCAGTTCCTTTGCTTATTTCTGAACCACTTCGATGATACAGTATTCCGAGCTGGTTCCTGTTTTAAATTTGATCCTCCAGTCGGAGATCCCGGAGGTAACGATGAAATCCGTCTTATCCCGGGTTTCCATGCCGTAGGTTCGATCATTGGCTCCGATCAGAGCACCTACCATATTGATCTCCAGCATCTGTCCGCCGTGGGTATGGCCGGAAAGCACCAGATCCGCTCCGGCAGCTGCCTCGGCATCATAATCCGTAGGCTGATGATCCAGGACGATGGCATATTTCGACGGATCCAGCAGCGGCATGATCTTGTCGATGGATATCCGGTCCCTCACGCTTTTATCCTGTCGTCCCACGATGTAGAATTTACCGTCCACCAACTGAACCTCATCCTGCATCACCTGAACGCCTGCGGCATCCAGTGCGTTCTTAAGCTCTTCCGCGGTGAAATTCCGGTAATTGAAATATCCCTTATCATGATTTCCGTAGACGAAGTACACGCCGTATTTACACTGAAAACCTGCCAGGGCCAGACAGCACCGGTACATGTCTTCCTTTGAGGTATCATCATCCACAAAATCTCCGGAGATCACCAGAACATCCGGGTTCTCGGCCTCAATGGTTTTGAGATGCCTGGCAAAGCCCTCTCCGTCAAATGTGGTTCCCACATGGGAATCCGCGATCAGGGCGATGCGAAGCTTCTCCATCCCCAGATTCTTCTCCGTGGTGAGCTGATATTCCTTTTTCCATACATGATGATCCAGGACCCAGCCTACGGAGAAATAACTGAGCTCAAAGCAGAGCACCAGTATCCCGACGATGTAGGGCTGAAACCCTTTCTTCCCGGCCGCTTCATCCTTCCCGGACGCCTTTTTCGTTTCTTCCGTTTGATCCGTTTCAGCTGCTTCCTTCTTTCCCCGGAGCTTACGGATCAGTGCTGCGATCAGCTCCGCCAGCGCCCAGTACACGGACATATGTACCAGAACGATGCCGGTATTGACATAGTCCAGTGCAAAGCAGATACCGAAGATCAGAAGCGGGATCATGGCCAGAACATTTAACAGCCACTTCTTCTCCCCCGCTAATTTCTTTACGATACCGAATTTCTTAAACCTGGTCCACAGATAGATCACACCAAGGATCGCCAGGACCAGCATTCCACCAAAGATAAAACCCCACACAGGCTCTGTCTCCTCTCTTACAGTTGTCTGATCATTTCCCTGATCTGTTCGACAGTAAATGTGTAGTCCTTATTGCAGAAGTCACAGTGGAGATTCACCGGCTCTCCTACCCGTACCATATCCTCCAGTTCAGCCCGGCCCACGGAGATCAGCGCCTTCTCCACCCGGGCCCTGCTGCAGTCGCAATGATAGGCTGCGGGCTGACGGTTTTCGATGGTGGCATCCCGGCCCAGAAGGGCATAGACCAGATCATCCAGTGTGTATCCGTCCTTAAAGTATTCGGTGACGGAATGCACTCCCGCCAGCACCTCTTCCAGCCAGCGGATGGTCTGCTCCCGGGCAAAGGGCATGAGCTGGATGATAAATCCTCCGGCATGCTCCACATAGCTCTCCCGGTTCAGCAGAACTCCCAGTCCCACGGATGTGGGGATCTGTTCACTGGAGGCAAAGTAATAGGTCAGATCCTCCCCGATCTCTCCGGAGACCAGCTGTGTCTGACCCATATAGGGCTCCTTCAGTCCCAGGTCCTTGATGACCCGGAGGGCGCCCCTGCCCACTGCTCCGCCTACATTTAAATGTCCCGCCGCATTGGCAAAGGGAACCACCTCGGGATTCGGCACCTGTACCAGTCCCTTTACCTCGGACCGGGCATTTGCGGTGACCGTGATCCCCCCAATGGGGCCGTCTCCCTTGATCTGCAGCGTAAGCACATCGGTTTCATTTTTACACATGGCGCCCATCATGGCACCTGCGGTAAGCGTCCTTCCCAAAGCCGCCGTTGCAATGGGATTCGTTCCGTGGATCTGTCTTGCCTCCTCCACCAGACCTCTGGTGTAAGCGGCAAAATACCGCACTTCATTTCCGGCGGTCATCCCCCGGATCACTTCATCCTGTAACATCGATCTTTCGTTTCCTTTTTCTAAAGAGTGTAAGATTCTTCGGCCTAACGGCCTCAGAATGACACGCATTCTGTCATCTTGAGGAACACGCATTCTGTCATCCTGAGGAACACGCATGGCAAGCGCAGCGCAGCCTGCGGTGACGAAGGATCCCCTCGGTCCTGACTGACCATGAGATTCTTCGGCCTAACGGCCTCAGAATGACACGGACAGATTTTTCACATTGATACGCCTACCCATGTGGGTGGGGTTCCTTTGGCGGCGGCAGCTTCGGAAGCTTCTTTCCGAATTCTCTGGCCGTCATCACGATCCGCTCGCTGGATTCCCTGGCCGGCCGTTTGGTATAGCCGTCATAGAACTTGATATCCGCAAGCCCGGCATTTACCGCCGCTTCCCACATTTCCTGCATGGTATAGCCCCGCTGCAGGTGGGCCTCATCGGTGCGGACATACTTCCCGTCCCGCTGCTCATAGAAGATGGTAAGATAGGAGGCGTGACACCCCTCCTCTGTTTCCTCATTTTCCCAGATCAGCACCACATCCTCATCGATCTCCGTGATGGTCCGGTTGCTCAGGACTTCCCGGAAATACCCGGGGGTATGGAAGTCTACGATGAGAAGGCCTTCCGGATCCAGGTAATTGTTCACCAGGGAAAATACCTTGACCAGATCCTCCTGCACCAGGAGGTAATTGATGCTGTCGCATACGCAGATCACGGAACGGACTGTTCCGAACAGCTCGAATTTCCGCATATCCTGCTGCAGATAAAGGATCTCGGAGGGATTGGAAATGGTGCCTCCCGAGGCTTCCTTCTCCAGCTCCATAAGGAACTTCCGGGGTCTGCGGCCCTGGCCTTTTTTCTCCCGTTCCTTCCTGATGGCCTCTGCCTTGAATTCCTCTTCCCAGGCCTTCTCCAGCATCTCACCGCTGATATCCAGTCCGATCATATCATAACCCAGTGCCGCAAGACGCCGGGTGACACTTCCCGTTCCGCAGCCCAGCTCCAACGCCAGTCCGTCCTTGATCCCGGTGCTCACCAGAAGCTCCGAGATCCGTTTTACCCATATGTCATAGGGCACATTTGCCATCAGTCGATCGTAGGTTGATGCGAAATCGCGATAGCTTGTCATTGTCCACCTCCCCAATACGTATATCCCAATACATGTCTTCTCCGTGGTTTCCTGTCTAACTTTCCCCTAAATCCTGTTTAACCCCTCGCTTCCGGTCCCGTTCCTCCCTGGAGAATCTGCAGCCGCAGTAATCCTGCCGGTACAGACCGTACTCTTCCGATAACTGGATGGACCTTTTGTATCCGTTCTTTTTCTTGAAGTCCGAAAAAAGAAAATATGGCACCCGGTCTGCCTCAGCTCCCGCTCTTTCCTTAAGCTCCGCTTCCATCTCCATACCGATCCGGTTCAGCCAGTCCGCATTCTTGTAGGGACTGATGGAAAGAGTGGTGGAAAAGCAGTCAAATCCGTGCTCCAGGGCATATTCCGCGGTCCTTCTCAGCCGCAGACTGTAGCAGTCGTAGCATCTGCTCCCCCGCTCCGGTTCCAGCTCCCGCCCCTCAGCCATTCTGAGGAAGGGCTCCGGGTCATAGGGTTCCTCCACCAGCTTTACCTTCGCGGCAAAGGGCGCCTCCCGGGTGAACCGGATCAGCTCCGCAAACCGCTTCTTCTCTTCCTCCTCCGTATCAATGTTGGGGTTATAGAAGAAAACGGTGATGTCGAAGGTTTCGCCAAGTACCTCCAGACAGTGGGAGCTGCAGGGACAGCAGCAGGCATGGAGCAGCAGCCGGTCCCCCCGACCGGTCTTCATCTGCTCTTCAAACCGCTGATAATAATTCTTCTGATGATCGTTCATACGCTGTTTCTATCCCTCGTGAATTCTCACAATGGTATTATAACACACATCTCTCTCTTTTTCAGCACTCTATTCATTTTCCTTATCCCGGAATCATTGTAAAAATCCGACAATTTTGTAAACTATTTACAGTTGACTTTGGCAATAATTTACAATATACTTATTCCAGATGGGCAAGATCAGTTGCCTCACGGTTATGCTTCGAGATAGACGAGGGGGGTGTGTTACCATGACAGTTGAGCAGGCAGTTAAGAAATACAAAATGGAACCGCTGAACGTATATACTGCTAAGGTTAAGGCACAGGAACTGAATGTGCAGGAAGTATTATACATGAATGTCCAAAAGAATAAATACGCCTACATCGTTCGGGATGGTGCCCGTGGTACCATGCTTTACAAGGATGAAAAGAGTATGTACACGAAGATGTATAAAGGTCTGAAGATCATTCCTCTTGATCCCTGATCCCCCGGATGATATAAAAAATGTGCCGCAGCCGCGGCACATTTTTTTTGCGATATACTGCCGGCAGGCGAAGAGGCCTGCAGGTACCGAATCTACTTTCTGAACTTCATTTTCAGCGCATCCTTCATGATGTTCAGGCTCTTCTCATCCAGATCCAGAATATATGCCGTTTCCTTACCGTTCTTGTTCTCGAAGATCACGTAGTAATTATCTGCATCCGGCTTCTTCTCCGTATAATCCAGGATCTTCAGCTGTTTCTTCACCTCCAGATCATTTCTTGCCCTGTCGTTCTTCATGGAGGCCATGGAGGTGATATCTCCCTCCTTGATGGAGCAAAGCTCCTTCCGGCTCTTCTTGGAAATGATCTTCGCGATATCCACATCTCCGTCCATGATCAGATATTCAAATTCGATATGAAACCGTGCGGTAGACTGCACGATGACAAAGATGCCTGCGGCTACCAGGAACAAGCCGAAGGTGGAAAGCAGGATGGTCATGGCTACGCCGCCCACGATCAGGACAGCTCCGATGCCCATCATGAGAAATGCATCGTTTCCTACTCTTCCGTTCACCAGTCGTTCACTATATTTATCCATATTTCTTCACCTGCTCTTTATTTTCTTCTTCTGGGACAGCCTGCGCATCCCGTACCGCCGGAGAAGGATTCCTCCGGGGTTCCCACTTCACCGGTCATCACGTCCCGGTACATGTAATTGTCCACGGTTTCCAGAAGTGCGATGGACTGGCATGTGATCCCCAGCTTCTCTCCGGTAAACCCAAGTCCCTCTTCAGTGGTGGCCTTGATGTTCACCCGCTCCGTGGTGACGCACATGGCATCCGCAAGGATCTCCCGCATCTTCTCGATGTGGGGCGCCATCTTCGGTGCCTGAGCGATAATGGTGGCATCCACATTTCCAATGACATAGCCTTCCCGGGAGATCATGGACACGACCTCTTTCAGCAGGGCGATGCTGTCCGCACCGGAATACCTGGGATCGGTATCCGGAAACCATTTTCCGATATCTCCCATAGCTGCCGCCCCCAACAAGGAATCCATAATGGCATGGGTAAGGCAGTCCGCATCCGAATGACCCAGAAGCCCCTTCTCATAGGGAATCTTCACTCCTCCCAGGATCAGATCTCTGTCTTCCATCAGACGATGTACATCATATCCCATTCCGATCCGCATGACCGTAACTCCTTTCCGACATGGCATATCAAGGAAGAGTATACTAAAAAACATAAAAAATCACAACATTTACTTTACTCTGCCCCGAAAAACATTTACAATATTTTTCGTAGAATTCACCCATATGCGGAATGCATAGAAGGAGGAAAACATGGCCAGATCATTAGGCGGAGGAGGAGGCGGCGGCAGCCGTTCCTTTGGCGGACACAGCTCCGGAGGAAGCCGTTCTTTCGGCGGAAGTCATCTTGGAGGAAGTTCCACCAGGCGTCTCAGCTCCAGCTCCCACAGAAGTTCATCTTACCGTAGTTCCAGTTGGAACAGTCGCTCGAGAAGCAGCTTTCATATAGGCGGAGGCATGCCGCCCCCACCACCCGGCCGCGGCTATCGCGGAGGATATCGTTATAATCGCGGTCCTGTTTACGGAGGAGGCGCCGGCTGCAGTTCCGGCTGCGGCACCGTATTTCTTATAGTCATCCTCATTGCACTGATCGGGGCCTTCGGTGGCTTTTTCTTCAGATACAACAACCAGACCACGGATAATTACGGTTCCTACAATTCCAGCGGGAACAGCAATGTTGGCTACGGATGTGAACGATACAACGGCGAAGTAGATACCAGCCACGGCTACTGGTCCGATGAAAGTACCGGTTCCGAGAAATGGATCGACAGCACCAACAGCCGTTACCTGGAGGATGGCTTCTCCACATTTTACAATAAGACCGGCGTCTATCCGTTCCTGTATGTCGTAGACCGGCAGGGAGACAAGGGAGAATTCGCTACCTACGAGGAGAAGGTTTATGATGACCTTTTCGGTAAGTGTCCGGGCAATCTCCTGTTCGTTTTTGTCAGCGATGAAGAAAGCTACTATATCGCTGCCGGTGTGGGGACCGGATCGGTCATTAACGATAAGACCGTTCCCTACGTGATCCAGTCCAGGATCACCTCCAACTGGAAGAACAGCGACGGCGATCTTGCCAAGATCTTCGGTAACGCCCTGTCCTCATCTGCCACACAGCTGATGAAGGAAGTGGAGACCACAAAGCTTGCCAGCAAGAACTTCAAGACCATCATGATCGTTCTGATCTCAGGCATCACCGTGGTTGTGGTCCTTCTGATCATCGTTCGTGTATGGAAGAAGAAGAAACAGATCCAGAAGGAAGAGGACGAACGTCTGGAGAAGATCCTTGCCCAGCCCCTGTCCACCTTTGGTGACCAGGCCATCAAGGATCTTGGAAAGAAGTATGATTCCGCAGCTTCCAGTACAACTGATTCCGGCAGCGGATCCGGGACTCCTACCCAGACCCCGTAAGCGGACAATGATAAAAATGCCGATATTCGCAAAGTTTCATGCGAATATCGGCATTTTCTTTATTCTTTCGTTTTTTTATTCCTCCCAGACCACACCGGAGCCGTCATTTACGTAATGACCATGCTTGTAATACCGGTAGGACATGACGATGTTGGAAATACCCATGATCAGCATGAAGATACCGATCACGATGAATGCAGCGTCCACAGCCTGAAGCGGGAACACCAGAAGCACGAAGCCCAGGGCTGCCGTGATACCGTCGTTGATCATGAAGGCCTTGAATCCGGCCTTACCCTTCAGACTCCGCTCCGTAAAGATACGGATCAGGGCATTTACCATGATACAGAAACCGATGACCCGGAGAACAAATCCGGATACCCCGAAGGAATCGGTGATACATACGATCCCGAGAATGATCAGTGTCGCTGCCGCGAAAATGGTCAGCGGATTGACATTGGAAAGAAGTGTCAGTCCCAGGGCCACGCCTCCGATAATGAGGAGCACGCCCAGAATGGTCACCAGTGCGGATACGATGCCGGCCTTCAGAATGATGAACAGCGCTCCGAGGATCACCATCATCAGAGGGATGGCCAGGCTCTTCGCCTCCTTCTGGAAAAAGTTTTTCAAGTTCTTCTCCTGCATATCTCTACCTCCAAAATGTTATTCCTGTTCTGCCATTGCTTCGATCTCGGATGCAGTGATCCCGCGTCTGGGGGTGGTACCTTCACCGCTTTCCGGCTGATCGCCGTCCGTTACGGTCTGATCCCCGGCATCTCCCTGGATCGACTCGTTAAAGGTGGTTTCCGCCGTGCTGTCCTCGGTTTTCTCCTCTGTGGTCTTCTCCGGAAGAATCGCTGCTCCACCGGCTGCGATCTGCGCCCGAAGGGCTTCGATCTGCGCATTCAGGGAAGTAACCTTGTTATCCAGCGCATCCTTCTCCCGTTTAACCTGCTCCACCTTCTTGTTGGCCTCATCCACAGAAAGCTGAAGACCTGCGATCTCCGCATTTCTTGCGGAAAGCTCCTTCAGATAGGAGGTTTCCTGCGCATTTGCATCATCCTCTGCGCTCCGCTTGATCCCCGGACGCAGGAGGAAGAACAGGATCAGGACACCGATCAGGATCCCCACCAGCATGTAGACGTTGGAAACCTTTGCCTTGCTGGCCTCTTTAAACCGTTTCATCCGGCTGCTCCGCTTGCCCACAGGGGAGACAGGATCGATCTTCCTGGCCGGCCGGGAGCCGTCCGGAGTCTCCACTCCGTAATAGCTGAACAGTTCTTCCGCCACATCATCCCCCTGCTCTGCAAGACGGGTGATGCTCTCCTCCTTCTCTCCCATTTCCCGAAGGATCCGCTGGGCCCGCACATTGTTCCGGTCGATGGAAAGCACCCTGGACAGATGCTTCCTGGCCACGCCCTTCCGGTTCATCTGCGTATAGATCAGCGCCATCAGAAGATGACCCTTTACAAAATTTATATTCAGGGAAAGGGCCTTCCTTAAGGGGATCAGTGCCAGGTCAAAGGAATGCTGCTTCGCATGCTCCAGGGCCTGGTTAAACTGCCGGGCAACCTCCGAGGCACGCTCCAGCTCCTTCGGATCATCCCGAAGCTCCTTCAGGTAACGTACCGCCGGATTCTTCTCCGGCTGATAGTTTACGCTCATGACCCACTGACTGAGGGCCGGCACTACCTCTCCTGTTTCGTAATAGATGAGGCCCAGCAGATTCCGGCTTCGTATATTCATTTTATTGTAGCGAAGAGACGTTTTCAGGGATTCCTCCGCTCCTGTCAGGTCCCGGGCCTTCGCCCGTTCCAGTCCCACGTTGTAGTGGTAAGCTGAGGTGTTCACCGCTTTCTTAAGAAAGCTCTGACTCAGCTTACAGGAGGTACAGTAACCACTGGCACTCACCGGCTCTCCGCAGTACAGACATTTCTGCCGAATCGCCATGGATCCACCTCTATTCTTTAGCTCTTAAGTCCGGTGTCATCTGCAGTACGATATCCGCGATATCCTTCAGATCATTGGACAGGATATCCTCCTCCGCCTGGCTTACCTCCAGACTGGGGGAAAATCCTTTCAGTTCTTCATCAAAATCGATCATCATGCTCCTCTTTCATCATTTTATGCTGCCCCGGATCTCTCCCACCAGATACAGCGACCCGGCCACGATAGTGCAGGTATGGCCTTCCTCTTCTTTCAACCGATTAAGCATGGAGCTTACCTCCGGGAATGCGGTGATCTTCACCGTTTCTCCCATCACCTTTTCCCCCAGGAATTCCAGTTCTTCCTTAGCGGCGCTCCTTGCTCCGGTGTAGGGAACCAGCCAGAGTTCATCCCAATGTACCGTCGCCAGCTGCCGGAGGGTCTCCTCCATATTCTTATCTGCGGATGCTCCGTAGACCAGTCTCCAGCCCAGGCGCTCTCCGGAATGCAGTTTCTGCAGCTCCTTCACGGATTCCGCCAGTCTGGTGGCTGCCGAAGGATTATGGGCACCGTCCAGCCAGAGGCCCGGACGGACTTCCGTAAGACGTCCTTCCCAGCGAAAATCCTGCAACATTTCCCGGATCAAACGGATAAAGCCCTGGGGATCCTTCTCCCGAAGCTCCTGCAGAAGGAGTTCTGCCGCACAGATCACGGTGGCCGCATTATCTACCTGATACACCGCAAGGGTATCCAGGTGCAAAAGATCGTAACTATAATAATCGGTTTTTATGGAAAAATCAATGCCGGATGGAGAAATCCGAAGGTCACGGATCCTTGCATTCCCGGCATTTACCGCAGGAGACGCCCCCATCCTTTCGATCCGATCCCGGATCACCCGGTCCGCTTCCTCGCTGCCGGAATTCCACACCACCGGCGAGGAACCGGTGATGATCCCTGCCTTCTCCCCTGCCACTTCGGGGATGGTATGGCCCAGGTATTCCTCGTGATCCAGTCCTACCTGGGTGATCACGTAAAGCTCTGCAGGAATGCTGGTGGTGGCGTCCAGCCGTCCTCCCAGCCCGGTTTCCAGCACAACGCAGTCCACCTGCTCTTCATGGAAATGTACCATGGCCATGACAAAAAGCAGCTCAAAGAAGGTAAGCTGGGGGAAATGCCGTTCCTCCCGGACCTCTTCCACGGCCCGGAAAACGGAAACCAGCGCTTCGTCGCCGATCTCCCTGGCATTTACCTGTATACGCTCATTCATCCGCACCAGATGGGGTGAATAGAAGGCCCCGGTCCGCTTCCCGGTTTTCCCAAGGAGTCCTGCCAGCATCCGGGTAACGGAGCCTTTACCGTTTGTCCCTGCCACATGGATCACCTGTATTCCTCTTTCCGGATGGCCAAGGGCCTCCAGATAGGAACGGATCACTTCGAATCCGTGTTTTTCTTTCGTAAATTTCGGAATGGAGAGGATCCTGTCCACCACTTCCCTATAGGACTGTATCTCCATTACCGGTTATCCACCTTCTCCGGATAGAGGTCATGCCGGGAGAGTCGCTGCCATGCCACCTCTTCCCATTTGGTTCCCGGCTTTCCGTAATTGCAGTAGGGATCTATGGAGATCCCGCCCCGGGGAGTGAACTTGCCCCAGACCTCAATATACTTGGGATCCATCAGCTTGATGAGATCCTTCATGATGATGTTCACGCAGTCTTCATGGAAATCGCCATGGTTCCGGAAGCTGAAGAGATACAGCTTCAGGGATTTGCTCTCCACCATCCGTTCTCCCGGAACATAGGAAATGGTGATGGTGGCAAAATCCGGCTGTCCCGTGATGGGACAGAGACTGGTGAATTCCGGGCAGTTGAACTTAACAAAATAGTCATTGTCCGGATGCTTATTCAGAAAGGTTTCCAATACCCCCGGATCATAATCCCGGGAGTATTCTGTGGATGATTTTTGTAAGAGACTGATCCCTTCGGTTTCTTCTTTTGTACGTGACATATCGCTTCTCCTCCGTTATGTTTTGCCAAAATACCGTTCTATGTATGATGCCCGGACCGATCCGGATCATAACCGGATAGCGCCCAGGTTGTTGCTGAAGCCGTAGAGCCACATTTCCTTAACCTTAAGCCCCGTGATATCCCGGATGGCCTCCGCATAGAGCTCCAGCTGCGTACGATACAGGCTCTTTAAGGTCTCCGGGCTGTCCACACGGTCGGTCTTATAATCCACCAGCACCGCGTATTCCCTGCCTTCCTCATCCTTCTCCAGGAAGAAGGCGTCGATCACGCCCTGCAGAACAGCGGAATCCGACGCTGACGTAATGCTGTCCGACTTTGGCGGAACAGCCTGCGAGGCATCGGTGTCCGACGCTGTGGGTATCCCCATCAGGAACTGCTGTTCCCGGAACAACTGCCCCCGCTCTTCCGCGGCCTTCATCCGCCGGAACAGGCTGTCCGGAGCGTCCGAGTAAAACTGCTTTATTTTATCAGCACAGAGTACTTTTCGCAAGTCCTCCGTAAACCGCGGGCCGTCGATCAGACCCTGAAGCTTCTCCACCATATCCGCTTCGCTGCTGATCTCTTCATAGGGAAGAAGCTCCATCAGCTTATGGATGGCGGTACCGTAATCCGACGCAGAAACACCGGTCTTCCTTCGTTCATAAACCTTCTCTCTTCGCTCCGGTTCTTCCTCCTCCTGCGGGAGCCGGTCCATAGCTTCATGCTTTAACTCGGAGACGGAAAGCTTGGTCTTACCGGCCACCGCTTCGGCGTAGGGATAGACAAAGGAGTGGAGGGCCTGCAGGGAAGCCGCCTGCCGGGGGATATCGGGGTCTTCTTCCATATCCTGCAAGGCTTCTTTCGTATCCTGCAAGGTGTCTTCTGCTTCCTCTTCCGTAGACTGCAGGGCATCCCCATCCGACGCTGCAAATACATCCGCAGGCCATACCTTCAGTGAGAATACCTTCCCGGTTTCCTTCAGATCCCGGAACAACACCGGTACCACAAAGTCCAGATAGGTTTTGGCTGACGCCAGCACATAATAAGGAATATCCCCTCTGCCGGAGGAACCCGAAGCTGCCCGATATTCCTCCACCGCTTTTCTTCTGGTGCCCGTGAGGATCAGCAGGTCCTTCGCTCTGGTCATGGCCACATAAAGGAGACGCAGCTCCTCGTAAAGGGTATCCATCTCGTCCAGATGATTTACTGCCTTCTTACGGATCCCCTTGGTGGACAGCCAGTATTTCCCGGCGATCTTCCGGATATGGTTCGGAGCGATGCCGTAATCCGCGGAAATGGTTATGGGCTTCTTGTAATCGCCGAAATTGAACTGCTTTCCCATTCTGGCCACAAAGACAATGGGATATTCCAGGCCCTTGCTGCTGTGGATGGTGCAGATCCGGACTGCGTCTCCGTCATGCTCCGCAGCGCCCATTTCACCGAAGGTCAGCTCGTGATATTTACATTTTTCAAAATAGCGAAGGAAGGTGAAGAGCCCGTGATTTCCGGACTTTTCAAAATCCTCTGCCTTAAAGATCAGCTGCATCAGGTTGTTCAGACGATGCTTTCCGTTGGGCATGAGCATCACCGTGGTCCGATATCCGGTATCCTCCAGGATCCGGTTCAGGAGTTCGGCAATGGAGAGATACCGGCTCTCCTTCTTCCAC
Source organism: Eubacterium sp. (assembly GCA_017634475.1). GTDB lineage: Bacteria > Bacillota > Clostridia > Lachnospirales > Lachnospiraceae > Eubacterium_Q. The sequence continues at coordinate 20,661 of JAGBNH010000110.1, forward strand.
TTCAGGATCCACTGCCTAAGTGCGGCGGTCTTCTTTCGAAGCCCTTCCTCCAGAGTGCGTAATTCCGGAGCAGTTTTCTCAGGATCTTCTTCCGTTTCCAGCCATTCATTCGCCGCAGCATAAAGGCTGACAGCATTGTCCGGCCGCTTCAGGGCAAGCAAAGCCAGCTCCGCATCCGTGCATTTTCCTATGGGGGAACGGAGCACTGCCGCATAGGGAATATCCTGCTCACTGTTATCGATCACCTGCAGCACCGACAGGATGGTGACCACTTCCTCGGCGTCGAAGTAGGCTCTCGGGTCCTCAAGCTGTACCGGGATCCCCATTCGGGCATATTCCCGGAGCATTTTCCCGGAATTTGCCACACTCCGCTGCAGGATCACGATATCGCCGAAGCCCGCCGGCCGTTCCTTCCGATTATCCGGGCCTTCCGGCCGTTTGTCATCAAAGCTCTCGTTGGGGATCAGCACCTCTTCCTCCCCCCGGACAATGGAAAGGATCCTTCTTCCGATCATCCTGGCCTCCAGGATCTCCGCTGCTTCCTCCACCGCTTCCCCGTCATCCGAGACTGCGGAGGGGTCACAGATCAGGACCTCGGGCAGATATTTTAAGAAGTTCGTATCCTTTTTTGACTTCGGATAATTCAGCTGTACATTTTCATCATAAAGGATCCCGCCGAATTCCTCCCGCATCAACTGCCGGAACACAAAATTCGATGCCTCCAGGATCTCCTTCCTGGAACGGTAATTCTCATTCAGATACAGCACCTCTCCGGGACAAAGCATCTTCCGATACGCCCTCTCCTTATCCAGGAAGAGCTGTGGTCTGGCCTGCCGGAAACGGTAGATGCTCTGCTTCACATCTCCCACCATGAAAATGTTGGACGGATATCCATCCTTATATCTGGCCACGCTGTTCAGGATATGTTCCTGGATATCGCTGCCGTCCTGGTATTCATCGATGTAGATATACCGGTATTTCCGGGCGTAACGCCGGCCAACCGGCGTCACCCGCTTCTCTTCGGGATCGAAGAGGACCCGGTACGCCGCGTGGGCGATATCATTAAACTCATATTTTTTCCGCCGTTTCTTCTCCTGCAGCAGGTTTTCCCGGAAGAGACGGATCGCTCTCAGCAGCTGTTTCTCCAGCCTTACGTGGGCGGTGAGTTCCTGCAGGATCCCGGCTGCGGTTATGCCGGAAAGCATGGTTTTCATAAGGTCCCCGCCTTTCTTCCGTATGGCTGCGAGCTCCTCGATCTCTTCCAGGTCATAGACCTTCATATAGCTGGAGCCCATAAATCTCTCCGTCTTCTGCCCCAGTCCCTCTGCCGCATCCACAAGGGTCTGGGCTTTGACAAAATATCCGAATCTGTCCAGGTCCGAGTTAAGCACCTTTACGATCTTCTCTGCTGTCTTCCTTGCTTCACTGTCGGTCTCCGCCGCATAGAGATCCCGGGCCTTTTTTAGACGTTCCACAAGGTAGGAAGCGATCTTCCGGATCTCCTCCAGGTACCCTGCGGCCCAGGGCTGACCAAGTCCCAGGGAAAGGAGAGTCTCTTCGTATCCCTCATCCTCTTCTTCCACGCCCTGTTCCTGCAGACATCCCGCAAGGGTATTCTTCTTCAGCCACTCCTCCGGATCCGCAAAAGTCTCGGAGGTAAGGAACAGCCGCATAAGGATATCCCGAAGCTGGGAATCATCAAATACGTCCTTCACGAATACCTTGACGCAATCCGCAAATTCCGGGTCCCGGTACAGCTCATCCAGCACATCGTCCATCACATCTTCCCGGAGAAGCTCTGCCTCACCGGCATCAAAAAGATCAAAGCCCGGATCCAGGCCCGCCGCCTGGAAATTCTCCCGAACGATCCGGTTGCAGAAGCTGTCTATGGTGGAGATATCCGCATTGGCTGCAAGGGACATCTGCCGCACCAGCTTCGGATCACCACTGTTATAGGCCCGTTCCTCCAGCAGCGCCGTGATCTTCCCCTTCATCTGTGCTGCAGCCGCCTTGGTGAAGGTCACCACCAGGATCTCATCGATCCCGCAGCGTCCTTCCGTGACGCTGCTTACGATCCGTTCCACCAGCACTGCCGTCTTACCGGAACCTGCGGCTGCGGATACCAGGATATTCTCATCCTTCTCTATGCTCTGCAGTACCGCTTTCTGTCCGTCATTCCATTCTCTCATAGCTACCCCTTATTCTGACTGATCATCCGCTTCATCATCCGATTCCAGCAGTTCTTTAAGGTTATCCCGCATTTCCTCATCCGAAGGCTTCTCGTATAAGGAAAGCCCCTTCAGCGCCACCTTATTTTTCTGTCCTTTCTCCGAAAGCTCCGTCATCAGGGCCCCGCTGTCGGGCACCTTCCGGATGATCCTCTCGGCCATGGTATCCTTACGGAACCGGCAGACAGCACTGCCTTCGCAGTATTTACAGGAACTGTCCTGGGCGTCGGACATTCGGGTGGGATACTTCTCCATCTGCCCGCTGAAGATCCGGTCGGTAAGCTCCTTCATCTTCTGCAGACTGAATTCTCCCAGGCCTTCCATTTCCTTCGTGGTGGCAAGAAATTCCTTCTTAAGCTCCCTGCTTTGATTACGCTCGATGGGGAGTACCCTGCCGGACTTTAGATTCCGCTCCTCATCCAAAGCCTCCTGCTCCTGAAGCTCCACAAGATAATGCTTCGGGTCCCCCTCTCCCTCCGATTCGTCATCCGAGGGGCTTATGTTCAGGACACCGCGAAGCTTCAGGTTCTTTTCCATTTCCCTTCGTGCGGCATCTTCCTCCGATCCATCCTTTACGGAAAGCTCCTTAAGCACCGGCTGATCCACATGGAAATAATACATACCCGCCGGGATGGCCTGCCGGCTGGTCTTCTTCAGAAGCTCGGTCATGATCTTCAGATACACGGTAAGCTGCAGCTTTCTGCCGTCTCTCAAGTCCCGAAGATCGAACTTCGTATTGCTGGTCTTATAATCCAGGATCCGAAGAAACACCTCGTCCTTCTCCCGGAAGGTATCCAGCCGGTCCACGATGCCCGTGATGGTCACGGTCTCTTCTCTTCCCTTCGGTCCCTCCGCCGTAAACTGCGCCTTGAAGCCGCACTCCAGCATTTCCGGCAGCATACTGCCCTCCGACAGCTGATATTTCAGCACCCGGATGCTGTTTTCCGACAGCTCCTCCAGCTTCTTCAGGACCACGCCGGTCTTCCCATCCTGCAGGTCCTGAAGAAGGAGGGAGGGCTTCTCTTCCTCAATGGCTCTGTTCATGTTTTTATGGATCAGCCGGGACAGCGTCTCCTCGGTGATCCCTTCCCAGTCATTGGCATGTTCGTCCCTTACCTCACGGAAGGTGAGCTCCAGGATCCGGTGAAGGATCAGTCCCACATCCACCTTCTGCACCTCATGCAGCTTTCTGCTCTTCAGATCCAGAATGTAGCGAAGGAAGTAGGAATAGGGGCATCTGGCATATTTTTCCAGACGGGATACCGACACCCGGATCTTTCCCAGATCCGCCAGATATTCCATCAGCTTCTCCGGAAGGATCACCCGGGCATCCTCTTCCTCTGCTTCTTCCGGTGCGTCTCCGGAAAATGCTCCGGCCAGGACACGGAGTGCCTTTCTCTCTTCTTCCGCCAGCTCGTCCTGTTTCTCCTTGCTGAGCAGCTCCAGATATTCCATACGGTCCGGCCCTTTGGCACCGGACAGCATCCGCCTTTCCCTGTGCACAGCTTTAAGCTCCGGGAACATCCGGAGTACCTTGCCCAACAGATACGAACGCTCCAGCGCGCCGCCGGTGCGTGTCTGCTCGGAGAAGCTTAAGGTCAGGCAGTCCGAGGGCTTTCCCATGGCAAGATACAGGGAGAATTGTTCTCGGAAACGTTTCTCCGTTTCCCCCGGTGCCAGGGTCTTCCCTCCCGGAAGATCGCTCAGCAGATCCTCCAGATCGGTACGGTCCTGATCGGACAGTATGCCGCCCTTGCCCCTGACTCTGGGGTAGATTCCCTCGTTCAGATTCAGGATATAGAGCACCTTCACCTGTCCCAGCCGGGTACGTTCCAGATCTCCGATCAATACGGAATCCAGTGTGGGCGGGATAACGCCCACCTTGATCTCCCTTACGCCGATCAGCAGGGTCTCCCTCAGATCGTGGATGGTCATTTCCTCATCCCTTAGGATCAGGGCGGTTTTCTCCAGCACCGACAGGAATTTCTCCTGCAGTCCCAGGTAGGCTTCCGCCTCCGCCGGTCGGCCCATGAGAAGAAGATCCGCCTTCGCCTCCTCGCCCCGTTCTGCCAGCCGAAGACGGGGATCCTCCGCGATCTTCGTCATGGCGCTGATCATTTCCGGTACGGGGAAGGCCTTTTTCCCGGTAAACTTAAGTACCGGCTTCAGCACGGAAAGAAGAAGTCCCCGAAGCTCTTCCAGCTGATCCAGAATGAGAGCTTCCATCTCCGACAGCTCACGTCTTCCGTTAAAATGTGCCAGCTCCTTCCCCCAGAGCTTTCTTCCCCGGATCCCGTGCTCCAGCACAAAATTCTCCAGCTGCTCCCAGCCCGTAGCGGCTATGCCGATTTCCTCTGCGGCATGATCCAGGATGCCGGTTTTCAAGAAGGAGAATACACTCTCGTAGGTGAAATCCCGGTCCAGCATTTCCAAAATGAACAGCTGGGCGTCAATGATGGGATTATTGACAAAGGCGCGGTTCTGGTCAGCAAAGAAGGGAAGCTCGTATTCCGTCATCACCAGATCCAGATAGCCGGCCAGTCCCTGCATATCCGGCGTCAGGATCGCCGCATCCCGGTAACGGATCTCCCCTGCGGTCACTCTTCTCCGGATATCCTCTGCGGCCAGGCGAAACTCCTCCAAAGGGGTATCCGCCTTCCAGATCCGGATCGTTTCCGCCGCTTTCTCTCCCTTATAGACCCTGGCAGGAAAACGAAAGACTCCCTGGGAAAGGGCATGCAAAGCCTCTTTCCGCCGGGCATTTTCCTGTTTCAATTCCACAACCTTTACGCCGGGGGCAAGGGTAAGAAGCTGTTCCAGCATCTCCCTGCTCTGGCTGAAGAGGGTTTCCTTCTCTTCTCCCGGTTCCAGTGTCACGGCAAAGGACATGGCAGATGCCCGGGGGATCAACGCCTCCAGCACCTTCCTCTGCTCTGCGGTAAAGCCCGTAAATCCATCGAAGTAAAACTCTGCCCCGTCTATACAGCTGATCTCTCCCGGTTCCGAAAGGAGACCTGCAAGATAGGCAGGGAGCTCCTCCGCCACCATATATTCCTCCCGGAAAACCTCACTCTCCCGGAAGGCCCGGTAGATGGTCAGCACATCCTTCAGCTTATTTCCCAGCTGGGGATCCTTCTCCCGGAGCTGCTCCAGCGCAGCATCCAGATCCTCAGGATGGATATCGAACAAAAGGAACTCGGAAAAGAGCGATTTCAGCTCCTCTATAAAGCCCTGCCGGTCCACGCTTCCCCGGTAGAGCGAAAGCTCATTTTTCACCTTCGCAGCCACAGACCGGAGCAGGATGGTCTTCCCGTATTCCTCCATCACCGTTTTCATGGTCCGTCCCTGCTCATTGAACACCCGGTAGGCCAGCCGGGTAAAACCGATGATATCGATATTGAATACGCCGCTCTTCCCCGTCCGCTGCCGGACAATGCTGAGGATCCGCTGCTCCATGCCGGATCCGGCCTGCTCCGGAACGATCAGATAGAAGGATCTCTTCGGATATCTGGCGGCCTGATCCACCAGATTTTCGTACATTTTTATGGATTTTCCGGCGTTTGTCCCTCCGGTATAAATGGTTACGGCTGACCTCATAAACAGTCCCTTTCCCTATGATAAAGGCTCATGCAAAACTGCATGAGCCTGATCGTTTCACCTTCTGATATTTTACCTTTTTTACATGGGCTTTTCAATTCTTTTTCTTCCTCATACCGGAAGGTAGATATGCCGCGGAAGACCGCTGACATATACCGGTGTAAGCTCTGCCTGGATCAGCGGTTTCGCATAATCGATAAACTCCTGCCGCATCTGTGTATGATCATCATTGATCCAGTCCATGGGCACCTTCTTCTCCAGGTTCGCCACCTCACTGATGTCATGGATCTCCGTGGTGCACTGGTAGGGTGCATTGGAAATGCGCTTCAGCGTAACTACCTTGCCTGTTGCGCCTTCATAGGCTGCCTTCACTGCCGCGCCGCCGACCTGATAGGCTTCGGTGATATCTGTTCTTGAGCTCACATGTCCTGCGCACCGCTGAAGCGTGGAAAGCTCTATGCTCCGGGTCTTGGTATTCATGGATCTGGCCACTACATTTGCAAGGTACCGGGCGGTTCCGGTAAGGGCCTTATGTCCAAATGCGTCCACCGCATGGACATCATCCGCCAGCTCGCAGACATATCTTCCGTCCTCCAGCTTAACGCCCTCGGAAACGGCGATCACCACGCTGGGCTTATCCTCCTGCATCCGTTTTACCTTCTCCACGAACCGGTCTACGTTAAAGACCACCTCCGGGAGCGCGATCATATCCACGCCTTCACAATCCTCTTCCTTTGCAAGCGCCGATGCTGCCGTGAGCCATCCGGCATTTCTTCCCATAACTTCAATGATGGTTACGTACTTCGTTCCATAAACCGTTGCGTCACGGATGATCTCCTTCATCACAACACCGATATACTTGGCAGCGCTTCCGTAGCCCGGTGTATGATCTGTGATCATAAGGTCATTATCGATGGTTTTCGGTACCCCCATAAAACGGATCTCGCTGCCGATATGCGCTCCGTAAGCCGCAAGCTTACAGATCGTGTCCATGCTGTCATTTCCGCCGATATAGAAGAAATAACCGATATCCAGTCGTTTCAGAAACTCAAAGATCTGCACATAGACCGTTTCATCCTCCTTCCAGTCCGGAAGCTTATATCTGCAGCTTCCCAGATAGCTGGAGGGAGTACGCTTCAGAAGCTCGATATCCAACGCCGAGTGAAGCCTCTCGGACAGATCGATGTATTTATCCTCCAGTAACCCTTTTACCCCGTGCAGCATGCCGTAAACATGTTCCGCTCCCCTTTGCCTGGCCGCCTCATAAACCCCTGCAAGACTGGAATTGATCACCGCCGTAGGTCCCCCGGATTGGCCGACAATTGCATTACTCATACATAACCTCCTTTAGATCGCATAAAATGTAAGCGCTTACATTTTGCGATTATACATGGTTTCTGTGATTTATACAAGCAAAATTTTATCTGTTGTCCAATCCTGCTTAAGTGTGGTAAAATGGCAGGTGGTTTATTTGCAACGATATCGATCGAATCTATTTACTCAGGCAGGTAAAATCCAAAATGAATTACGGAAAGATTTTTCGTACTTTAGGTATACTGCTGCAGGTAGAGGGAGCGCTGATGACCCTGCCGGTGATCGTAGCGCTGATCTACAGCGAGAAATGCTGGTTCTCACTGTTCATCGTATCGCTTGGTGCGATCATCCTCGGGACCCTGCTCCGGTGGATCAAAACTAAAAAAGAACGGATCCATGCCAAGGAAGGCTTCGTGATCACTGCACTGGCCTGGATCCTCCTCAGTATCGTGGGCGGTCTTCCCTTCTATTTCTCCGGGGAGATCAAATCCTTTGTGGATGCCGTCTTCGAATCCGCATCGGGATTTACCACAACGGGGGCCAGTATCCTTACGGATATTGAGGCTATGCCCCACGGTCTCCTCTTCTGGCGGAGCTTCACCCACTGGATCGGCGGTATGGGGATCCTGGTGTTCATCCTCGTGGTGATCCCCTCCAATGCAGATGACATGTATCTCATGAAGGCGGAAAGCCCCGGTCCCTCAGTGGACAAGATGCTGCCGAAGGTTCGGCAGACAGCCATGGTACTTTATGGCATCTACTTCGGGCTTACGCTGCTGAATATCGCGCTGCTGAGTATCTTCGGCATGCCCTTCTTTGACGCACTGTGTATCTCCTTCGGAGATGCGGGTACCGGCGGTTTCGGCGTGCGGAACGACAGCGCTGCCAGCTATAACACCGCCTGCCAGATCATCATCACCATCTTCATGTTCCTTTTCGGTGTGAACTTCAAGCTGTACTTCCTGATCGTCTTCCGGAAGTTCAAGGATATCCTGAAAAGCGAAGAGGTCCTGTGGTACGCCATCATCTACGGCGTGGCCGTGGTACTGGTCACCATCGGGATCCTTAAAGATGTGGGAAATTTCGGAACCGCGCTGAAGGAAGGTGCCTTCCAGGTATCCTCCATCATGACCACCACCGGGTATTCCACCACGGACTTCAACCTGTGGTCTTCCATGCCCAAGGCAGTTCTGGTGCTGGTCATGTTCATCGGCGCCTGCGCGGGCAGTACCGGCGGCGGTATGAAGGTCTCCCGCTGCATCCTGTGGTTTAAGCAGATCAAGATCGAGCTGTCCAAGTTCATTCATCCCCGGAGCGTAAACAAGGTCCGGCTGGAGAAGAAGGCCGTGGATGATATGACACTTCGTACTACGAACGTGTATCTAATGGCCTATCTTTTAGTCTTTGTGATATCCCTTCTCATCGTCAGCATCGATGGCTTTGATTTGGAGACCACCTTCACCTCCGTTGCGGCGACGCAGAATAATATCGGTCCCGGTCTGGGTATGGTAGGTCCTGCCGGGGGGTTCTCGCAGTTCAGTGTCCTGTCGAAGATCGTGCTGATCTTTGATATGATCGCCGGGCGTCTGGAGCTCTTCCCCATGCTGATCCTTCTGGCGCCGTCCACATGGCGGAGGAAATGATACATTTCCAATGAAACATTAAAAAAAACTCCCGACCGTGTGATCGGGAGTTTTTTCGTTCCTTCAACCGGCATATATCGCGGTAGTTAACGCTCCTGCAGTGTCCTACAGTTCCTTCAGTCCGCCGGCGGATACGATGCCGTCCAGCTTCTTTCCTGCAAGGCAGAAGGGGCATTCGTGAGAATTAAAGGAAGCATAGCCTTCCACATCCTTCGCATGGAAGATGGAATGGATCTCGTGTCCGTTGATCTCATCCGTACCGGTGAAGATGGAAGAAATCCCCTGAACGATGCCGCCGTAGTAATCGATGCACTCCAGGGCCTTCTCCACGGTGTGACCTGTGGTTGCGGTAGCCAGGAGCAGCAGTACATTTTTACCCCGCACCATGGGGATCACGTTGTCCGGGAAGGTCAGCTGTCCCATGGCGTTCTGCTCCGGAGTAATGACATAAATGGAATTATGGGCATTCATGCACATGATCCCGGAATTCGTCAGCTCGTCGGCGAGATAAGCCCCGATCACATCCGTGCCATCCATACAGATGATCACGTCCACGATGGTGGTTGCCATGTATTCCGAACACATGGACTTGGCAACAGCCTTAGCCTCACTGCTTCTTGCCTTCAATGTGGTCAGGTCGATAAACGCATTGATATGGGACGAGGATGTGGCGAAATGTCCCGGTGTTACCTTCAGACTGATCAGATTATTGTAAGGCGAATTGATCTTATACGTATTTGGCATAATGCTCCCCCTCTTCACATTAAAATTTGATATCTACATTTTATCAATTTCGTTTCATTTAGACAAGTTTTTTCACTATCTTTCCAGGATATCATCCACGCCGTTCAGGCCGTGCTCCGTGGTAACCACCACCACACTGTCTCCCTTCCGGATCCGGTCATTGCCGGCGGGGCGGATGATCTTGCCCTCCCGGTTGATACAGCAGATCAGGGTATTCTTCCGGATGTTCAGCTCCCGGATCGCCGCCCAGGTCACCCGGGAATCCTCGCCTACATTGAACTCCAGCGCCTCCACTCTTCCGTCCATCAGACGGTACAGCGCCTCCACGTTGCTGTCCGCGCTGTTGTTCATGGACCGGACAAAACGGGTGATATATTCCGAGGTGATCTTCTTGGTGGAAATGATGGTCCCCACGGGAAGATCCGCCACCATATCCTCATAGGAATCCCGATGGATCTTGATCATTCTCTTGGCGTCGCTGACCTTGTCCACATACAGGGAAAGCAGGATATTTGCCTCATCCGAGCCCATCAGGGCGCAGACCGCATCCATCTCTTCGATGGATTCCTCCACCAGCAGAGTCTTATCCGTGGCGTCTCCCTGAATGATCATGGCCTTCGGAAGCATATCCGCCAGTTCTTCACAGCGCTTCGGATTCTTCTCGATGATCTTTACCTCGATCTTCTGCGCCAGGAGCTGCCTGGCCAGGTAATAGCTGATCATTCCGCCGCCGGCGATCATGACATTCCGGATCCTCCTGGTCTTGATCCCGATCTTCATCAGGAGCTCATTCAGATCCACCAGAGATACGGTAATGGAGATGGAATCTCCCGCAGCCAGAACGAAATCACCACCGGGGATGATCACGTTCTTTCCCCGTTCAACCACACAAACCAGGGCCTTGGTTCCCACCTTGGAGGCATAATCCTTCAGCGCCAGTCCATCCAGGATGGACCCCTGGGGGATGACCAGACGGATCAGGCTTACCTTACCCTTGGCAAAGGTATCCACCTCCAAAGCCGAGGGGATCTGGATCAGACGGAGCAGATCCTCTGCAGCCACGCGCTCCGGATTAATGGACATGGATAATCCCAGTTCCTCCTTCAGGAAATACATTTCATCCAGATACTGGGGATCCCTGACCCGGGCGATGGTCTTAACATTTCCGGCCTTCCTGGCGATGAGGCAGGCAAGCATGTTCTTCTCGTCCTGATTGGAAGCCGCGATCAGGATGTCCATATCCTGGATCCCCGCGTCCATCTGGGCGGAAAGGCTGGTGCAGTCACCCTGATAGCCGATGACGTCGCACGCAGTCTGAACTGCCTCCACCGCCGTATAATCCACATCCATAACGGTGATCTCGTGACCTTCCTTACTCAGCTGGACCGCCAGGTTCTTTCCCACCTGTCCGCAGCCTGCGATCAATATGTTCATAGTCTCAATCCTCTTTTCGTTTCAGGCACTTTTCCTTGATGTTCCGGATGATCTCCGGATAGTTTTCCTTCCGGTGGGGAAATGTACAGCCGGCGCAGCTCTTCCTCCGAACGCCGTCCTTCTCGCTCACCTTCCACTCCGGATTTCCCGGACAATCCTCCAACAGGAAGAAGGGACAGTAGCAAAAAAGACAGTTCAGCTCCTCCACGCCTTCGTGACAGGGATAATATTCACACTCCTTATGGGAAAAAAACTGTGCCTTCATCATACCTTCGAGCTCCTCTCATGCTGTCTCATCTTCTCTGCCCACGCCCGGACAAAGCCGGGTTCCGCCGGGAAATAGATATGCGGGAAGCCTGCCCACAGCGTCTCTGTGGCAACGATCCCCTTCCAGGCTCTCCCTGTTACCGGTTTGGTCATGGTACAGGAAGCTCCGTTTTCCGTACTGTCGTAATAATGAAATTCATGTCCCTTCAGCCGAAGACCCTCCGGGAGAAATGTGGGTCTCTCCTCTTCAATCTCCACGTACCCGAAGCGTACCAGCCGTTCCTTCTTCCTTGCTTCGCCGGGAAGAACCCCGGCCATGGGAAAGCCCTCTCCCTCCGGTGTAAAAAGCTTAAGCTGGAGATAGAGAAATCCTCCGCACTCCGCCACCGTGGGAAGGCCCTTTGCGATCTTCTCCCGGATATCCCGCAGCATGGAATGGTTTTCGGAGAGCCTTTCTGCATAAAGCTCCGGATATCCGCCGGGAAGGTAGAGTCCGTCGATCCCCGGGGGAAGCTCTGCATCCGAAAGCGGGGAAAAGAACAGGATCTTGATCCCCAACTCCCGAAGCTCCCGGAGATTATCCTCGTACAGAAAGGAAAATGCAGGATCCCGGGCCACGGCAACGCTGCAGCCGGAAAACTCCCGTGGGGTATCTTCATCCGCTTTATCCTCTGCCGATCCCGGTTCCGCCCCTTCTTCTTCCCACCGGTCCCCATTCCGTAGCTCATTCCACCTGGCGATGTGATAAAACTTCTCCCAGTCCAATGCCTGTTCCACCGCATCACCGGAATGCCGGATATAGGCTTCGTGTCCGGCAAAGTCGCCGGGCTGCGCCAGCCCCAGATGACGGCCTGGCACCTGAAGTTGCTTATCGCCGGGGAGAAATCCCAGACAGGGAACCCGCAGCTCCTTCTCCAGCTCCGGCTTCAGCCGGCGGTACATTTCCTCACTGATCTGATTCAGGAAGATCCCACGGATCAGTCCAAACCGGTCCTGCTCCAGAAAGCCCCGGATCAGGGCGATCACCGAGCTGCCCATGCCCTTTGCGGATACCACCAGCAGGATGGGAAGTCCCAATACCCTGGCCAGATCATAGGAGGAACCCTCGGGCCGTATCCCGGCCACGCCGTCATAAAGCCCCATGACGCCCTCCACCACATGGAAGGCCTCCGCCGGATCATGAAGGAACAGCTCCTTCAGCTTCTCCTCTCCCGTGAACCAGGTATCCAGATTCCGGCAGGGGATCCCCAGGACCCGGGTATGGTACATGGGATCGATATAATCCGGCCCGCATTTATAGCTGTAGAGGGATCGGGTTCTTTTCTTCAGCGCAGCAAGAAGCCCTGTGGTAAATGTGGTCTTGCCGCTGCCGGAAAAGGGTGCGGCAATGAGGATACCCGGAACGGAGGCAGGATTTTTATCACTTTTCTGTTGTATCATGGGAAATGTCTCCTCCGACCACCACATATTGTTCGGGATCATCCCCGCAGGACACGCCTTATGCTCCCGGCTTACGACTGAACCGGAAGGCCAGGATCGCAACGGGGTTTTCCGCCTTCAGGGATCTGTATTTCCCCAGCTTACGGCTACGGGACAGATTGATCTCCACATATTCCGGATCAGCCAGTTCATACTCCACCGGAAGCTGCCCGGAGAGCAGTGACGCGATCTCCGCCTTGGTTTCCAGTGTGGTGGCGGTTACCACCACCCGGCATTCCGGAGAGATCCGGAACAGGGACTGCAGGATGGAAAGCAGTTTCCCGTCGGAGCCACCGATCACCGCATGGGTAGGGGGCGTGAGTATGTCCAGGATATCCGGGGCCTCACCCTCCACAACGGCCACGGAGGCCGCGTTAAGATGCTTCACATTTTTCCGGATCAGCTCTGCCCGTTCCGGTTCCTTCTCAATGGCAAAGATCCGTGAATCCCTGAGGACCCGCCCCAGCTCCACGGCAAAGCTTCCCGTTCCGCTTCCGATATCGTAGATCACCGCAGGCTCATGGATCCTGAGCTTACTGATGGCGATGGTACGGATCTCCTCCTTTGTGATGGGGATCCCCTGCTTCTGCAGGAAGGCGTCATTGGAAATGCCCAGGGTATGCTGTACATTTTCCTCCGTATCCTCTTCCTCCGGCTCGCTGTTCCGGATCATCACCACATAGAGCCCGTCGGGGATGATATCCGGAAAGGGGGTGATCTTCGCATCTTCGATCCCCAGTCCGGGCCGGTCTCCCTCTTCCCCGTAGATCACCTCATCGGAATAGGTGAGACGATAGCCGGCATACAGACTGTATCTCGGCCGGTGCCCGCCCTGCTGGCGGACCCAGGCAAGGAGCCGCTTTACATCTCCGGAGCCTGAGGTGAGCAGGAATACCCGCTTTCTTCTGGGAAGCTCACGGAGCACCCGGTTGAAGGCCTCGTCTCCCTCTCCGTGAAGACTGTCGATATAGGCGGTATCCCAGCGTTCCTGCAGTCTTGCGGCCAGCATCTGTACCGAAGAAATGCCCGGGATCGTACGGATCTGCATGGAAAACCGTCCCTCATCCGAAAGCAGCATCCTTCTTCTCCAGTTGCTGAGATAGAAGATCAGCCCTGCAGAGCCGCTGTAGAATCCGGAATCACCGGAAAGCAGCACTGCCGCCCGGACATGGGGATCCTTCTGTCTGGCCTCCCGGAGCAGCTGCTCCAGCCGGGGAAGAATCTCTTCTCCCTGATAATAGGGAAATACCTGTTTTGTATTCTTGTAGGGTTCCACCATCCGTTCCGCGCCGAAGAGCACATCCGCCTCTTCGATGACGCGTCTTCCCTCCTCCGTGAGAAATTCACGGTCTCCGGGGCCAATGCCCACCAGAGAGAATGTGATGGTCACCGTGTCTCTTAGATCCACGGAAAGCAGCTCTCCCAGACGGTCCAGTACCTCTCCGTAGGATATGCCTTCCTCTTCCGGCGCACCGAGGATATATACAGCAGTCTCCGTCTCCTGCGCCGCAAAGATCTTCTCTTCAAAGCCGCCGCTTCTTCCGCTCTGCTTGGTCACCAGATGACGTATGTCATAGGAATGGATGGTGGCACGGTTCATTTCCTGGGAGAAGGGGCCCTGCATGGCAATGATCTGCCTTCCCCGGATCCCGTTCTCTTCACAGACCTTAAGGCTTTCCTCCCCGGGAAGAACCCGGACAAAGAGACGTTTCTTCAGCTCCTCATCCGCAAATTCCTTCAGCATGTTTATGCCGGTGGTGAGAAGGATATTCCCCGTGGTCTTCTTCAATGCGGCCACCAGGGTATCCGGGTTCGTGAACATGAACACCTTCCGGGACGGTGCATCCTTGGTCTTCCGCTTCAGTCTGAGATAGGGGATCCCGGCCTTCCCGGCGGCATTTCGTATATTCTCCGATGCGGCCAGGGCGTAGGGATGTGTTGCATCCACCACAATGAGAGGATTGGTCTCCCGAAGCTTCGCTTCCATCTCCTCCTCTGTCATCCTGCCCCGGAGCACCGTGACCGAATCACCAAGTCCCGCCTCCTCCAGCACAAGCGCTCCGTATTCCGTGGCCACCGACACCGCAACCGGGATATCTGCTGCCCCCAGCCGTTTTGCCAGTCTTCTTCCCTCTGTTGTTCCTGCAAAAAGGAAAACCTTGATCATCTATCTATCCTCATTCCTCTATATCCCGGGGTCATTTCTCTCTGTAGCCCCGATCCGTGATCATACTGCCATCCAGTAAAGCTGTGTTGCTGTTGCCGATAAAAACCGTGGTAAACATATCTGCCGGCTGGTCCTGCATTTCTTCCAGGGTTCCGGTCCAGACCGCTTCCCCCTCCCGTCCGATCTTATGGACGAGGGCCGCCGGACGCTCCGGCTCCAGTACGGTAAGCAGCAGGCTGCAGGCTCTGGCCAGATATCCGCTCCTCCCTTTGGATTCCGGATTGTACAGCACGATGACGAAATCCGCCTCCGCGGCATGCTTCAGCCGGGCTTCGATCTTCTCCCAGGGAGTCAGACGATCGCTCAGACTGATCACTGCAAAATCATGGATCAGCGGCGCTCCCAGGAGAGCTGCCCCGGACAGGGCTGCCGTAACTCCCGGGATCACACGGATCTCCACCTCCGGAAATTCCTGCTTTAAGGACAGGGCAAGCCCTGCCATTCCATACACCCCGGGATCTCCGCTGCACACCAGGGATACCTTATGTCCCTCCGCCGCTGCGGAAAGCGCTAATCGGCAGCGTTCTATCTCCTTCGTCATACCGCTTCGGATCTCCTGCTTCGGCGTTCCGTCACGCCGGCTACGCAGCTCCTGAGGGAGCAGCTCCAGATAAACGGGATAGCCCGCCAGCACATCGCTCTCCTCCAGTATACGCTTTGCTTCTATGGTCATCCCCTCCGGCTTACCCGGACCGATCCCCACGATATACAGCTTCTTATCCATTTCTTCCTTCGTTTCTTTCCGGGTTTCTATCTTCGTTTGTATCTTTGTATCTATCTTTTTTTCTAACTTCGGTACTATCTTCGGTTTATCTTCGGTTATCTCTCGTTCTTCTGCATCCGGGTCTCCGCTTCAGGGCGTGATCACGTTCAGTCTTTCGCCTGCAAGGTAGGCCTTCACATTCTCTGCCACCGTTTCGATCAGCCGTTCACGGGCTTCCAGACTGGCCCAGCCAATATGAGGGGTGATCACCAGATTCGGTGCCGTAAGTAGAGGATTATCCGGTGCCATGGGCTCCCGACTCACCACATCCACAGCCGCCGATGCGACCCTTCCCGTACGGAGTGCTTCAGCCAGATCCGCCTCATTCACCAGCCCTCCCCGGGAAACATTGATCACGATGACGCCCTTCTTCATCCGGGCGATATTTGCTGCTGAGATCATCTCCTTCGTGGCCTCGGTCATGGGACAGTGAAGGGTAAGGATATCCACCTTTTCAAACAACTCTTCCAGGCTCACAAAGGTATAGGGTTCCTCTGTATATTTCTCCGGATGGGCTGTATGGATCAGGACATTCATATGAAATGCCCGGGCGATCTCGGCAACTCTTCTGCCAATATTTCCAAAGCCCAC
>JAGBNH010000111.1 GCA_017634475.1 Eubacterium sp.
CTCGGCTGATCTCGTTAAATCCCTCGGGGATCGCAATATTCATTTCACCATTCAATACGATATTCTTCATCTTCGTTTCCTCCTGCCGTATATATTTACCCTTGTTTCGGGTGTTCTTTCTTTTTTTCAATGACGTAACTTTATCACACCACCTGTCACAGAACTGTCACACGGAAAAAGATGGAAATGTGGAGGAAGTGATCCCACGGGACCTATCATAGCGATTGCGAAAGCGCCGTTCCTTATGGTATATTTGAACTATATCTTGTAATCAAGGAGACCTATGCATCATGGAAGACACAAAAAAGAAGCCGAATGTAAAAGCCCTGTTTCCCATCGCCCTGTTCCTGATTCTTTATCTCGGTAACGGGATCTACTTCCAGTATATCCATCCGGAAGAGGGGGTCATGGGATTCTATGTGGTTTCGGTGGTTCTGGCCTTTTCCGTTGCGCTCATCGTTGCCTTTCTGCAGAACCGGTCCCTTTCCTTTGACGAGAAGATCCATGTATGCGCCCGGGGGATCGGGGACGACAATATCGTTATCATGCTGTTCATTTTCATCCTGGCCGGTGCCTTCAGCGGCATCGCCGGAGCTGCAGGCGGAGCCGACAGCACGGCGAATCTTCTGCTCAGCATTATCCCGGGACGGTTTGCGGTGCCGGGACTTTTCTTCATTGCCTGTCTCATCTCCATGTCCATGGGAACCAGTGTGGGGACCATTACCCTGCTTGTTCCCATCGCCGTTGCTCTGGCCGAGAATGGCGGACTTCACAAGGCCCTTGCGGTAGGTGTTGTGGTGGGGGGTGCGATGTTCGGGGATAACCTTTCCTTCATCTCCGATACCACCATTGCGGCGACCAAGACCCAGGGTGTGGAAATGAAGGACAAATTCCGTACGAATATCCGAGTGGCGCTGCCTGCTGCGGCCATAACCTTTGTGATCCTTATGGTTTACGCCTTCGTCAGCGAAGATCAGATCATCGGCGAATTCTCCTTTAATGTCTGGCAGACCCTGCCTTATTTTGCGGTCCTCGTCCTGTCCGTATTGGGGATCAATGTATTTCTGGTACTGCTTTCCGGCATTTTCCTTTTCACGCTGGTGGGTTTCTTCTCGGGAAGCCTTACCTATTCCTCAACGCTTTCCTCCATGGGCAGCGGGATCTCCGGTATGTTTGAGACCATGATCGTAACGATCCTTGTGGCATCCATAGCAGCACTGATGAAGGAAAATGGCGGTTTTGCCTATATCCTTTCCCTGATCCGGCAAAAGGCCGGTTCGAAGCGGGGCGGAATGTTCGGGATCGCCTTCCTTACGGCCTTTATGGATATCGCAACCGCCAATAATACCGTGGCCATCGTCATCGCAGCCCCCATCGCCAAGGATATCAGTCAGGAATACGGCGTGGAACCCCGCAAGGTGGCTTCCCTCCTGGATACCTGCTCCTGCATCACCCAGGGGATCATTCCCTACGGCGCGCAGCTTCTGGTGGCGGCAAACCTGTCAGGCATTGCCGGCTTCAGCCTGATCCCATATCTCATCTATCCCTTTATTCTCATCGTATTTGTGGTGATCTCCATCGCAAGGGAGAAGAATGAAAGGATAAAGCTGTTTGACCGGATCCCCACACTGAAGGGAAAGCGGGTGACTCTGAAAAAGATCACAGAGGAGGATGCGGCAGGACTGCGGGAGCTTACGGAAAATGATAAGGTGTATCGTTATCTTCCCACATTTCTTTTTGAGAAGAAATATGAGAATACCGAGGAGGTGATCCGGTGCCTGTATGATGAATGCCTGAAGGATTCCATGATCCTGGGCGTCTATGTGGAGGGACAATTTGCCGGGCTGGCGGAATTCTACAGCTACCGGGATGATCTGCATAAGGTCAGCATAGGCTACCGACTTCTGGAACGATACTGGGGGCAGGGCGTCGCCTCCGAAACGGTTTCCCTGATGGTAAGCTATCTGACCAGCGTAATGAATCTTGAGATCATCAGCGCCAGCACCATGACAGAGAATCAGGCCTCGGCCGCCGTTCTGAAAAAGAACGGGTTTACCCTTGTAGCCCATGCTGCCGACGAGGACTGGGGCTATGACAAGCCCACGCCCACCGACAAGTGGATACGCTGATCAAACCAAAGCGAAGGGGATGTCGCATCCGATGAATGTGACATCCCCTGTTCCTGAAATAACCGTGTGGATTAATTCCCCATAGGCTTCCTCCCTGATGTTCTCCATTTTTTGCATTCTCATTTCCGTAAGCAACCATCCGTTGTACTTTCACACCTGATGGTTTATAATGAACCTGTTACATTTTTCGATATGTTTAAAAAGGAGTCCTCCACAATGCTAGAAAGAGTATTTCACCTGAAGGAGCATGGTACTACCGTAAAAACCGAGATTCTGGCCGGTCTCACCACGTTCCTGTCCATGGCCTATATTCTGGCCGTTAATCCAAGCATTCTCGGAACTGTAATGAATTCCAACGGTGTCTTTCTGGCCACGGCCATTACCTCGGCTATCGCCACCATGATCATGGGGATCTTCGCTAACTACCCCATCGGTCTGTCCGCCGGCATGGGACTGAATGCTTACTTTGCCTACACTGTCTGTATGGCGGATCTGAAGGGGGTGGAGGATCCCTTCCGTATCGCTCTGACTGCCGTTTTGGTGGAGGGCGTTGTGTTCATCTTCCTGTCGCTGTTCAAGTTCCGGGAAGCCATGATCAACGTGATCCCCATGAATCTGAAATATGCCATCACCACCGGCATCGGGCTATTTATCGCCCTGATCGGTCTTCTGGGATCCGGCATCGTCGTATCGGATCCATCCACGACCCTTGCCCTGGGAGATCTGAAGTCTCCTACGGTGGTTCTTTCCTCCGTAGGTTTTCTGATCATTGTGACCCTTGCCCATTACAGGGTAAAGGGTGCTGTGCTTCTCGGCATCCTGATCTCCTGGGTCCTGGGGATCGGGGCCGAGCTGGCGGGCTGGTATCAGGTAGATCCGGAGCATGATCTCTATTCACTGATCCCCGTCTTCAACAACGGTCTTGATTTCTCCGGTCTGGGAGAAACCGCCTTTAAGTTCAACTTCAGCTGGGCAGCTGATCATTTTATACAGTTTCTGTCCATCGTATTCAGTTTTCTGTTCATGGATCTCTTCGACACCGTGGGAACGGTTGTCGGCGTTGCCGATAAGGCAAATCTGCTGGACAAGGAAGGAAAGCTTCCTAAGGCCGGAAGGATCTTTATGGCTGATGCCATCGGTACAACTATGGGGGCCTGTCTGGGGACCTCCACCGTCACCAGTTTCGTGGAATCCAGCACCGGTGTAGGTGTTGGCGGACGTACAGGCCTTACCGCCTGCACCACGGGGCTCCTGTTCCTGTTATCCATCTTCCTGAGTCCCATTTTCGTGGCTATTCCGAGCTTTGCCACCGCGCCGGCTCTGGTCTATGTCGGCATGCTTATGTTCTCCAGCTGCAAGAAGCTGGACTTTGAGAAGGATATCGCCGATACCGTAAGCGCATACCTGGTGATCATCATGATGCTCCTAACGTATTCCATCGCAAACGGCATCATGTATGGCGTTCTTGCCTGGGTGATCCTGAAGTTCTGTACCGGTAAGCGGAAACAGATCAACCCCTTTATGCTGGTCCTCTTCGGACTTTTCGTTCTGCGTATTGTCGGACTGATCACAGGATTTATGTAGAGCTGACCGATCTGCTCCTGGATCACACCGGCCAGAGCCTCATCCGCACTTCACTCTCTATTTCCTGTTTTCTTCAATGTATGCCTTCAACCGGCCGAGAAAAGCTTCCTTTGCCTGTCTCTCATTTCCGCGCTCCACCCAGTCCGCCATGATCACGCTGTCACCGACTCCTTCAAAGGACTCATAGATCATGTCTGCAAAAGATTTCTCCAGGGGCGAGATCCGCCCCTGCTCCTTCAGAAGATTATCCATGATCACGGCCTCTTTCACAGAGATCGGCACATGGTTCTGGTATTCGGCAAAACGGACCTTCTGATGCTCCATATACTGCCGGATATCCATAGGTGTATATTCGATCCCGAAGAGGTCCGCCATCTGCTCCGTTTCCTCCCTCTGGATCTTTCCGTCTGCTGCCGTAAGATGCATGGCATACGTCATAAGGTCCATCACGAAGAGCTCACTCGGCTTCATTCCCCAGAAATGACTCTCTGTGCCAAGCTGCTTTACCGTTTTATCCATCGCCTTCGAAACAGACCTGATCATATCCGAATAATCTTTCAATGTTCTCTCCTCAACTGTCAGTAATGATCAAACTCTAAAAGCACTTCTTCAGGATCGAGATCATCTTGTCCACATGCTCCTTCTCGATGATGAGGGGCGGGATGAACCGGATCACATTTCCACCGGCGGTGATCAGCACCAGTCCGTTCTCATGTGCCCTCTTCACCACATCCGCCGCCTTCACGTCCTCGGTGAATTCCAGCCCCTGAATGAGTCCCATGCCTCTGTGATCCTTCACCTGAGGGATCTCCTCCTTCAGCTTCTCCAACGCCTCATAGAGATATGCTCCCACTTTCTGAACATGAGAAAGCAGGTTCAGCTCCTTAAACTGCTCCAGCACGCTCACGCAGGCTGCCGTAGCAAGAGGATTTCCGCCGTAGGTAGAACCATGATCCCCGGCTACCAGAACGCCCTCTGCCTTTTCTCCTACAAGAAATGCACCAAGGGGAATGCCGCAGCCGACGGCCTTTGCAACAGTGACCACATCCGGCTTTACCCCATACTGTTCGTAGGCGAACATGGTACCGGTCCGTCCCATACCGCACTGGATCTCGTCCAGGATCAGCAACAGATCCTTCTCCTTGCAGAGCTTCTCAACGCCCTGGATAAATGCCCTATCAGCCGGATGGATCCCGCCCTCTCCCTGAACCGTCTCCAGGATGATGGCACTGGTCCGGTCATTTACAAGAGCCTTTACACTTTCCAGATCATTGTAGACCGCAAAACGGATCCCGGGAATGAGTGGGCCGAAGGCTTCCCGGTATTTCGGATTACCGGTTACGGACAGAGCTCCCATGCTCCGTCCATGGAAGCTGTGCTCCATGGCGATCACCTCATGGTCATTCTTTCCGTCCTTTAAATATCCATACTTTTTCGCGATCTTAAGCGCTCCCTCGATGGCTTCCGTTCCGCTGTTGGTGAAGAAAGCCTTCTTCATGCCAGCTGCTTTGGTGATCCCTTCCGCAGCCTTTGCCATGGGCTCGGAATAATAATAATTCGAGGTATGGATCAGCTTATCGATCTGCGATTTTAATGCGTCATTATAGCTCTTATTCCCGTACCCCAGAGCAAATACCGCGATACCGGCACAGAAGTCCAGATATTCCTTTCCGTCGTTGTCATAGAGATACACGCCATCTCCATGGTCAAATGCAATGGGATACCGGTTATAGGTATGGATCAAATGCGATTCGGCGGTTTCAATGATTTCCTTTGTTGTCATGGTTTTCATCCTCCAGATAATATATCAAATTTTTAAAGCTTCGAGCTTTCCATCTGCTCCTGTCAGTAAGATGTGGAAAAGCGGTCCTTTAATCCCTCGGTCACAAGAATGCTCCCGTCATCCCGGATCATAACTGCTTCCGCCCGGCACTGCTCCAGATATCCCAGCGCCCGGGTTTCCCCCATAATAAAACATGCTGTGGAAAGACCGTCACTGATCAGTCCTCCGTATACTCCGGTATCCTCTCCGCATACCACCGTAACGGATTTCAGTCCGCTTTCCGCAGGCTTAAGCGTTCCGGGATCAATGATGTGATGATACCGAACGCCATCCTTCTCTATATATTTTTCATAGCCGCCGGAAGTGGAGATGCATGTTTTCCCTGCTCCCGAAGGGATGGAGATCACTCCCATCAGATCCTCCGGCAGCCCATCCGGATCCCGGACACCTACCTGAAAATCCGTTCCGTCCGGTTTACTGCCAAAGACCATCACACTTCCTCCAGCTACTATTACTCCGCCGGTAATGCTGCAGTCCTTAAGTGCCTCCGGGTTGTAGAGCGCCTTCTTCCGGTCAGGATCTGCCCCGGTAAGGTACTGATATGCTATGTCAAGCGCATACCCCTTACCTATGGCTCCCAGGTCGAGGGTGATATCTTTTCTCGCCCTTTCGATCACATTTTCCCGAAAGGCCAGCTCATGCATTCCTGTGTGCCCGGCTGCAGCCTGAAGCTCCTGATCCGACGGCACCCGAAAGGTATCCGGATCCGAGTCCTCGATCCCCCAGACATCCAGTACAGGACGGAGCGTGAGATCCAGGGATCCGCCGCAGATCTCAGAAAGGCGATCTCCCTGATATACAGCCTGATATAATGTACTGCTCACCCGGTATGGTTCTGCTTCGTCCTCAGTACCGGCATCCCGGTTCCATCGGGCCAGCTCCGAATCCCCGGACCTCCAGGAGATCACCTTCTCATCAAGCTCCTTGATCCTTTCCACAACCTCAGCGGATGCAGTATCCCGTTCCTCCTTGTCCCCGTAGAGTGTGGCCGTAAATGTACTTCCCATGGCGAAATCCCTGACCGTTTTCCCGGAAGGTATTCCCTTTCTGCCACGGACCAGACCGACAATGAGGATCAGTACAGACGATAATGCTGCAAGCAGAAGAAGCCCCAAAACTCTGTTTTTTGAGTCTCTGCTCAATTTTATAAATCTCCTTCTTCCGTATCCATCCAATAAGTGCATACTACCAAAAAAGCAAATGGATTTCAACGGTGTTTCCGTGGTGCTTTCCGAAGCCTCCGGTACAAAAACGATGGGCGGCGCATCCGGAATGTATAGTTCAACTGGTATAGCCGTCCATCTGCTTATTTAATGAGGCCGGAGTCAAAGGGGGCGACCACGTATTTCTGCGCGCATTTTCTCATGGTCACGCAGTAAATGATAAACAGTGTGGCTGCAAAGATAAGACCGATGGGATACGCGATCGTGGACGAAAGCCGGAATCCCTCGTCTGCCATAAGGATATAGGTCAGTGTGACGGCGCCCATAAATGTGGCAGGGATCGCCGTGATCAGACTCCTCGATTTCTTCGGATGGGTCTTAAGCAGGTACATGGTGGCTACCCAGAGGGCGATCATGGCCAGGGTCTGATTGCTCCATGCAAAGTATCGCCAAAGGATATTGAAATCCAACTGCGTCAGCACTGCTCCCACAATCAGAAGCGGGATCGTAAGGATCAGACGGTTGCGGATCTGCTTCTGCTTCAGGCCCGTGATCTCCGCCAAGATCAGTCTGGCAGAACGGAATGCCGTATCACCGGAGGTGATCGGACATGCAACCACGCCTATAACCGCAAGCACTCCGCCGACAGGTCCCAGCATACCGGTACAGATATCATAAACTACGCCGGACTGCCCCATCTCCGAGATGGCATTGGCAAGTCCGCCCGTTGCGCCGTAGAAAGCCACGCCGCCTGCCGCCCATACCAGTGCGATCACGGACTCGGTCAGCATGGCGCCGTAGAAGACCTTGCGTCCCAGCTTCTCCGACTTGATACATTTTGCCACCAGCGGAGACTGCGTCGCATGGAATCCGGAAATGGCTCCACAGGCAACCGTAACGAACATGTAGGGCCAGATCGGAAGCCCGGAAGGATTCTGATCCTGAAATGTGATCTCCGGAACATCGTAACCGCCGAAGATCACTCCTCCGAGAATACAGCCGGCCATCGTGATCAGAATGATACCGAATACCGGATACAGCTTACCGATGATCTTGTCAATGGGCAGAAGTGTTGCCAGAACATAATAGATCAGGATCACAACGATCCAGAAGGTGACATTCATTGAAGACGGTGTCAGACGGGCCAGAAGTGCGGCCGGAGAAGTCACGAACACCGTTCCCGTCAGCACGAGCAGCAGGATGGAGAATACTCTCATCCCCCACTTTGCGCCGCTGCCCAGATAGATCCCGCTGAGCTCTGCGATGGAGGCCCCGTCATGTCTCTCCGAGATCATACCGCACATATAATCATGCACGCCGCCGGCCAGGATAGAGCCCAGAATGATCCACAGAAATACCACCGGCCCGAAGCACGCTCCCATCAGCGCGCCGAAGATCGGCCCGGTACCCGCGATATTCAGCAGCTGCACCAGGAATTCCTTCCAGGGCGGAAGCGGGATAAAGTCCACGCCGTCCTGTTTCGAAAATGCGGGGGTTTCCCGGTCATCCGGGTGAAATACACGCTCAACGATCCGCCCGTATACAAAATATCCCAAGAGCAATACCGCAAATGATAAAAACAAAGATCTCATATTCCGCCTCCTCTTACATTTCCATATCCTGCTGACATATCGATTCCCAAAGAATCCGGCCCGGTGATTTAAGAATCGCCATACTATCCCACCGGATGCTCCCGGATATACTGTTCCAGGATCTCCGCTGCATCCCCGATGATCTCAGCACAGGGCCTCTTTTTGTAATACTCCGCCGTACGCGCCTCGGGGGTCGGAACATCGTGTCGGACACTCAGTCCCAGCATCTCACGACAGATAATGGTGCCGTGCTTTTCTTCAAATCTTTTGGCCAGCTCCTGGATCCCGGCATAATGCTCCGCCTTGATCTGACCGGTTTCCGGTCCGTCATAGCCATAGAGAAGTCCCGCGATCATGAACATGCCGCTGACGGATCCGCACACCTCCCGGAGTCGTCCCATGCCTCCGCCGAAGGAGGACGCCAACCGAAGAAGCAGCGTCCTGTCCACGGGAAGCATATCCGCGAAAGCCAGCACAATGGCCTGCGAACAGTTGTATCCTTTTTTGAAATTCTCCATAGCTGCTTCTCTTCTTGTCATTCCCCTGTCTCCTTTTCTTCAGCACTTCCGGTGCTTCCACCCCTGCCTCTGCATTATATTTTACATCTTTTGCCCCGTAATGGAAATTCTTTTTTTCCTGTTCGGCGGAGACCGGCCCGTCATTGTTGCTCTTTTGTTGCCCTGTTCCTGTTATAATCAGGATGATCACAAAAATTACGGGAGGTGTGCCTATGCCGAGAAAATATACACTGGATCAGCTGGCTATGCGGATCCACGAAAGAGAAGTACAACGGACAACAAATGCCGAAGACCTGACTCTGGAGGGGATCGGTGCTGTGGGCGGGTGGAATTCGGTCAGCGCCGAACACCGGAAAAACTGGAATCTCACGGATGATGACATGAACGATATCGAAACCGCCCTGCAGAACAATTCCGTCTTCGAGACCGAGATCGTAAAAACCAAGGAGACCACGGTTGCCCAGTGTAATGACGCCGTACAACGGATGAAGCTGGGCGATTGCTCAAAATTCAACCATCTTCCCCCGTTTCTCAGGGAGTACTACGGCAAAACATGTCCTCCTATGTAGACAGTATGCGCAGACAGTGGAACTCCATGGCAAATCACACCCTGTTCAAATCCTGGAATACAAAGGAATTTCAAAACATGGAGAATGCGTTGAATAAGTTTCTGACGGCCTACGACAATGTCATGGCCGGAAAAACCGCAGACGGAAAAGAGTTCCGCGCCGATACATCCGAGACCCTGACCGGGGCAACGGAGCAGCAGAAAAATACAAATGCACGAAGGAAGCTCACCGCCAAGGTAACAAAGCTGGACAATGCAGCAAGACACAGATAGCGTAGGAACGGTAAGACACAGATAAAGCAGGGACGGTTCTTATTCGACGGGGTACATTTCCATGTACCCCGGTCAAATAAGAACCGTCCCGTTGTCACGCACCATGTACCTCCGGTCTTATACACCCAAGACCTTGATGACGATCAATCTGAAACTTTAGCCCGAAGCAGCTCCAGCATCTTCACCTTCATTTCCTCTTTCACGGTAATAGACCTCAGCCCTCCGGTAAAAACCCAATTCTCCACAGGTGCCTCCTTCAGGACATGATACAATTCGGCTGCTTCCTCCTTCGTGCAAAGATGGGTGCACATTCCGTAACTGGCCTCATCCATCCAGTGCATGGAAGAATCACTGGTGTACCTGAAATTCGACACCAGCATGATATGATCCGGTTCCTTCGGGCGGATGTACGCCGAACATAACACAGTATCGAACAGAAGTTTTTTCACCTCAAACTTACCATCCAGCCATGCATCCCCAATCCGGTAAAAACTGATCTCACATTCCCCGTCGGCTGTAAAGGTCTCTATCTCATAATCAAGAGGCCCGTCTGCATAGATCCGGTCATAGATCCGGCCCAGGTCTTCTGTTCTTCCCTTTACCATCTTCCAGCCCTTCTCCGGCAGCATGATCTCTACATCATAATCATCCAGCATCCCCTGCTTCAGTCCGATGGCATAGGATATGGAATCCTTGGTCCAGCCGTATCCGATTCCCCGGAGATTTTCCAACCCGTAGAGCGCCGACATCTCATCCCAGAATGCACCAATGGTCCGGTACTGATCCTCGTTCTTTGTGGAGAATACTCTGGATATTCCGTAGAAATACTCTTCCTTCTGCGTCACATCCCGCGGGACCTCCTCATATTGCTCCTGCTTCGAGGTCTCTTTGCAGATCCGAACCGCCCGGGCGGAACCTACCGGTTCAAACAGGATCTGAACATTTTTCTCATCCGCTTTATTTCTTTCATTTGCCGCCATGATGATCTGCAGCTTTTCTTCATCCGTAACCGTTTCCAATACGGTAAGATTATCAAGGAAATATACGGCGTCCGAAGGCTTTTCGACCCAATACCACTCGCTGAAGAGATCGGGATAAAATTTTCCGTTCAGAGTCAGTTCCCCGGAAATATACACAAACCGAGGGAAGGCGGCTGACTTTCTTTCCGCTGCTTCCTTCGCTGCTTCTCTCCCCTCCAGCCAGAGTATGATATGTCCTCTGCTGAGGCTCAGATTCTCGATTCGAACGGGAGACTCCCTGAGATCCCGCTCCAGATACCCGCAGGTAAAGGGAAAGAAATCAAACTTTTTTGTCTCCGTGTGAATAAAACCCTTCGACTCATACCATGACCGAAGGACCCGGTTCTCCTCCACGATACTGAGTTCCATCCTGCCTATATCCTTTATCGCCGCACGGATCATGGCATCCTCAAGGAGTACGCTTCCGATCCCCTTATGCCTGTACTCCGGAAGAACCGACAGACTCCCCAGTTCACAGGAATCCTCCGTGAAAAGAAGATTATAGTATCCGATCAGACGATCTTCCTCATAGCATCCGTACATCGGCCGTCCCTGCTCCGTTCTCCAGCTTTCCAACCGTTCTTCGGTGGTGGCAAATGCTGTGAACCTGGGGGCATTTTCTTCGGTAAATCCGAATTCCTCTGCCACGGTCTCAAAACTGCGGCGAATCACACGGACAGCCTCAGAAATATCCGCATTCCCGATCTTTCTGATCACATAGTTTTCTTCCTTCATACTCTGTTCTCCCCCTCTGACATAGTACGCGGATTGACACCCCGCATTAGCAGGCTTCATTCTATCATGTCTTTAGATTTTTTGTAAAGCCATGGCAAAAATGTCCATCGTTACTATTCACGGGTTAACCGATAGCCATTTATAGGCACTCCTTCGGGGGTGCCTTTAATCTGCATCAAACATAGTGGATATTTTTAAAAATAATATAAACTATGTATTGACATTTTCCTGCAAATAGTGTATAATTGATATAC
>JAGBNH010000112.1 GCA_017634475.1 Eubacterium sp.
CGCCTTCACACGCACCAAACTGCAGAGGGCGGGCATAAACCGCAAGGGGTAGGGATGAAAAGTGGGGATGGTTCATGTTTGATCCGATGTCATTTTTCTTAACTTAATGACATTGGGGACGCCCAGAACCGTCCCCAATCGACCCGCACCGTCCCCAATCGACCCGCAAAGCAGTATTGGCATTAACTGACAAAACAGCACTTTTTTTTCGTGAAGTTTTGTTAATTGACGTTTTGACGCATAAAGAATAATCTTATATGGTGCAAAATGACAGTGGAACACGGTATAAGAGGGCGTGAGTATGAGTGAGCTTTGCAGAATGGTGGAGGTAAGCAGCGGGCTTACCAGGGACGGTATCAATGTATTAAAAACCAAGGGGGTCAATACGATCCTCAGCAGCATCGAGATGTCGGACGGCATCTATGACCGGGCAGATGCATGGGTAACAGCGGGAAGTAATGTACATTCCCTTGGCCTGAAATGGTGCGTAAACCTGGATCTGTCAACACTTTATCAGGGCGTGATCGCTGAAGTGGGTTCTGACAACAGGATGTTCGTACGTAAAGCGGAAAGAGCCGGATTTGAGAATGTGCATAAGCTTTTTACCGTGCTGGCAGGGGCAGACGCAGCTCCGGATTATGTACAGATCGAGATTGAAATGTACAACAAGCTCCCCGGCTTATCCTTAAGCTTTGAAGAGCAGACCCGGATGATCAACGCCTGCATCAATGCAGCAAAGGCAGCTTGTCCGGACAGCAGAGTGATCCTGGCTACAGAGGAAAGCACGGATAACGAGAAGGCGAAGAAATGGTACAATCGTTTTCAGGTTTCCGGTGGAAAGGCCTTTGACATCATCTCTCTTAAATATACGATGAACGCAGAAACACTCTATGATCTCAGCTGCAACATGAGCGACCTGTCCAGAAGGTTTGGAGCGGATATCCTGGTGGATGTTTCCGGACAGGAAGATCTTTCTTCTGCAGATATCTGTCTCGAGGATATCGACAGCGCCATCACCATCGTTCCCCTGGAGAAGGGTCTGGGAACGGTTTACTCCGACAGGATCCTCATGAAGGCGAATCTGGTGGCATGAACAGAATAAATAACAGATAATACCATGAGCCGATGGGAGAGATCCCACCGGCTTTTTTTCATCCTGTCCACAGGGCTTGCAAAATGTCTTCCCGATGCGGAAATAGTGGAAGAAAGGGGCGTTTTATGATAAAATAAATGATGTCCGATGAAAAACGGAGGTGGGGTTTTGGAACGGAATGTAAAATTTCTGAGAAGAGAGTATCGAAAAGCACTTTTACCGGTTATGCTCTCTGTCCTTGGAGGAACGGTGAATACCTTGATCGATTCCGCGTTCGTATCCAGACGGCTGGATGCGGATGCGCTGGCTGCCATCAGCCTGAATATGCCGATCTTTCTGGTGCTGTGTATGATCGGGTGTCTTTTCGGTGTTGGGTCTTTTGTTGCAGCATCCCGTTCTCTGGGAGAAAAGAAAGAAAATGAGGCAGAGGGCTATTTTCATACGGCGGTTCTTGGATCGGTTCTGATCAGCATACTTTTCATGATCGCCGGGATCTTCTTTTCCGATGAAGTGGGGATCGCACTCTGCCGGGATCATAACCTGCTTTCCCTGGTGCAGGATTACTGCAGGATCACTCTAATCGGAGCACTTCCCTATATCCTGGTTTATATTCCCACCTATTTCCTGCAGCTTTGCGGTAAGGCCAGGGAAATGACGGCCATGATGGTGATTATGATCGCAACGGATATCCTGTTCGACTGGCTTATGCTCTATATCTTCGATGAAGGCATCGCAGGAGCGGCAGTGGCCAGTGTGCTTTCCATCCTGATCGCCACGATCTATGGATTTGCTGTGCTTCAGAAGCGTTCCAGGCTTTACCGGCTGAGCAACTTCCGGTTCAGTCTGTTCGGATTGAAATATGTCATTTATTTTGGAAGCTCATCCGCCTTCGGAAGTCTGATGGATGTGGTTCGGATGTACCTTCTGAACGTGATCATTTATGATTCCGGGGGAGCAAGCGCGCTGGCGCTGTGGGCGGTGATCAACTCTCTGCTGGAGATCTCCCTGTCCATCACCTCCGGGGTTCCCAGAACGGCGGCGCCACTGTTGGGGATCTTCCTGGGAGAGCATGATAACGAGGGGGCGCGAAGCCTGGTTCAGCTGCAGCTGAAGGTAGGATTTGTACTGTCACTGGCCTTCGGTCTTCTGATCGTGATCTTCAATTACCCCATCGGTGTATTCTTCAAGATCCAGGACCCCGTGCTGGTTCCGTTCATATGCCTTGCCGTATCCGTGCTGCTGGAGACGACCTGTTCCATCCTCGGCTCCTTCTATAATGTGGCGAAGAGGGTATTCCTGTCCAATTTCGTCATGTTGATGCGGACCTTTGTCTTCGCCCTGGTTTTTGCCCGGATCATGCTGATTCAGGAGTGGCTGATCTGGCTGTTCCTGCCCTGCAGCATGGGCATGACCTTGATCGCCACGCTACTGATCGCCCGGGGAATGGCGGCCCGGACCAAAGGAAGAGAGCATGAGCTCTCCTATCCGCTCCTGTTGGATGATTATCTGGAGAAGCATGACCAGGTAAAGGGCTTTTCCATCATTTCCTCCAATGAGGGAATATGTCAGGCTAGTGAAGATATTATCGGCTTCTGTATGGAACACGGAATGGACCGGAAGAAGGGAACCCG
>JAGBNH010000113.1 GCA_017634475.1 Eubacterium sp.
AGCGCTCCGCCCAACAGGGAAATGTGCAACCCCGATATGGCCAGAATATGCGCGATGCCGCTCTTCTGATACAGACTTTTCAGCTCCGCATCCATGCCGGATTTTTCCCCCAGCAGCATGGCAGAAAGCACTCCCGCCTCCATTTCGGGCAGGATCTCCCGGATATGTTCTCCCGACGTCCTTCGGATCCCCGCCAGCAACTGTGTGAGAATGGCGTCATCCTCCTCCCGTCGAATAATCTCATCGGTGCGAAAACAAAAGAGCACACCCTCACTTTCGTAATAGGACTTCGCATCAAAGCTTCCGGGGTTCACGCTCTCGCTCAGCTCTGCAATTTCCCCCGTGATCCTCACTCCGTCACCGGCAATAATCTCGTCTGACGAATCCCCCACCCGTACCAGCGCTCTCCCCAGCTCCGTATCCACGATAAGCCCCTCCTTCGTCACCTCCCGGACAGGTCCCGAAACCGAAACCTCTCCCGAGATAGCCAGGGCTTCCTGCTGCAGCCCGGCCCTCTCCCACCGGTCCAGATATCCCCAGGCCGCACCGGACAAAAAAAGAAGGAGAAGCAACATGCCATATACTTGCTTTTTTACCGCAAGCAGGCTTATGCTTCTCCCGATCAATCCCGCGGCCGCCGCAGCTGCCGCAAGGAAATATCCCATATGCAGATATCCCAGCTGTCCCGCCGTAAGTCCCAGAAGGACCATCCCCAGCAGGACCATCAGAGGTCGTTTCATCTATCCCTCCTCACTGCTCTTTTCCTTTTTCTCCAACTCCACATTTACCGGATAGAAGAACCGAAGGGGCACGTGGGTATCCAGCCCGCCGATCTCCTCCTTCTTCTCCCCGTTGATCAGGATCTGCACGCTTCCGATGTGGGGAAGGGCAGAAACACTGTCCACCAGAGACGCAACCTGATTCACATGGGTCACATTTAAGAACTCCTCAGACAGATCCACATAGGCCACCCGCTGAATGACCGATACGGAATAGAACCTTGTTCCCTCCGGGAACACCTTCCGCTCCAGCAGCTGCCGGATCACTTCCTCCTCAACGGATACATCCAGCTGCAGCGTCACCGACAGGCTCTGCTCCTCCAGCCCGGTATCCGTCTCTCCGTTATCATCCGGAAGATACAGGGTGAAACGCCCGGTATTCTGCCCTGTGGGGATCACATTATCATAATAGTAAAATGTACTGCTCTTCAGCTCCTCCACCTCCGGCTCACCGGATCCGTAATCCAGAGACAGGGTGATGCTCCCCATCCCCTTGATCTGGCTTATGGTGCTGACCAGCGCAGCCTTCTCCAGAAGGGCCGTCTCCATGGATACGGTATCATCCACCTGAAAGGCCAGGGTCACCGCATTCTGAGCTCCCACGCTGTAGTTGAGGTAATGGATCCCCTCGGTCAGGGAAAATGCACTCATCACCTCTTCCAGACAACCTGTAAGGGAATCCGGCTGCTTCGGCTGCAGCCGCTCCGGCCGTGTCTTGATGGAGCTTCCTTCCACGAAATACATGGTGATCCCCCGATCCTCAGACAGGCTGGATTCCACCCCCTCCATGACAGTCTCCGTGATGGTTGGCGTTTCTTCTCCGCAACCGGTAAAGCAAAAAGCCATGGCAGCAAGGATAAGGCCGATTGGCTTTATTCGATTTTTCCGTGCTTTTCTTGTCTTCACAGCCCTTACTCCACTACTTCTTCACTCCGGTACGTTTCCTCCTGTGCCCCTTCTTCCGCACTCTCCTGCAGAAGCGGGATCCTTACGGAAAATGTGGTGCCCTTTCCGGATTCACTGTACAGCTTGATGGTTCCGCCATGTGCGTTGATGGCGGCTCTTGCGATGGCGAGACCAAGTCCTGTTCCGCCGGTATCCCGGCTCCTGTCCTTATTTACCCGGTAAAACCGGTCAAATACCTTATCCTTCGCATCCTCGGGGATTCCCACGCCGGAATCCGCCACCCGGATGTAAAAGAACTTATGATCCGCATTTAACGTGATCCGGACCCAGCCGTTATCCACGTTATACTTGATGGCATTTTCCACCAGATTGGAAATGACCAGCGACAGCTTCACCTCGTCCACCTCTGCCATAACCTCACGGTAGCTCTCGTAGGAGAGCTCGATGCCCCGTTTCTCCGCCAGAGGCGTTACCCGGCGCATGATCACGTCGATCAGCTTGTTGATGCTGGTCTCGGAGAAATTCATCACCGCATTCTGCTTATCTGTCTTCACCAAAGCAAGAAGGTCATTGATGATCTTGGTCTCCCGGTCGATCTCATCCACAATATCCGTCATGAACTCATGATAATCCTCCGTGGTGGCCCGTTCATTCTGCAGCAGGGACTCTGCCAGCACCTTCATGGAGGTGATGGGGGTCTTCAGCTCGTGGGACACATCGGATACGAATTCCTGCCGGGACACATCGATATCCTCCAGCTGGGAAATGACGCCGTTATAGTTCTTGGCCAGATAACGGATCTCCTTAAAGCCCTTCTCCGGAAGCTTGGCCTCCAGATTACCGTCGGAAATGAACTCGATCCTCCGGTTCATCCGCTTCAATCCCCGGACGGTGAGATTGGCGATGAGGATCACCACCAGGAGGGCGACAACGAAGATTACGCCGCAGAAGATCAGTGTATTCTGCGTCATTTTCTCATGCCGCTTCTCGATGGCCCGGGTGGAAGCCGTGGATACGATGACTCCCTGGATCTCTCCTTGATCGTCCTTAATAGGAAGGATCACCTCCGCGTAGGAGTTCCGGATCCAGCAGATCTTCTGCTCCCGGCCGGTCATGACCTTCATCACATTTTCACTGATGATATAATTCTCCTGCTGGAACACGAAGGTATCCTTCTCGATCCGGTAATTCCGGTCGATGACCAGGATCCGCCCTCCCGCAAGAAATGCAGTCTCATCCAGATCCGAATCCAGCGTATTCTGCGGGGAAAGAAGCCGGAAATGATGGAGTGCAATGCGGTCTGCCAGCCGTTCGGCCTGTTCCTCTGTCTGATCCAGCAGGCTTTCCGATGCATTCCGGCCATCAAAATAAATGATGCCGTAGCCCACGGAAGCCATGATCACAACCATCAGAAGAAGTACCGTGATCAGGATGAAGGTCCGCATACTGATATGAAATTTTCCGGACTTCTGTTTTTTCATGTGTTCGTTTCCTGCCATCCCTAAGATTCTTCGGGGATGTCTCCCTTTGCAGCTGCACCGGCTTCCTTGTAGGCCTCTTCATAGAGGATCTCCTGGGCGTCGATGGCCGGGGTTTCATGGGTCACATAGACATAGCTGCCGTCCGTATGCTGCTCTCTTGCTTTCACATTATCTCTCAGCTGAAGGTCGAACATTTCCTTGATCTTCTTCCTGGCCTTCGGATCGTAGATGGGGGCAGCCACCTCCACACGGTGGATGGTGTTGCGGGTCATGAAGTCGGCAGATGCGATATATACCTCTTCCCGCTTTCCCTTTCCGAAAATGTAGATCCGGGAATGCTCCAGGAATCTTCCCACGATGGACACCACCCGGATATTCTCGGTTTTTCCGGGGATACCGGGGATCAGGCAGTTGATGCCGCGGATCACCATTTCGATCTTCACTCCCGCCTGGGAAGCCTCGATCATCTTGTCCATGATCACCTTGTCTGTCAGGGAATTCAGCTTAAATCCAAGATAAGCATCCCCGCCGTCCCTGGCGATCTGGATCTCCCGTTCGATCCGGTCCAGGACCTTATTCTGCAGGCATTTCGGGGCAACGAAGAGATGCTCCGTGGACTGCAGCACCTCGCCCAGAGAAAGGGCCTGGAACACTCTGGCCGCTTCCGCTCCGATCTTCTCGTCTGCGGTCATGATACAGAGATCCGTATACAGCCGGGCCGTCTTCTCATTATAGTTACCGGTACCGATCTGGGTGATATACTGTACCTGGTCCTCCACCTTCCGGGTGATGAGGCACAGCTTGGAATGCACCTTAAGACCATCCAGTCCGTAGATCACATGGCAGCCCGCAGCCTCCAGACGACGGGACCAGCCGATGTTGTTCTCCTCATCGAATCTCGCCTTAAGCTCCACCAGAACGTCCACTTGCTTGCCGTTCTCCGCAGCCTCCACCAGCGCCTCAACCACTTTACTGTGCTTTGCCAGACGGTAGAGGGTCATCTTGATGGAAACTACGTTCGGATCATTTGCAGCCTCCGTCAGCATGTTCAGGAAGGGACGAATGCTCTGATACGGATAAGAAAGGAGCTTGTCCCCCTTAAGGATCTGGGGAAGCAGAGGCTTCGTCTCGTCCAGCTCCGGTGAGCGCTGGGGGAACCGTTTCTCATAGAACAGCTCGTTCTTATGTCTCAGGATATCCTGGATATCAAAGACAAAGGACAGATCCAGGGGCGCCTTTGTCTTGAAGATCATATCCTTATCGATCTTCAGATAATTCTTCATCTGGGTCAGCACCTGCTTATCCAGGTCCCGGGTATAGTCCATACGGATGGGGGTGAGCTTACGGCGCTGCTTGATCACCTCTTCCATATGCTCGCGGTAGCTCAGCTCCTCGTCATAGCTCTTATCCGCATCGATATCCGCGTTCCGGGTCACCCGGATCAGGGACTTGCTGACAATGTTATAACCGTTAAATACACTGGGCAGGAAATGCAGGATCAGCTCCTCGGCCAGCATATAATACCCGCCGGCACCGGGGATCTGGATCAGCCGCCTGAACATCCCGTTATTGCAGGGAACGATACCGATCCTTGTCTTTACATTCTTTGCCTTGGAATTCTTGGTGCCGAGAACCGCCACCGCACAGATCTCATTATTCTTGATGAAGGGGAACGGCTGCTTCTTCGTCACGATGATGGGAGAAAGCAGCGGCATGATCTCCTGTTCGAAGTAGGTCTGCAGATAAGCTCCCTGCCGTTCATCCAGTTTGGCGAAATTGATCAGATGGATATTCTGCTCCTCCATCCTTCCCATAAGATTGGCGTAGGCCACATCCTTCCTTTTGCCCAGCTCCTTCACCCGTTCCCGGATGGCCTCCAGCTGCTCCTCCATGGTCATTCCGGTCTTGTTCTCCCGGGCCCCGTCCTTCAGCAGCATCTGATCATGGATCGACCCCACACGGACCATGAAGAATTCATCCAGATTGGTCTGGTAGATGGAAATAAAGCTCAGCCGTTCACAGAGGGGAGTACGCTCATCCTCGGCCTCCTCCAGCACTCGCTCATTGAATCTGAGCCAGGACAGCTCCCGGTTCTCGTAGATCGGCTGCAATGGTTCAATATGTTCGTTATTTTTCTTATTGCCCATAACCTTCTCCTCCTCGTCAGAGTACCTGTCTATCTAACTTTTAAATATAGCTGAAAATCTGC
>JAGBNH010000114.1 GCA_017634475.1 Eubacterium sp.
ATGGAAAATGGTTACGCCAAAGGTCTGGAAGAAGGTCATGCCAAGGGTCTGGAAGAAGGTCATGCCAAGGGTTTGGAAGAAGGTCATGCCAAAGGTCTGGAAGAAGGTCATGCCAAGGGTTTGGCAGAAGGTCATGCCAAGGGTTTGGAAGAAGGGGCCGATAATAACAGAAAAGAAACGGCTCTTCGGATGCTCAAGGAAAATCTTTCGGTTGATATGATCCGGATTGCTACAGGCTATACGGAAGAAGAAATTCTGGCATTGGCAAAGGAAAATGTGTAACAATTGTCCGGAAATAATAACATCGAAATAATATAGACGACAAAGCCGGTTATTCTGCCGCATTCCGAATTCCTCGGAAACGGCACGATAACCGGCCTTGTTGTTAGTGAAAATGGATCCTGGAAAGATCAATGGTTTTGTATATCCTCAGGCAGTTTCTCCGGATCCAGCAGCGTGCCACCTTCGGTGATGTAGTACACCAGGGTTTCGGAACCGTCAAACCGGGTGAATACACATTTCCAGAAGATGGCTGCGTAGGTTTCGAAGGTGGTATCCACCGCCTTATAGGACTCGGCGGTCCAGGTGTACCACTGTTCGTAATCGGATACAACCGGGAACTTGTAATGAACGATCTCATACTCTGTCAGGTTACGTTCGCTTTCCGTGGCAGGGGAAATGCTGCTTTCCCACTCGCCGTAGATCAGACTGATCTTCTGCTCCTCGGTGAGCTGGCGGGAGGCATTCTTTACTATAGCCTCTGAAGGTCCGGCATAATAGGCGGTAGGAACCGGCCTGACATCGCCGGAATCCGCTTTGGCTTCACGGTGGATCAGGTCTCCGGGAAGAAAGAAGGTCACCAGGATCACGCCGGCCGTAAAGAGCAGGGCCAGGGTGGTGATAAGAATGGATTTTTTGCGCTTGTTTTTCATGTGGACTCCTGAATATGTTGATCATATCATTTGTGTATAAGATTCTTCGCTTCACTCAGAATGACATGGATTTATGCTTCGGTAAGGTGTAGTTTTACGGTTATGTTTGTTCCCTCGCCGAGCTTACTTTGAAGCTCGATCTTCGCGTCATGTCGTTCCAGGATCACTGCAGCAAGAGAAAGACCCAGGCCTGCTCCACCGGCAGCACGGGTACGGGATTTATCGGCCATATAAAATTCGTCGAAGATCTTTTTTTGATCTTCTTCGGAAATGCCGATGCCGTGATCGCTGACAGTGATGTAGTAGGTTTCAGCAGGTTTCCCGGCGTTGGAGTCTGATACTGGATCTGTGTGTACAACACCTGTAAATTCGATCTTATCCCCCGCCTTTGAGGCCTTCCGTGAATTATCGATCAGATTGATAAAAACAGTCTTCAACAGCTCCGGGTCTCCGATAAGGACAGCCGGTTCGAAGTTCATGGAGAAGGTGATCTCAGCGGCTTTCAGCATGGGTTCTACGCTGGTGTATATACTCTCAGCAAGCTGTACGGCTGAGATTTTTTTCTGTTCGATGGGATGATCCTTCAGGTAAAGCAGATCGAAGAGTTTCATGGACATGGCCTCCAGTCGTTTCCCTTCGGAGAAGATATAGCTGAGGGCCTGCTGTTCTTCCTCATGGGACAACTCCACAGACCGCATGGTATCCGCATATCCGATGATGCTGGTCATGGGGGTTTTGATCTCGTGGGTAAAATCCGCCACAAACTGTTCCCTGCGGTGGATCATGTCATTCAGCTCTTCTACATGGGCTTCTACGGAATCCGCCATGGAATTGAACCGTTCGGACAGAACGCCTACTTCATCGGAGGAGCCCACATTTGACCGGACAGAATAATCCCCATCGGCAAAGGAATCTGTGACCTTGCTCAGGGTTTCCAGCGGACGGGTCAGCAGTCGGCTGAGGATATAGATCAGCAATCCGGACAACCCCAGGATCAGGGCGGTGATCCGCCGGTATTCACGGATGTTCTGCTCCAGTACATCCATGATATCGGTGATATCCCGGCGGGTGATGATATCCAGGTTTTTTTTATCCACGGAGCTGCTGGAAGCAACATACAGAAAATGCCGGTCATTTTCTTCCCGGATCAGATAGTTCTTCCGAACGCCTTCAGGGAATGTGCAAAGATCCTCCAGTTCTGTGGGGAAATCCTTCTGACTCAGATAAACAAATTGTTCATCATAGCGGATAGCCAGTGCTTCTTCGCCGGAGATCATTCCGCTGTATACCTGGTTTCCGATGCCGGTGAGGGAAGTGAACAGATTGTACCGGGAGGAATTGACGACATCCAGGATAGAGTACTCCACGGAGGACTGCACCAGATTGTTCTCCGTAACCGCGGATTTGACGGCGGTATCCATGGTGAGCCGGTAGCTTCGTTTCATCAGAAGAAAGCCCACGATGCAGGTCGTGAGCGAAAGAAGCAGCAGATTCAGGATAAGTACTTTATGGCGAAATTTCATAATTTGTTTGCGAATCACCAGCTGGGGACAAAATACCTTTTGACCCCGGCATCATAGTATTTGTCATTCTGAATGACCGAAGGGAGTGAAGAATCCCCCTGCCGTATCATTCGCTGATCAGCCGGTATCCCGTATTATACACCGTTTTCAGATCATCCTTCAGTCCCAGCTTACGCCGGAGCCGCTGTACATGCAGGTCCAGTGTCCGGGTATCTCCCATCCAGTCGGTTTCCCAGATGGTCTCATAGATCCGGTCACGATACAGGATGATATTTACATTCCGGACGAAGAGGAGCAGCAGGTCGAATTCCTTAGGCGTAAGCTCCACTTCCTGTCTGTCCCTGGTGACGCTCCTGGCGCTGACGTCGATGGTCAGATCCTTAAAGGTCAGGATATCCTCCGTCTTATGGTAGCGGCGGAGCACGATATTGATCCGGGCCAGAAGCTCCACGATCTCAAAGGGCTTTACCAGATAGTCCTCCGCGCCGGAGGTAAGCCCCCGCATGCGGTCATCCAGGGACGCCTTTGCCGTCAGGAAGATCACGGGGATCCCCATGGGGCGGATATATTCCATCAGTTCGTAACCGTTGATCTCCGGCAGCATGATGTCCAGCAGGATCAGATCGTAGGTATGATCCTCCAGCAGATCTGCGGCAGTCTTGCCGTCATAGACCGCGGTACAGTCGTAGCCGGCCTTCTTCAGGTTCAGCTGGATCAGATCGGATATGGGTTTTTCGTCTTCAACGATGAGTATTTTCAGCATGTTCAGGGCCTTTCAGCGGATCAGCCTGGTAAGGCATTGTCTTCATATGAAACAGTATAATCGGTAATTGTATCCGAAATGCATCAATATTATATCAGTAATGATAGGATAAGCCAACAGGATTTGAAAATGCGAAATCTGTGGAAAATCCATTTTTAAATAGGTGATTTTCGTGATAGTATGATATCTGTAGAGGGATATTTATTCAGGACAGCGAGGTGAAGCCATGCATAGATTATATGAAAATGAAGATATTACGGTTTTCTGGAATTCGGACAAGTGCCGGCATGCGAAGCGGTGCGTGACCGGTTGTCCGGGAGTGTTTGATATACAGCGAAAGCCCTGGATCGATCTCTCGGGTGCGGAGAATGCGGCCATCTGGCAGACCATTCAGAAATGTCCCACCGGGGCGCTGAAGGTTACCTTCAATCACGGGATCGAGATCGTGTTTGAGGAAGAACATAACCGCAGTGCGGCCTATGTTGCGGAAACAAAACAGAAGATCGGAGAATGCGTATATACCGAATCGACGGAGGGCTGGATGATCGTGCACACAGAGACGGATCCGGAATGCCAGGGAAAGGGGATCGCCAAACGTCTGGTATATCGGGTGCTGGAGCAGGCGGAGAAACGGAAGATCAGGGTAATCCCGGTCTGTTCCTATGCAGCGAAAGTATTGGGAGAGTAATGTAATATTTTTTTATTGTTCGATTCTATTTTTTTGATGCATTTCGGATACATTCTTGTGTATACTTGTTCGTGGAGTGAAAAAACGGGCAGTAGAAAAGAGAAAAAATGAAGAGTAAATTGTTTCGAAAACTGAATATCTTTCTCAGTCTTTCGTTTGCGCTGACGCTTACAGGGTGCGGCAATGCGAAGGAGGCTGCTCTTGTTCCGGCGGAGGTGCCGGTCTACAACGCGCTGGCGCCGAAGACGACCCAGGTGATCCGGGGAGACCTTACGGTTCCTTATTCCACCAGACTGGATCTTCTTGGCTATGAGATGGTGAAATACAGGTTCACCCGGTCAGAATTTGAGGAGCTTTTCGGAACCTACAGAATGGAGCTGGATGAGATCCATGTTAATGTAGGGGATAAGGTTCACGCCGGTGATGTGCTGGTGTCCTTTCATTCGGAGGTGCTGGATAAGCAGATCGAGGACAACGAGCAGCGGATCGCTTCTGCAAGGCGGGAGATCGATCATCTGAAGCGGCTTTCCTCCATTGATCCCTCCCAGGATCATTCGGAAGAGATCCGTCAGCTGAACCGGGATATTGAGGTGGCACGGCTTTATGTGGCGGATGTGAAGGAAACCTATGAGCGTCTGAATCTGATCGCAGAGGGAGACGGGCATGTGAGCTTCGTCAGCACCATGTTCTCCATGGGATACCTGGCACCGGATGAGGATATGATCCGGGTGGATACGGATCGTGGGCTGTATACCACAAAGAAGACAGATGATTATACCTTTAAGATCGGGGAGAAGGTAACCGGGAAGCTCAGAAATGTGGATTATCCTCTTACCGTGGTGGAGACACCGGAGGGGGAGGATGATAGTCTGGTTTACTTCCGTCCGGATGGACAGGAAGGCGAGATGCTGGAGAAAAACCTGATGCTGGAGTTTGATCTGCCTACATTAAAGGATGTATGTTATGTAAACCGACAGGCGGTATTCGATAAGGGCGGCGTGCATTTTGTCTATGTGGTTAAGGAGAATGACATACGAAATGCAGCGATCGTTGAGCTCGGTGACCGGGTAGGAAACTTCTTTATCATTAAGAGCGGACTGGAAGGCGGCGAGCTTGTGGAGCTGCCGTGATCTGTCGAAATGCTGTCATCCTGAGCGAAGCGAAGGATCCTTCGACAAGGTGTCATCCTGAGCGAAGCGA
>JAGBNH010000010.1 GCA_017634475.1 Eubacterium sp.
CTTTGCAATCAATATAGGTGTCATACCTGAACGAGAAAGCTTATTAAGCTGGATCTCATGTTCCGGGTCAAGGGCCAAAGGTTTAGGTTTATTCATCTGTGCGTACCTCCATATACCGTATATGGGTATTATAACACAGATCGATATAAATGTGTAGTTAATTTAAAAGTGATATACTAGTGCTTTCCAGATATGATCCAAGTGTTTTAAATGCTCCTTTTCATGTAAAAGGACAATCCTTAGCTCTTCTTCCGAAAGACCTACAGGAGTATAGATTATCGGACGCAACACTCCCAAAACAAACGGAGATTCGATATGCTCTGAAACACGAATCACGTATTTGCCTGGTTTTCTTTTTCCGGTCTTTTTTGGGGATTCTGACATTGATTCAACACACAGCGCTCCTGATGAATCAGTTTCAAAAATGAGAGCATTTATAGGTATGGATTCGTGTACTTTCCGTTTTATACGAATATAACGAATCAGACCGTAAATCAATGAAACGGCTATTCCTGCCAACCAAATTACGGAACCGATTATCAGCAACCTTATCGCATTATTGGAACTGTTCTTAACAAAACCATCTGATATGCTCCCGTCATTCGTAGCTGCATTACCCCCAAATACATTACCAGCGTTATTAACCGCATCGACGGAATCGGTTTCCCCTTCGGATTTGGCAGTTCTTCCGCGGACTTCATTTCCCATTCCAGATACTCGTTCGACTTTTGCTGAATCATACATATTGAGACTAATGATATCCCCCGCAGGCAGAAAACTCATATCACTTCCTATGCTTACTGGCAGAATAAGACGTACCCCTACCAGTACCCAGAATACAAGAAGTATCCGTCGCGGCACAATCCTTTTCAGAAGAGAACGTAACGGAATCACGATAATTAACAGCAGACTGGCCACTATACTCATATTCAGTATTTTTAGGAAGATGATTTCAAGCATATCACATTTCCTCCTACCTCATTTTTATTCTGCCTCGTCTATCATCTTACGTAACACATCTGCTTCCTTCTTCGTAAGCTTTTTTTCACCCGTAAATGCAGCAAGAAACTTCGGAAGAGAGCCATCAAAGGTTTCCTCGACGAACCGTCTGCTCTGTAATGTATAAAAGCTGTCCTTGGAAATCAAAGATGTCACAACGCTTTTTTCATTTACAAATAACCCTTTATTACACAATCTATGAAGCACTGTATAAGTTGTGGTCCTGGCCCACCCCAATTCATCTTTGGCCGCTTTTACCAGATCAGATGTTGATACCGGTTCCATAGACCAGATTATATCCGCAAAAAGTTTTTCTATTATTCCAAGTTGTATCTCCGCCATATTAATACCACCTAAATCATCTCACCAATCATGACTACTGTTTGTAGTCATGTATAGTCTACCACATGTAGACACATGTGTCAATTATTATATTCAAATCATCAAGGTTATTTCACAAATCATTATTTCTCTCCAAAATGAGCAGGAGCAACGATATCGCTGCTCCTGCCCAGTCATTT
Source organism: Eubacterium sp. (assembly GCA_017634475.1). Lineage (GTDB taxonomy): Bacteria > Bacillota > Clostridia > Lachnospirales > Lachnospiraceae > Eubacterium_Q. Next base: position 1,521 of record JAGBNH010000010.1, read on the forward strand.
TCCTTAGAATCAAACTCATATTCAGAACAAACTTACTATGTTAATTATTCTGTCCCTGGGTAAAAAACGCTGAATATACTGACCCGGTTCAGTTCCGAAAGCAATAGAAAATGGATTCATCGTACCTCCCGACCTTCTTCCCGTTTTGTTATAACTTTTCTTCCTTGTTATAACTTGTTATAACTTTTCTTCTTTGTTATAACTTGTTATAAGTAGAGCAAAACACGCTGCTCTTCCACCGTCAATAGAAAACGGCTGCAGAACGAATCCCGCAGCCGTTTAAGTCGTTGTGAACTCTAATTTGTCTTATCCACCCAGATGGCCGGACGGACGCCTACGCCGATATTATCCACGCAGTTACCACCGGTATAGTACAGACCGAATCCGTCTACATAGGTATAGAACTGCTGATTTGCACCGATGGTACGGAGCCAGTATTCGCAGTTTCCGCCGTACCACTCACTGGAGCTGAGTACCTGAACGCCCTGAGCTATGGCATAGGCCGTCGGTGTAGCCGCCCTGCCCTTGCTTCCCTCATAGGTGGTAAAGTCCTGGGACAGTGGATATTCGTACGTGTATTCCTCTGTCTCGTAATACTCCATCACATCCTGAAGAGAAAGGGCAAACACCTGATCCTCCGTGGGCTCTGAGCCCTCGGTCTCCCAATCCTCATTCCCTGTATTTTCCAACGTTACCAGCGGGATCATCATCTGCTCTGAATCACTGAAGGCCGTATTTATGAACTCCCCGTTAAGCCAGGCCCGAAGGTCACAGCTCCCCCAGGTGACGTCCGTTTCTTCCTCCTGGAATTTCCTGCAGTCCAGAACGGCGTCACTGACCAGAAGAAGCTTTCCATCCTGTTCATCCAGCACGTTCCAGAGGATCCGTTCCGCGCCGTTGGTCAGATCATTATCCTGTTCATAGGTTCCGAACCGGATCTGATCTCCCACCCTGGCCTCAGAGAAATCATAGGCTTTCGGATCCAGCGCCCCGTTATTCTCAAAGAAATACAACACATCCCCGATGATCTGTCTTCCGGTCACCATGGCGCCGGATGCGTCAAAGTAGTACTGTACGCCGGAGACCTTCTTCCAGCCGGTGTGCATCGCACCGTTCGCATTGAAGAAATACCATTTCCCCTGGATCAGCTTCCAGCCGGTCTGCATGGCACCATTGGCATTGAAGAAATACCATGCGGCACCGATCTTCTTCCAGCCGGTCTGCATGATCCCGTTGGTTCCCAGGTAATACCATGCATTTCCGATCTTCTTCCACCCGGTCTGCATCACGCCGCTGGCATTGAAATAATACCAGACGGTTCCGATCTTCTTCCAGCCGGTCTGCATCATGCCGTTGGTATTGAAATAATACCAGGAGCTTCCGCCCTTCTTCCAGCCGGTCACCATAAAACCGGCAGCATCAAAGAAGTACCAGGCTCCGTCGATCTTCTTCCATTCGTTCTTCGGATAGGTTCCGTCGGCATTTACATACCACCAGCCCTTGGAATTCTTCTGCCACCCGGCGGAAGCAGCGTCTGCATTACCGGATACCATAAGACTCCCGCCCAGCATGCAGACAACCAGCAGTCCTGCGATCTTTGTTTTCATTTTTCTCATATTCAAGTCCTCCTCGTAGCAATTGTCATTCTGAGCCGAAGGCGAAGAATCCCCCTGACTGAGTGACAGATTAGTTCAAACTCTGGTCCCGGCTCGCCCTCAGCCGGACCATGGCGCGCCGGAGCGTCGCCTCTGCGGAGTAGTATTCCTGAAGACTCCGCTTCTGCAGCATGATCTCTCTGGCCTCCTCGGCTCTTGCTTTGGCTCTCTCTGCGTCGATCTCCTCCGGCCGTTCCGCCGTATTCACCAGCATCAGCACATCCCCGTCCTCGATCCGGACCATGCCCTCGGACACGGAAGCCGTAAACAGCTCATCCTTATCCGGCAGACGGTACTTCATGATCCCCGGTACAACGGCGATGACCAGATTCCGGTGCCGGGCCTGGATCCCGTACATCCCGTCAATGGTGGGGACCATCAGCGAAACCAGCGGTCCCTCGTAGAAGGGGCTGTCCGCCTCGTAGATCCTGGCGTTAAATATGTTCTGTACCAATACTATCACCTCCTGACGACGGACCATAAGATTCTTCGCTACGCTCAGAATGACAGACAAAATATAATGACAGACAAAATATAATGACAGAGCGTTACAGTGTCTCCGCCTTCTTCACCGCATCCTCAATGGTTCCCACATTGAAGAATGCAGCCTCCGGAAGGTCATCGTACTTTCCGTCCAGGATCTCGCCGAAACCGCGGACCGTCTCTGCCACAGGCACGTACACGCCGGAGATCCCCGTAAATTTCTCTGCCACGAACATGGGCTGGGACAGGAACCGGGTGATCTTTCTGGCCCGGTTCACCACCTTCTTATCCTGGTCGGACAGCTCCTCCATACCCAGGATGGCGATGATATCCTGCAGCTCATTGTATTTCTGCAGATACTCCTGTACCTGTCTTGCTACGCGGTAATGCTTCTCGCCCACGATCTCCGCCTCCAGGATCCGGGAGGTGGATTCCAGCGGATCCACGGCGGGATAGATCCCCTGCTCCGCGATCTTACGGGAAAGCACCGTGGTCGCATCCAGATGGGAAAATGTGGTGGCCGGCGCCGGGTCTGTCAGATCGTCCGCAGGCACGTAAACCGCCTGGACCGAAGTAACAGAACCGCTTCCGGTGGAGGTGATCCGCTCCTGCAGCTGACCCATTTCCCCGGCCAGCGTAGGCTGATAACCCACGGCTGAAGGCATACGGCCCAACAGCGTGGAAACCTCCGACCCAGCCTGTACAAAACGGAAGATATTATCGATAAAGAGCAGCACATCCCGGTTTTCCATATCCCGGAAATATTCCGCCATGGTAAGTCCCGTCAGGGCCACCCGCATACGGACGCCGGGAGACTCGTTCATCTGTCCGAAGACCATAGCGGTCTTCTCGATGGTCCCGCTCTCCTTCATTTCGTTCCACAGATCATTTCCTTCACGGCTCCGCTCACCTACGCCGGTGAAGATGGAATAACCGCCGTGCTCCATGGCAACATTGTGGATCAGCTCCTGGATCAGCACGGTCTTACCTACCCCCGCACCGCCGAAGAGTCCGATCTTGCCGCCCTTCAGATAGGGCTCCAGCAGATCCACCACCTTGATCCCCGTTTCCAGGATCTCCGCCGATGTACTCTGCACCTCGAAAGAAGGCGCCTTCCGATGGATCTCCCAGCGGGTTTCCTTCTTGGAAATGGGCTTTCCGCCGTCAATGGGCTGTCCAAGAACGTTGAACATCCGTCCGATGGTGGCCTGTCCCACGGGGACACGGATCCCGGAGCCGGTGGCCTTCACCTCCATATCCCGGGCAAGTCCCTCGGAACGGTCCAGAATGATGCAGCGCACCTCGGAATGTCCCAGCAGCTGGGCCACCTCCATATATCGATTTTCTCCGCCCACGCTCACCACCAGTGCCTCCCGCAGCTTCGGAAGCTGCCCTTCGGGAAATGCACAGTCCACCACCGGGCCGGATACCTGTATGATCTTTCCTCTGTTCATGAGTAATACTCCTGTTGACTAAGTGACGGGTTTCTTCGGCGGCTGTGCGCCGTCGGAACGCCCCTTCGCCTTTCTTCTTCGTTTCATCTGGGCCTTCGCTCCCGCTGCAACCTCGGTGATCTCCTGGGTGATGGCCGCCTGCCGCACCCGGTTAAACTGTACGGACAGATCGTCCAACAGCTCCTGGGCGTTATCGTTGGCCGATTTCATGGCGTTCATCCGGGCGTTCTGCTCACTGCAGAAGCTCTCGATCAACGCGCCGAAGATATACCCTGCCACATAACTGGGAACGATATTCTCCAGAGCTGCCGTGGGATTCGGATAGAATTCATATTCCTTCCGGTAGCCCCCGGTCTGCTCTTCGTATTTACCGAACTTCCCCCGTTCAAAGGGAAGCAGCTGCGTCCGCCGTACCACCGCATCCGCACCGCCGTGCCCCATTTCACTGAAGATCACCCGGATCTCGTCACAGACCCCCTCGTTGTACAGATAAAGCAGCTCCTCTGCGATCTTCCGCGCCCTGCGGAAGGTGGGATTCTGGGCCGTGTAGAGAAAGGTCTGCTCGATGGGAATATGCCTTTTCATGAAATACTGCCGCCCGTATTCCCCCACCACGAACAGGTGCACCTTTTTATGCCTTGCCATCTCCTTCTCTGCCAGAGAAAGCACATTGTGATTGTAGGCTCCGGCCAGTCCCTTGTCCGCGGTGATGACCAGGTAGGCGTAGGATTCCGCCTGCTTACGCCCCGTCTCGGGATAGAAATAATGACTGTTGATATCATTTCTCCGCCGGAAGATCCGCTGCATCTCCGACTCCTGAAGACGGAAACAGGGCATGGCCTTCTCCTGCTCTGCCCGGGCCTTCTGCAGCTTGGTGGACGCAATGAGATACATGGCATTCGTGATCTTCTGCGTACTCTTCACGCTGGATATTCGGTTTTTGATCTCACGAAGATTTGCCATGATCCTGTTCTCTCTAAATGTAGCTGAGCCGCTTACCGGCTCTCTGCAAACCGTTTTGCCGCTTCAATGATGGCGGCCTTATTATCCTCCGAAAGCATCTTGCTTCCGGCGATCTCACCGAGGATCGCGCCCTCGGTGTCCTTCATATAACTGAGGAATTCCGAACGGTAATTCAGGATCTCCTCCACCGGCACCTGATCCATGGTATGATTCATGGCCGCTACCAGGATCACCACCTGCTCCTCCAGGGAGAAGGGATGACTCTGGGGCTGCCGGAGCAGCATCATCAGTCTCTGTCCGTAGGACAGCTGCTTCTTGGTGGATTCATCCAGATCACTGGAGAACTGGGTGAAGACCTCCATCTCGCGATACTGGGCCAGATCCAGCCGCAGGCCGGAAACCGCCTTCTTCATGGCCTTGGTCTGTGCCGCACCACCTACACGGGATACGGAAAGTCCCACATTTACCGCAGGTCGATGTCCCGCGAAGAAGAGATTGCTCTCCAGGAAGAGCTGTCCGTCCGTGATGGAAATGATGTTTGTGGGAATATAAGCGGATACGTCCCCTGCCTGTGTCTCCACGATGGGAAGCGCCGTCATGGAGCCTCCGCCCTTCTTGGCGGACAGATGCGCCGAACGCTCCAGCAAACGGGAGTGCAGGTAGAATACGTCTCCGGGATAAGCCTCACGGCCCGGAGAACGCTCCAGCAGCAGGGACAGGGCCCGGTAGGCAATGGCATGCTTGGACAGATCATCATAGACGATCAGCACATCCTTGCCCTGACTCATAAAATACTCTCCCAGCGCCGTCCCGGAATAGGGGGCGATATACTGCAGCGGCGCGGAATCCGCAGCCGTTGCCGCAACAACAATGGTATAGTCCAGGGCCTCGTGACGCCTCAGGTTCTCCACCAGACGGGCCACACTGCTGGCCTTCTGTCCGATGGCCACATAGACGCAGACCACATCCTTGCCCTTCTGATTGATGATGGTATCCAGAGCGATGGCCGTCTTGCCTGTCTGACGGTCACCGATGATCAGTTCCCGCTGCCCCCGTCCGATGGGGAACATGGAATCAATGGACAGGATCCCCGTCTCCATGGGCGTATCCACCGGCTGTCGATCAATGATCCCCGGCGCCGGGCTTTCGATCTCCCGGTACTCCTCGGCCTCGATCTCTCCCAGACCGTCAATGGGCTCGCCCAAGGCATTGATCACTCTGCCCAGAAAGGCGCTGCTCACGGGGACACCGGCGGTCTTCCTGGTCCGCCGGACGATGCTTCCCTCGTCAATACCGTCATCATCACCGAAAAGCACGATACCGATCTCTCCTGCCCGGAGGTCCTGCACCATGCCCTTCACACCCGATTCAAATAAAACGATCTCGCCGTAAACCACGGATTCCAGACCCGTGGCTATGACGATGCCGTCTCCCACGCTCTGCACCCGTCCTTCCTGTACGGGGATTGCCTCCAGCTCCCAGTTCTCAATGGAAGACCGGACCAGGGAGATCAGGTTCTTCGCCGGATGCTTCCTGCCGATCTTCGCCCTGTTCACCTCATCCATGGCGTCCTTCAGCTGCTGCAGACGCCCCTCTCTGGTCCAGTTATATACATCATTCCCGAAAAGGAGACGAAAGCCGGAATCGATGGAAGCATCCTCCACCCACACCAGCTCGATCTCCGTTCCGTATTTCTTTGAGAGAAACTGTTCAAATCGTTTCTTCTGCTCCTCACTGGGCGCGGTGGGAGAATACAATCTGGCAAGATTACGATTCTCCATCTCTTGTACTCCTTTCCGCAGCCTCAAGGAAGGCGTCAAATGTGGTGGAATCATCCTCGGCGATCAGGGCCTTTCTCGCGATCTCCTCCACCATCTCCGTGATCTGTCCGCGTGCGGCATTTACGATCTGATCACGCATGGCGCGGCCTTCGGACTTGGCATCCTCCACGATCTTCTGTGCTGCAGCCTCAGCCTCCTCGGTCTTCGCCCGGCGAACCTTCTCCATCTCATCGGCAGCCGCCTTCTTCTTTGCAGAGATCTCCGCCTCGGCATCCCGAAGCTTCCCTTCATACTCCGCCTTGGCGGACTCAGCCTTCTGGAGCATTTCATCTGCTGCGGTCTGCATGTCCTTATAATAATCCTCTCTTTTCTTCATGAACTGCTTCACCGGCTTGTACAGAAGGAAATACAGACCGAAGAACAGCAGGGTAAAATTGAAAAGATGGAGCAGTATTTGCTGAAAATCTATGTTTAAAGGCATTACGATATCCTCTTTTCTCTTAAAACAGATTATCTTTGTTTCCGCAAACCTACATGACGAATATGATCAATATCGCAACGATCAGCGCATAAATGATGGCCGTCTCAATGAACACCAGACCCAGCATAAGGGATGTTCTTATGCTGCCCTCTGCTTCCGGCTGACGGGAGATACCCTCAGCGGACTTGGCAATGGCGATACCCATGGCAACGGCACCTGCTGCCGCTGCAAGACCTACGGCCAGACCGGCTGCGATGGCCTTTGTTCCCGTATCATCCATAGCGGCTGCGGTAAGGACCAGAGCCTCTTCGTCGGATACGCCTGTGGATTCTTCCTTTACGGTCTGTGTGCTTACGGCAGTATCACTTGCGGCCTTGGCATTTACGATCATCTTTCCTGCAAAGATCCCGGCGATGAGCAGCAGGATCACAACTGCAAGGATGATGGGAAGCTTCTTTGTTACTCTGATATTCATGATCGATTCCTCCTGGAATATGATTAATACATGATGCGACCTTCCGGCCCCCCGGACAGTCACACGATTGACTTGAATAAACTATTGGCTACTCCGTAACTTCTCCGTAAAACACTGAGGTCAGCATGGTAAGTACATAGGTCTGGATCAGTGCATGCAGCAGGGTGAAGAGCACGCCTACCACCACCGGAAGCACAAAGCTTAAGGAAATGTAATAATAGACCAGCTCCGTGACCAGCATACCGGAGAGCAGCGCACCGAACAATCGGAAGCTCATGGAGATGGGAAGGGAGAAATCCTTCAGCGTCTTCCCCACGCCGCGCATTCCGTTTCCTGCGATACCGCCCGACAGGATCACCAGGTACGAGAGACAGCCCATCATGATGGCGCCGTTAATGTCCGCAAGGGGCGCCGGCATGGCAATGGAAATGTTATCCGTGGTGACCGCCTGTATACCGAACAGCTCAAAACAGGTTCCGATGAAAATGTAGCTTCCGGCAGCGAAGAGATAGGCTCCCAGAAAATGGTTCCTGTGGGGGCTGTTCCCTTTGGCCAGCCGGTCAAAAAAGCCCACCCACTCTTCAATGAGAAGCTGCAGCTTCCCGGGTTTCAGTTTAAATCTCGGGATCACAAAGATCCGAAGGATCAAGGCAAACAGCAGTACCACGCCGGTCACCGTAAATCCGGAGATCAGTGCCGGATTGACCTCCAATCCGAAAAGACTGACCTTATTGATGTCATGCAGCACGGCGTCCCGCATAGCGAAGCCGATAGGCTCTTCCTTTTCATATTTTCCCTGCAGAAGGATGATCCCCACCAGCAGGACCATGGCAATGATCAGAAAGAGCGCAAGGGCATGTACCCTTTTTCGCTTATCCAAATCCCCACCTCCTAAACCTGTTTCCGTTTCATTATCCCAGCTCACTCAAATGAGTGAGCGCATCCACCAGGATTTTCTCCATATGTTCCTCAAAAAACGCCTTTGTGGAATAATTGATCCGGCAGCGCATTCCGAATTCATTCAGAATGGCCAGGGCGTTCTGGAACTCCTGCGGCGTATTGTGTTCCGTACCGATATAGAGATAATATTTCCGGTTCAACGGGTTCTTGTATAATATGCTCTCACTGTGATAATTCGGTGCCAGAAGCTTTGCCGCACGGATCACGCTCTGCAGCTCCCGGAACTCATAGACCGCAGCGGATTCCGGGGAAGCCCCCTTGTTTTCCCTGGAGGGGGTCTCAGGGGGCGTGGGACCGGCTTTCTTCTCCTTGCCCCGTTTTATGCTCTCATCGATCTTGCCGGCGATACCGGACATGATATTATCGATCACGTTCATCAGCTCTCCGGGATCAATGGCCGAAGAACCGGGGATATTGATCTCCGCCCGGATCTCCGGACCCTGCTGGATCTGGATCCCGTCCGGTGGAGGGCCGTCCGGATTCTCCTCCTCACCCTCATAGGATCCCCCGGGGCCGGCGTTTATTTCCCCATCCGGCGTAAAGGAACCCGGGCCTTCCGGAGACTCCTCTTCCTCAGAGGGCTCACCCCCCGGTCCGCCGGGCTGCGGTTCATATCCCGGTCCGCCCATGGCTGCGTCATCCCGGAAATCGGGTACCGGACCTTCCACGCTTCCGGGCCCCTGTTCCATACGGTCCATATCGATGCCGTTGGAGAATCGGGAGAACCGGGGATCCAGTTCATCCGGATTTTCCACCTTGCTGATATTCACCACCAGACCGGATTCTCCCATGGGAATGGCTTCCACCATCATGGGATGTATCCCGGATCCCAGCCCCAGCTCCTCCCGGGCCATGGAGATCAGCTCGTCAAAAAGACTCTTCGCCTCCGGCGTACCGTATTTCAGTTCCCTGGTGTTGATATTCCGTTCCGCAAGATCCTGACGGTTCAGGATAAAACGGATCTTATTCTGATCTATTCTTTCTTTTCTCATTCATTCTTCCCGTTCATCTATTGAGTAACCAAAATGCCGAGGACAAGGATTGTTTCATGCAACAGATCTGCATATTTTTTTCCTTGCAAAAACGACTTTCAGCGGGTAACATATCCATTGAACATCTCTTACTTTTCAAATGTCCGATACGCCGGATTCCCGGCAGGATCCCGACACAGACCATAAGCCCGTACGGAAATGTTCCGGCATGAGCAGGACTACATCACAGGTTTACCTCCTCGCCTTTGCCCCGGACCTGTACGTACGGCAGACTAAGACAGAAAGGAGGTTTGACACCCATTATAAAACAGAGGGTGTATATTTCGGCGATAGAAAAGGGACATGCTCCTTTCGGAGCATGTCCCTTTTTTCGCGCGGCCCGTAGGGCGATGCTCCCATGGTAGAATCGGGATTAACCCTCGGAGATTGCTCCTACCGGACATCCACCTGCACAAGCGCCGCAGCTGATGCACATATTCTCATCAATAACGAACTGACCGCCATTATCGGAAATTGCGCCTACCGGGCAAGTACCGGCACAAGCACCGCAACCGATGCATGCATCACCAATTACATATGCCATAATGTTACCCTCCTTAAAAAAAGTTAATCGATGCATTTGTATAATACACCATTCCGTCGGTGAAAACAAGGAATTTCGCTAAATGGTCAGGGTTCTTTCATGAAGATTTATTTTTGCCAAATCCCCTGCAGAAAATGATGAATCGCGTCCGTAACCTGTCTCGTTTTGTTTTTTGTTTTCCCCTCATCAAAAAAAGGGCAAAATGCCCCCTGTAATAATTCAGAC